>QHSZ01000074.1 GCA_003220595.1 Candidatus Rokuibacteriota bacterium | reverse complement strand
CCTCATGCACCGGACGGTGCAGGTGGCCGAGCCCCAGTGGTCGAGCCGGTTCTGTGCTGACGCCGCGAAGGCGCGCGCCACGCGGCGCCTGTTCGTCGAGCGCCACGCCGACTCGGGCGTGCTGGTGCTCGCCGCGCACTTCCCGCGCGCCGGCTACATCGTGCGCCGGGCGGGAGGTTTCCGCTTCGCGCCCGCCGACGCCGCCTGAGCCGAAGGAGGATCCCATGCGTGCACTGCTCGCACTCCTCGTCACCGTCGCGGGCGTCCTCGGCGTGGTCGCCGCGGAGGCCTCGCACCTGGCGGAACAGCCGAAGAAGCACAAGATCGTCTACCACCTCGACGAGGCGTCGATTGAGAGGACCAAGTTCGCCCTCGGCAACCTCGAGAACCACGTCAAGGGCGTCGGCGGTGTCGCGAACGTCGAGGCGATCGAGCTGGTCGTCCACGGCCCGGCGCTCCGCCACTTCGTGACCGCCGGCATGGACCCAGGCGTGAAGGAAGCGCTCGAGCGGCTCCAGGCCCAGGGCCTGGTCCTCGGCGCGTGTGGCAACACGATGCGGGGGCTCAGCATCACGCTGGAGCAGCTGGCCCGCGGCGCCACGCCGCTTCCGCAGGGCGGCGTCGTCCGCATCATGGAGCTGCAGGAGCGGGGGTACGTCTACATCCGTCCCTGAAGAGCGGCCAGCGGCCTCGTGCCCGACGCGTAGACGCGCTGGGTCGGGTACTCGAAGTCATAGGGCGGACGCGTGAGAATCTCCGCGACGGCCAGGCCCGCCTGCCCCATGAGACGTCCCATCTCCTCCGGCGAGAAGAGCGTCGCGTCGACGGACACGCCCTGGCCGAACCAGTCGTCGGCGTGGGCCTCGCCCTCGCCCCCGTGGAACGCGAGCAGCACGACCCCGCCCGGTGCTAGGACACGCGCGATCTCGGCCAGCGCCTGTGGCGCCGAGGCGCGCTCGAGGTGGATCAGGGAGTAGAAGGCGACGACGCCCGCCAGCGAGGCGTCGGGTAGCGCGAGGGCGCGCATGTCGCCGTGCTCGACGCGCAGCCCGGGATTCAGCTCCCGCGCGACGGCGACCATTCCTGGCGAGAGGTCCACGCCGAAGACATCCACTGAGCGCTCCGCGAGATAGCGGCCGACGTGGCCCGGCCCGCAGCCGAGGTCCATGACCCGCCCGCGGCCCCGGACGGCGGCGGCGAAGCGATCGAGCAGCTCGCGGTCGAAGGGTTTGCGCTCGAGCTCGGTGAAGTACTGCTCGGCGTAGGCGCGCGCGACCCGGTCGTACGTCCTGGCGAGATCGGGATTCCACCCTCGTTCGCCCACGGTTAGGCGGCGAGCGCTGGCTTGCGATCGAACCAGGGGCGCGCCGCCTCGAGCTGCGCGCCCAGGCGGAACAGCGTCGCCTCGTCGCCGAAGCGCGCCACGAGCTGGACGGAGACGGGGAGGCCTTCGTCGCTCGTGCCCAGCGGCAGCACGAGCGCTGGCTGGCCCGTGAGGTTGAACCACACGGTGAAGGGGGAGAATGTAAATACGCGCCGCCAATATTCTTCCACGTCGTCCATCATCATGTCGATCCAGCCGAGCTTGACCGGGAGCGTTGCGAGCCCCGGCGTCAGCAGCACGTCGGCGCCCGCGTGGAACGCGGCCATCTGGCGCGAGAGCCGGTGGGCCGCCTGGGTGGCCCTGACGTAATCGGCGGCCGTGACCCGGTCGCCGAGCTTCGCCGTCAGCCACGTGACCCGCTCGACCTCGTCCTCGCGCGCGGGCCGGCCCGCCGTCGGATGGCTCGCGAGGTTCACGACCGTGTTCGCCGAGGCGAGCGTCAGGAAGGTGGGCACGACGACCGCCCGGTCGATGTCGGGATCCCGCTCCTCGACGCGGTGGCCGAGGTCGGCGCAGAGCCTCAGGGTCTCGGCGAGCACCCGGAGACACTCCGCCTCGACCGTGGCGCCGTTCGGCGCCGCGGCCGTCCAGGCGATCCGCAGTGTGCCGGGGCCGGCTCCCACCTCCTCCACGTACGGGCGCGCGGGCGGTGGCGCGACGTAGGGATCGCCGGGACCGGCGCCGCGCGTGGCGTCGAGCAGCGCCGCCGTGTCGCGCACGCTGAGCGTCACGGCGTGCTCGGTCGAGAGGCCGCCGAGCCCCTCGCCCGCGAAGGGCGCGAAGGTGTTGCGGCTCCGCGTCGGCTTGAGACCGACGAGGCCGCAGCACGCTGCGGGCGCGCGGATCGAGCCGAAGCCGTCGGAGGCGTGGGCCATCGGGAGCATGCGCGCGCCGACCGCGGCCGCGGCCCCGCCGCTCGAGCCCGCCGCGATGCGCGTCGGGTCCCACGGGTTGCGCGTGGGACCGTAGAGGCGCGGCTCGCAGGTGAGCGAGAGGCCGAGCTCGCAGGTGTTGGTGCGTCCGAAGATGACGAGCCCCGCACGCCGCAGGCGCTTGACGTGCTCGCTGTCGGCGGCGGCGGGCGGCGTGTCGGCGAAGAACTTCGAGCCGCGCGTCATCCGGACGCCCGCGATGGAAGCCGTGAGGTCCTTCATGAGGTAGGGCACACCGCGGAACGGGCCATCGGGCAGGCCGTCGGCGATCGCCTGGCGCCCGTAGTCGTAGAGCTTCATCACCACCGCATTGACCGAGGGGTTCCGGGCCTCGACCCGCTCGATCGCGGCCTCGAGGAGCTCTCCCGGCTTGACCTTGCCACGGCGCACGAGGTCGGCGAGCCCCAGCGCGTCGTACTGCTCGTAGTCTCGGAATGCGCGCATCGCGTGCCCTCCCGGACGCCGATTGTGCCATCGGCGCGCGCCGGCTGCCGTATCCAAATCTGCGCGTGTGGACGAATGAGCGCGTTGACGCGCGGATGCCGTGCGCGTAGACGGGAAGGGATGGCGATCGAGGACTGGCCCGCGGGCGAGCGCCCGCGGGAACGCCTCTGCTGGAACGGGCCCGAGGCCCTCGCCGACGCCGAGCTCCTCGCGATCCAGCTTGGTTCGGGGACGCGGGGGAAGAGCGCGGTGGACGTCGCGCGCGAGATGCTGGCCGCCTACGGCTCACTCGCCGGCATCGCCGGACGCGACGTGACGGAGCTCGCCCAGGTCGAGGGCGTCGGGCCGGTCAAGGCCGCCCGGCTCGTGGCCGCCTTCGAGCTCACGCGCCGGCTTCGCGCGCGGACGCCGGGCGCGCGCGTCGTGCTCGCGAGCCCCGCCGCCGTCCACGCCGCGTTCGGCCCGCTCATGGAAGACCTCCCGCGCGAGGTGTTCCGCGTGGCCCTGCTCGACGCCCAGAACGGTCTCCTGCGCGACCGGGTGATCTCCGTGGGCACGCTCTCGGCGAGCCTCGTGCATCCGCGCGAGGTCTTCAAGCCGGCCATCCTCGAGGCGGCGGCGTCGGTCGTTCTCCTCCACAACCACCCGAGCGGGGACCCGACGCCGAGTCGAGAAGACGTCCGGCTGACGCGCCAGCTGGTCGAGTGCGCGCGCCTGCTCGACCTCAGGGTCCACGACCACGTGGTCATCGGGCGCGGGCGGTTCGTGAGCCTGGCGGAACGCGGTATCATCTAGCCGCCATGGCGATCAAGGTGCGGGGCGTCGGGCACGTCGTGCTGAAGGTGCGCGACCTCGAGCGCTCGGCCAGGTTCTACCGAGAGGTCATCGGCCTCAAGGAAGTTGCCAGGCTGGGGGGGCAGATGGCCTTCTTCTCAGCCACCGGCCAGAACCACCACGACCTGGCGGTGCTGGCGGTCGGCGCGAACGCCCTGCCCGCGCCGCCTGACAGCGTGGGGCTCTACCACGTGGCCCTCAAGATCGGCGACAACCTCGACGATCTCAAACGGGCGAAGGCTCATCTGGAGGCGCATGGAATCACGCGGATCCGGGTGTCGGACCACCGCGTGAGCCAGTCGATCTACCTGAACGATCCCGATGGCAACGGGCTCGAGCTCTTCGTCGACGCCGACCCGGCGATCTGGCATGACGATCCCGCCGCCGTCGCGCACGTCGAGCCCCTCGAGCTCTAGAGAGCCCTCACCCCTTCGCGAGCTTCTCGATCTCCTTCTTCGGCAGGGTCTGCAGGCGGGACAGGAGGGACTTCACCTTCCGCTCGCTCGCGTGGTCGGCGAGGATCAGCTTCTTCGAGTGCGTGCCGTTGGCGATGTAGGCCACCCAGTCGTCGAGATTCGGCGTTCCGCGCCAGACGACGGTGACGCCACTCATGCGCATGCGGCGACGGCCTTCCACTTTGGCGAGCGGTTTGCGGCTAGAGTCCATTGTGGTGTCTACCTCGCTACGGTGCGCCGGTCGGGAGTGACCGAGGAGCGAAAAGATGCCATTGGCCCGCCAAACTTACGAGCGCGGTGATTGCACTGTCAAGGGTTCGTTTGTCCGCGAAAAATGGGGGCGCGGTGCCTCGCCGAGGCGCACGGGCCGCGTGGAATCCGGAAAAAATTGCGTGCCCGCCCTCCGTGGACGAAGGGAGCGTAACAATTTGCAAGCATCCCCGCGGGCGCGCGTCAGGCCGTTTGATTTTGGCGTCTGTGGATAGATGTGGACATGTGGATAAGCTGTGCGCATTTTTTTGGCCGCCCGCCTCACGTAGGCACGTCGAGGAGGCGCTCGAGGATCTGGCGGGCGAGGATCGGGCCGCGCGTGATGAATCCGGTGAAGTAGCCGACCGCGGTCGCGCCCTCCCGGAGCAGCTCGAGCGCCTTGTCGGGCGAGTCCACACCGCCCGTCGCGATGATCTCGAGCTCGGCGCCGAAGCGCCGGCGGGTTCGGCGGAGGTTCGCGAGCGTTCCGGCGAAGATCTCGGGCCCGGAGAGCCCGCCGGCCCGCTGCGACAGGCGCGGCTCCTCCACGCGGCGGGTGTTGCCGTAGTTCACGATGCGGATCCCGGCCTCGAGGGCCGCCGGGATGATCTGCGCCTCGTTCGCGTCGGCGAAGTCGGGCGAGAGCTTCACGATGAGCGGCTTCGTCGTGGCGGCGCGCACGGCGCGGAGGAGCGTGACCAGCTCGGCGGGCCTTCGGCTCCACTCGTAGACGAGCTTCGTGTTGGGCGACGAGATGTTGAACTCGACCAGGTCGCCCAGGGGGCCGAGCGCCCTGACGAGGGCAACGTAGTCATCCACCGACTCGCCCGCGACGCTCACGATCAGCGGCGCGCGGTGGGGGATGCGCGCGAGCATGCCGGAGAAGGCCTCGAGCCCCGGGTTCTGGAAGCCGTTGCAGTTGACGAGCCCGGGCCCCGCCGCCGTCCGGACGCGCACGAGGTTCGGCTGTGGGTGACCGGGGCGAGCCTCCCGTGTGATCGACTTCGCCGTGACGGCGCCGAAGCCGAGCCCCATCGCGCGCCGGAGGATGCGCGCGTCGTAGTACATCGCCGCCAGGATGAGCGGGTTCGCCAGGCGCACGCCGCCGAGCGTCACCGCGAGCCGCGGATCCTCGAGGCGGAACGCACCGAGGCGGTCGAACGGAATCAGCCGGAGCGCCGTCTGGCCGAGCGCGATCGCCGTCGACTCCGGGAGACGGCAGAGGACGCCGTCGTAGAGGAGCCGGTAGAGGGTCGCGAGGGCTCGCGTCATGCGGGAACCGCCCGAGAATAGCACACGGTTCTTGACGATGGGGACGGTGCCCTTTAGGCTGTGAGATTGAACAACATCGTGAACGTGCGGAGCTTCCTCTGCCTCGGCCCGGCCTTGCTCACGGCGGCGTGCGCGCTCGGGCCGCTCACGGCGAGGCCCCTCGAGGGCGCCGCGGGCACCGCCGTCGCGACGCCGGCCTTCTCGTTCGCCGACGACACCTTCGCCTTCGCCAACGACATCCGTGCGCGGCATCCGGACGCGGACGACCTGTACGCGAACTACTGCTTCGTCCTGGCGCGCGCGCTCCGCCAGTTCAACCAGTTCGCGCGCTTCGAGCCGACGCAGGCGAAGCTCGACCGCGCGGGCTACGTGGAGGTCGTCCGGCGCGTGGCCGCGCTCCCGGTGTGGGGGGCGGTGCTCCGGCCCGAGGACCGCGTCGTGATCCCCGGCTACGCGAGCCTGCGCGAGTTCTCGCGGGCCGAGGAGACCGCGGTGAAGGAGGGGCTCGGCGGGCGCTTCTGGACGCTGATGCACTGGACGAACTGGCGGGTGGCCTCCTATGTGACCCCCGCCCACCAGGAGAACGTCGCGCGCGAGGTCCTCGACGAGCTCCGCGCAGGCCGCCTCGTCCAGCTTCTCGTCACGAACTGGCCGAAGCCCGAGCTGAACCACACGCTCGTCGCCTTCGAGGCGCGCGACACGGGTGCTCAGATCGACTTCGGCGTGTGGGATCCCAACGACCCGGCCGCCCCGGGCGTCCTCTCCTTTCAGCGTGAGCCCCGAGCCTTCTGGGCGACGCGCCTCTACGACACCGAGCCGGGCGCGATCCGGGTGTTCCGCATGTACTTCTCGCGGCTGCTCTGATGGCGCGTCTGCCCGTGGCTCCGGGAGAAGCGCTGCCGCTCCCCGACGCGCCCCCGCGCTGGTACGCGCACGACTGGAACCGCGCGGGCGTGTACCGGCTAGGCGCGAGGGTGCTCGGCGCGCTGCCGCGCGGCGCGCGGCTCAGGCTCGCCGTGGCGATCGCCGCCGTGGCGCCCTTCCCCGTCGAGCGCGCCGTGGTCCGGGCGAACCTCACGCGCGTCGCGCCCGGGCTCGGCGCCGCGGCGCGCGAGGCGCTCGTGCGCCGCGTCTTCCGTCGCTTCGCCATGTGCTTCGCCGATCTGCTCAGCACCAACCGCAGGGAGACGGAGGCCGAGGGGCTGCTCGCCGCGGTGGAGGGGGAAGCGCACATCGACGCGGCCCTCGCCGCCGGGCGCGGCCTCATCTTCCTCACGGCGCACTTCGGCAACTGGGAGCTGGCTGGACGCCTGGTGATGCGCCGGTTCGGCCGCCCGACCCACGTGCTGGTCGCCGCCGAGCCCGATCCCGGCGTGGAGGCGTTCCTGCGCGGCGCCGGGCAGCTCCGCTTCGTCACGCGCGGCCATCCCGTGGCGGGGGTGACGCTGCTCGCCGCACTCCGGCGCAACGAGGTGGTCGCGATGCAGGGCGACCGCGGGCTCGGCACCCGTGGCGACTTCGCGGTGGACTTCTTCGGCGCTCCCGCTGCGTTCCCGCTGGGGCCGTTCGTGCTGGCCCGCGCCGCGGGGGCGCCCCTCGCACCCGTCTTCTGCGTCCTGCGCGACGACCGCCGCTACGCGATCACGGTCGGCGCGCCCATCCGCGTGACGCCCGACGGCGAGGCCGCCGCCCTCAGGGCGTGGGTGCGGGTGCTGGAGGCTCAGGTGACGAGCCACCCGGAGCAGTGGTTCAACTTCTTCGACGTCTGGAGCGGGGCGCCTGCGCGCTGAGCCCGTCGTCATCGTGGCCGCGGGGGCCGTCACCCCGATCGGAGGCGATCTCGACGCCTTCTGGTCGGGACTCGTGACGGGCAGCGACGGCATCACGCGCATCGAGCGCTTCCCCGTGGACGGTCTCCGCGTGGGCCGGGGCGGCGAGATCAAGAAGCTCCGCGCGGGGCGGCCGCCGGGCCCGGGCTGCCGGGCCACGCAGCTGCTCTTCGCCGCGGCCGACGACCTCCTCGCGCGAGCACCCCTCGACGCGCCGGCCGAGCGCGTCGCCCTGGCGATCGGCACCGCCCTCGGCGGGGTCGAGGAGCTCGAGCGCGCCCTCGCGCCCGGCGGCACGCTGCGCCAGGCGGCCGGCGGCCTCTACGACGCCCCGACGCACGCGCTGGCGCGCCGCCTGGGAGCGCGTGGGCCGTCGCTGACGGTCTCCACGGCGTGCGCGTCCGGGGCGACGGCCCTCGGCCTCGCCGCCGACCTCCTGCGCGAGGGCGCCGCCGACTGCGTCGTGGCCGGCGGCTACGACATCCTCTGCCGCTTCGTGATGCGCGGCTTCGACGCGCTCCGCTCGCTCACCCGCGAGCGCGTCCGGCCGTTCGACAGGCGGCGCAGCGGGCTCCTCCTCGGCGAAGCCGCCGCCCTCGTCCTGATGACGCGCGAGCGGGACGCGCGGGGCCCGCGACTCGGCCGCCTGCTCGGCCACGCGAGCGCGAGCGACGGCTCGCATCTCACCGCACCCGCGCCCGACGGCCGCGGACTCGAGTTCGCGGTCCGTGGGGCGATGGCCGAGGCGGGCGTCGCCGCGACGGACGTGGATTTTGTGAGCGCGCACGGCACCGCGACGCCGCTGAACGACCGCGTCGAGACCCAGGTGCTGCAGCGCGCGCTGGGGCCGCGCGCCGCCGCGCTCCCGATGAACTCGATCAAGGGCGGGCTCGGCCACACGATGGGCGCGGCGGCGACGCTCGAGGCCATCATGTGCCTGCTCGCCGCGCGCGAGGGCATCGTGCCTCACACGGTAGGCCTCGAGGAGCGCGATCCCGAGTGCGACCTGGACTACGTCGCCGGCGCGCCGCGCGCCGTCCGCCCGCGCGTGAGCCTCAGCACCTCGCTCGGCTTCGGAGGGTGCAACGCCGCGCTGGTCCTGGAAGGAGGGGGCGGGTGAGGGGCGCGGCCGTCGCCGGTGTCGGCCTCCTGACGGGCTGGGGCGAGGGTGCGGCCGCGCTCCCCGCCGATGCCCGCGCGGCGGCGCGCGGGCGCCGGGTCGTCAC
>QHSZ01000087.1 GCA_003220595.1 Candidatus Rokuibacteriota bacterium | reverse complement strand
CTCGACGTCGGCCTGCCGGGGTCGCCGCGCGAGGATGTCGGCCAGCTCCTCCTCGAGGAGGCGCTTCACCAGCGCGACGTCGTGCTGCGCGCCCGTCTGCGAGTCCTTCGCCCGGTGCAGGATCCGCTGGGCGATCTGCGCCACGGACATGCGACCGGTCGCCAGGTCCTCCATGAGCGCCGGGTGGACGCCCGGCTTGCCCTCGAGGCTGTCGATGCCCTTGGCGCCGCGGCCGTTGAGCCAGCCCTCGACGTACTCGACGAGCATGCGGACGTTGCGCCGGGTGCCCTCGACGGTGATCGGGCCCTCGGGCAGCTCGACCCGCAACGCATAGCTCTCCGGCTTCGCCGTCCCGGGTGCGCGGGCGGCGCCCGCGGCGTGGAGCCTCCTGAACGGGTCCGCCGCCGTCTTCATGTGGAAGATGTGGGCGACCCAGGCACGGATGAAGCCCTGCGCCGCCTCCCACTCCTTGTCCTTCCTGATCGCCTCGCCGGCCACCCGGTTGACCTCGGGATCGTTCGACGGGAGCGCCGTCGCCATACCGCCGACCGGGACGGCGCCGCGCTTCTGACAGATCGCGACGAGCCGGCGGAAGATGTCGGCGAGGAACGGCGTCGTCTTGATGTCGACGCCGAAGCGATCGGGCCAGACCTGCCGGGGGTCGGTCATGACGAACTCGAAGATCGATGCCTTGAGGTCCCAGCGCGCGGCGTTGAGCCCGGCGGCGTACGGGCCCAGCTCGTAGAGCATCTCCTCCATCTGGTAGACGCACGGCAGCGACTCGACGAGCGCGATCGCCCGGATCGTGGCGGTCCGGAGGTAGGGGAGGTGCTGCTGCGAGAGGGCGAAGAGCTCGCGGTACCAGCGCGCCTCCGGTGCGTGCTCGAGCTTCGGCAGGTAGAAGTAGATCCCCTGGCCGCGGTCGGCCTGGGCACGGCCGGCGTAGTAGAGCGTGAGCGCGGTGCCGAGGATCGCGGCGTTCACGGGCCGGCCGTCCACCGTGACGTCGGGCTCGTCCAGGTGGAGCCCGCGCTCGCGGTGCATGAAGAACGGCAGCGCGCCGGGCATGACCCGGTAGCGCTTGCCGCGCTCCTGGTCGTCGAACGTGAGCTCGCCGTTGACCGCCGCGAGCCGGTTGTGGGCGGCGCGCACGGTGTCGATCAGCCGATGGCCGCCCGAGTCCTCGTCGTCATCCAGATCGCCCTCGGCGCGCTCGCCCTCGGGCCCGGGGTTGAGCGCGTTGATGAACATGGAGGTGATCGAGCACGGCCCCGAGATCTCGATCCCGGGCTTCTTGAGGTCGTCCGGCACGGGCGGAACCCGCCAGGCGCCGGTGGTCGCCTCGCTCGCAGGCAGGCCGGCGGGCATGACGCGACGCTGGAGCGCGGCGCGAAGGACCTCGCCGCGCCGAGTCCTGAGCTCGAGGGCGCGGGCGCCGAGCGTGTCGTGGAGCACCGTCAGGTAGTCGCAGAACGCCTCCGTGAAGAGCGCGGCCGCGCCCTCCACCGGAGCAAACCTCACGCGCGTTGTCGCCATGACCACTCGATCCCTTTCACCGCTCGCCTCGCACCGAGGCGGCGCTCAGCTCGCACTGCCACGATCCTTTTCACCGCTCGCCTCGCACCGAGGCGGCGCTCAGCTCGCACTGCCACGATCCCTTTCACCGCTCGCCTCGCACCGAGGCGGCGCTCAGCTCGCACTGCCACGATCCCTTTCACCGCTCGCCTCGCACCGAGGCGGCGCTCAGCTCGCACTGCCACCCTCTCCTCGCCGTCTCGCGAAACGGTTTCTTTTCGCATGGCGACCGAGACACTGTCAATGGCAGAATGGGCCGCGCGCGAATCCTTCGGCGGTCAAGGAGGCCATCATGGCCACGGTGCTGTTCGTCGTGAAGGCGACCATCCGCAAGGATCGGGAAGAGGCGTTCAACCGCTGGTACAACGAGGACCACGTGCCGCAGGTGCTCCAGTTCAAGGGCCTCGTGAGCGCCCGGCGCTACAAGGCGCTCGAGGGCGAGGACCGGTTCCAGTACATGGCCGTCTACGAGCTGCAGGACGAGGCGACCTATCGGCGCCTCCTGGCCTCCGACCACATGAAGGCGCTCCGGGCCGACTACGACGCCAACTTCGGCAGCGCGAGCGAGCGCGCCCGCTTCGCCTACACCCAGGTCTGGCCATAGCGGCGCGCCGCTTCCGCGGCATGGGGCGGGGGCGCAAGCTCCGGCGCACCCTCGAGCGTGGCGGCAGCGGGCCCGCGCTGCGCCTCAACGAGACGCTCGGCGGCTGGACGGGCGTCCGCATCACGCCGATGTTCGGACGCTGGGGCTACTTCGTCGGCGAGACGCTGTTCGCCTGCTTTCCGCTCCGCGACAAGGAGCGCGACCTCTGGATCCGCCTGTCGCCGCAGGACCAGCGGCGGGCGCTCGCCGACGCGCGCATCCGCCCCCACCGCCGCTTCGGCCGGCGGGGCTGGATCGAGCTGGACGTCGAGGCGCCCGAGGACGTGGGCCGCGCGCTCCGCTGGCTCCGGCGCGCCCACACGGCGGCCACGCGGGGCGCCCACGCGAGCGAGAACGCAGAGGCGTGACGCCGCGCGCGCCGCGGGCCTAGGCCGCGGCGCGCGTCGCGGCCTCCTCCCGCGCGCGCGCTTCGATCCGGTCGATCTTCACGAGCGGCACGAGGAGCCACGCGGCCGCGGTGAGGGCGGCCGAGATGAGCACGAGCCGGTTGTAGCCGAGGGCGTCGTAGAGCCGCGCGCCGACGTTCTGCGAGAGCTGGGTGCCGCCGTTGTAGACCGACATGAGCAGCGCGAAGAAGGTTGCCTCCACGCGCCGCGGGCACGACTTGGCCGAGAGGTCGAGCAGGGCGAGCTGGGTGATCATCCCGACGCACCCGAAGGCGATGTCGATCACGAGGGCCGAGGCCGTGCCGCGATAGACGAGGTAGGCGAGCGTCGCCACGACGCCCGCGCCGATGGAGCCGTTGATGAGCCACTTGAGCGGGAGCCGCCGCGAGAGCGGCGCGTAGATCGCGGCGCCGATCACGCCCGCGATCGCCGCGAGCGAGCCGAGCACGCCGATGAACTGCTGGCTGAACTTGAGCTCGTCGGTCTGGTAGTAGAGGAATGCCGGGCCGAAGGACGGGCTGAACGTCCAAAAGAGAATGAAGCCCGCGACGACCCACATGTCCCGGTGGACGAGCGCCTCGCGGATGGCCCGCCACGTCTCCCGGAGCGCCGCGGCGTCGAACCGCGACCGCGGCTCGCGCACGAGGAACACGCCCATCAGGAGCGAGACGACGGGGAAGGCCGCGGCGAGCAGGAAGGCCGCCTGGAGGCTCCGGTGCTCGGCGAAGTAGCCCCCGAGGAGGCCCACGAGCACCGTGGCGACCGTGATGCACGCCCACTGCACCGACTGGAAGGCGCCGGTGAGGCCGCGCGGGCGGCCGTTCTCGACCATCATCGCGTCGGTCAGGACGTCGGTGAAGGCGAGCCCGAACGCCATCAGCGTGAAGAGGCCGACGCCGGCGACGAGCGTGAAGCTGACGGTGCCGACGCCTGGCAGCGTGAAGCTGAACGTCTCGATCGGGCCCTTGGCGATCAGCACGCCCGAGGCGAGGACGAGGCTCGAGGCCGCGGCCAGCCCCGAGGTCAGGATGAAATAGCTCTGCCGCCGCCGCCCGAGAAGCGGCACGAAGTCTGACAGGAGGCCGTAGAGCGGCTTGATGAGCCAGGGGATCGTGCTGATCAGGAAGAAGTCGGCCACCTGGCCGGCGGTGAGGCCGCGGTCCTTGAGCACGATCGTGATCGCCTGGTTGGGCAGGTACCACATGCCCTGGGCGAAGTAGACGACGCCGAAGAGGAGCGCCAGGCGCTGGGACTCCGGGGTCGTGAACGGATGGAGCCGCCGGGCCCACTCGAGCATGCCGGCGCTCATGATACCCTGTTATGCGATCATGCCCGCGTCGGTCTGTCCCCACGACTGCCCGTCCTGCTGCAGTCTCATCGTCACCGTCGAGGACGGACGCCTCACCTCGGTCACGGGCAACCCCGCCCACCCCTTCACGCAGGGCGTGATCTGCGGCAAGGTGCGCGAGTACGCCGAGCGTGTCCACTCGCCGCTGCGCGTGCTGACGCCGCTCCGGCGGGTCGGCCCGAAGGGCCGCGGCGAGTTCGCGCGGATCACCTGGGACGACGCCATCGGCGAGATCGCGCGGCGCTGGCGCGCCGTCATCGCCGAGCACGGCGCCGAGGCGCTCCTGCCGTTCTCCTACGCGGGCTCGATGGGACAGGTGCAGTACTACGCGGGCCACCCGCTCTTCCATGCCCTCGGCGCGAGCCGCCTCGAGCGCTCGATCTGCGTCTCGACGGCCTACGCGGGCTGGCGGGCGACGGTCGGCGTGGTCACGGGCAACGACTCCGAGCAGATGGTGGGCGCCGACCTCGTGGTGCTCTGGGGTGTGAACGCCGCGTACTCGACGGTCAACGTCATGACGCTCGTCAAGCAGGCGCGGGCCCGCGGCGCGTACGTCGTGGTCGTGGACCCGTACCGCACGCCGACCGCCCAGCAGGCGGACGAGCACCTGATGGTCCGCCCGGGCAGCGACACCGCGCTCGCGCTCGCCGTCATGCACGTGCTCGTGGCCGAAGGGCGGCTCGACCGCGACTACATCGGGCGGGCGACGCTCGGCTTCGAGCGCCTCGTCGAGCACCTCCCGGCGTACTCGCCCGACGCCGTCGCGGCGAGCGTCGGCCTCCCCGCCGAGACCATCGTGCGGTTCGCCCGACGCTACGGGGCCGGGCCGCGGAGCTTCATCCGGATCGGCATCGGTCTGTCGCGCCACGACAACGGCGGGATGACGTGCCGGACCCTCGCCTGCCTGCCGGCGCTCACGGGCGCCTACGCGGACCCGCACGGCGGCGCGCTCCTCTCCTCGGGGGAGGCGCCCGGATTCGACTTCAGCGTGCTGGAGCGCCCCGACCTGCTGCCGCGTCCCGCGCCGCGCGTGGTCAACATGATCCAGCTCGGGCGCGCCCTCACCGACCCGGCGCTCGCGCCGCCGGTGAAGGCGCTCTACGTCTACAGCTCGAATCCCGCGGCCGTGTGCCCGAACCAGACGCTCGTCCTGGAGGGGCTCGCGCGCGAGGACCTGTTCACCGTCGTCCACGAGCAAGTGCTGACGGACACCGCGCACTACGCCGACCTCGTCCTGCCCGCGACGACGTCCATGGAGCACGAGGATCTCTACCGCTCGTACGGCCAGTTCACGCTGCAGCTCGCCCTGCCGGTCCTGCCGCCGCCGGGCGAGGCGCTCTCGAACTGGGAGGTCTGCGCCCGGCTCGCGAAGGCACTCGGCGTCGCCGAGGCGCACTACGCCACGAGCGTCGACGCGCTCATCCGCGAGTTCCTCTCGCGGGGCGCCGCCACGGCGCGGACCATCAGCTACGAGCAGCTCCGGCGCGACGGCTGGGCGCGCCTCGACCTGCCGCGGCCGTACATGCCCTTCGCCCACGGCGCGCCGACGCCGTCGGGCCGGGTCGAGTTCTACTCGGAGACGATGGCCCGCCAGGGGCTGCCCGCGCTCCCGACGTACGTGCCCCTCACGGAGGGCCCGGAGCGCCAGGACCTCCTCCGGCGCTTTCCGCTCCAGTGCATCGTGCCGCCGAACCGGTTCTTCCTGAACTCGTCCTTCAGCCAGTCGGCGCTGCTGCGCCGGCGCCAGAAGACGCCGACGGTGATGCTCGCCGTGGCGGACGCGGCCGCGCGCGGCATCGGCGACGGGGACCCGGTGCGGGTCGAGAGCGCCCGGGGCGCGGCGCGCTTCACGGCGCAGGTGACCGACGCCACCCGGCCCGGCGTGGTCGTCGTCGAGGGCGTCTGGTGGCACCGCTTCCATCCGGGCGGGCGCTCGGTCAACGTGCTCACGGACGACCGCGTCACCGACATGGGCGGCGGGCCCGCGTTCCACTCGAACCTCGTGGAAGTCTCGCGTGTCTGACGCGGCGGCCGCGGGATACCTCAAGACGCTCTTCCTCCACCCGCCCTCGTACGAGGGGTTCGACGGCGGCGCCGGCTCGCGCTACCAGGCGCGCCGCGAGGTCCGCTCCTTCTGGTACCCGACCTGGCTCGCGCAGCCCGCGGCGCTGGTCCCGGGCTCGCGCCTGGTCGACGCCCCGCCCGCCGGCCTCCGGCTCGAGGACGTGCTGCCACTCGCGCGCGAGTACGAGCTGGCGGTGCTCCACACGAGCACGCCGTCCTTCTCCTACGATGTGAAGGTGGCCGAGGCGCTCCGCGCGGAGCACCCCCGTCTCCGGATCGGCTTTGTCGGTGCCCACGTCGCGGTGCATCCCGAGGACGCGCTGGCCGCCTCGGACGCGATCGAGTTCGTGGCCCGCAGCGAGTTCGACTTCGCGATCCAGGAGGTGGCGCAGGGCCGTCCGCTCGAGCGGGTCCGCGGGCTCTCCTATCGCGCGAACGGCGTGGTCCGCCACACGCCCGAGCGGCCGACGCTCGAGGACATGGACGCGCTGCCCTTCGTCGTCGACGTCTACAGGCGCGACCTGACGATCGAGCAGTACTTCATCGGCTACCTGCTCCACCCGTACGTGTCCCTGTACACGGGCCGCGGCTGCCAGTCGAAGTGCACCTTCTGTCTGTGGCCCCAGACGGTGGGCGGCCAGCGCTACCGCACGCGCTCGGTCGCGCACGTGCTCGACGAGATCACGCTCGCGCGCCGCTACTTCCCGCACGTGCGCGAGTACTTCTTCGACGACGACACCTTCACCGACGACCTCCCGCGCGCGGAGGCGATCGCGCGCGGGCTCGGCCGGCTCGGCGTCACGTGGTCGTGCAACGCCAAGGCGAACGTGCCGTACGAGACGCTGAAGGTCCTGAAGGACAACGGCCTGCGGCTGCTGCTCGTCGGCTACGAGTCGGGCGACCAGCGGATCCTGAACAATGTCAAGAAGGGCCTCCGCCTGGACGTCGCGCGGCGGTTCGCGCGCGACTGCCGCGACCTCGGCATCACGACGCACGGCACCTTCGTCCTGGGGCTGCCCGGCGAGACGCGTGAGACGATCGAGGGGACGATCCGGTACGCGTGCGAGCTCGACCCGCACACGATCCAGGTCTCGATCGCCGCGCCGTATCCGGGGACCGCGCTCTACCGGGAGGCCGTGGACGGCGGCTGGCTCCGCGGGCCGGACCTCGTGAGCGGTCGCGGGTTCCAGCAGAGCGCCCTCAGCTATCCCCACCTCTCGAGCGCGCAGATCTTCGAGGCCGTGGAGGCCTTCTACACGCGCTTCTACTTCCGCCCGCGGAAGCTCTGGGCGATCACCCGCGAGATGGCGCGGGACCGCCGGCTGCTCGGGCGCCGTCTCCGCGAGGGCGTCGAGTTCTTCCGCTTCCTCGCTCAGCGCGGGCGATAGCCGGCGAGCGCGCGCCCCGACGCCTGCCGGGCCGCGATCCCGAGCAGGTGGTCTGCGACCTCGCGGGCGGCGTGCGGGCGCCGGAGCGCGCGGCCGGCGGCGCGGAGACCGTCCGACACCTCGGGTCGCTCGAGGGCGCGGCGCAGCACGGCGGCGAGCTCGGCGGGCGAGCGCGCGGCGAGGGCCGCGCCCGCGCAGACCGCGAACGCCTCGTTGCGCGCCTCGTGGCCGGGGAGCGAGCCGAAGCAGATCGCGGGAAGCTCGGCCGCGAGCGCCTCGGCGAGCGAGAGGCCGCCCGCCTTGGTGACGAGCAGGTCCGCCGCGGCCATGAGCCCTCGGACGTCCTCCGCGTAGCCCAGGATCCTGATCCTCCCGCGCGCGCCGACCCGCGCGCGCAGCGCGCGGGCCAGCTCCGCGTCCACGCCGGTCACGACGAGCGCCTCGAGCGGAGGCGGCAGCTCGGCGAGGACGCGCGTCACGGCCTCGAGCCGCCCGCGCCCGCCGGCCGCGCCGGCCATCGCGAGGACGACGGGGCCGCGCGGGTCGAGCCCGAGTGCCTGCCGCGCGTCCGCGCGGTCGCGAGGCTCGGCGAACTCGGGACGCAGCGGAATGCCCGCCGTCACGATGCGCTCGGCCGCGACACCGCCTGCGACGACCGCCGGGCGGAGCGCCTCCGCCGGGACGTAGTGGACGTCGGCCTCCGGGTGGAGCCACTGGCGGTGGACGGTGTAGTCGCTGAAGACGATGGCGTAGGGCGGCGTCGCGACGCCACGCCGGCGGAGCGCGCCGAGGGCGCCCGCGGGCGTCGGGTGGGTGCACGCCACGCAGTCGGGACGCTCGGCGGCCAGGAGCCGCGCGAGCCGCGCGCTGCCGACCCGGTTCGCGTGGAACGTCAGGCGCGAGCGCGGGGTCAGCTGGTCGCCGATCCGGTAGGCGAGGCCCCACAGGCCGGGGGCGTGGCGAAGCATCGCCTCGTACAGCCGCCGGCTCGCGCGGTCGAAGGCCGGGTGCACGAGCTCGCGGAAATGGTCCACGACGCGCGGGGCGGCGCCGGCCGCGCGGAAGGCCGCGTCGAGCGCCGCGGCGGCGGCGTTGTGGCCGGAGCCGAAGCTCGCCGTCAGGATGAGCACGCGGGGAGCGCGACCGGCCGCCGCGGCCTGCGGCGTCACGCGGTCCGGACCCATCAGCGCGAGGAGATCGCGGCGGGCTCGGCGGCGGGTTCGGGCGACGCGCTGCGGGCGCGGGGGCGCAGGAGCACGGGGAGCACGACGAGCGCGGCCACGAGGCTCGTCGCCGTGCCGAGGGTGAGCAGGAGGCCCAGGCCGAAGATGCCGCGGTGGTCGGCCACCATGAGGCTGCCGAAGCCGACGATCGTCGAGAGCCCGCTGACCAGGACGCCCATCACCGTGCTGCGCGCGATGAGGGGCCCGCCGTGGTCGCGCCCTTCCATGTAACGCATCACGATATTGAGCCCGTACTCCGCCGCGGCGCCGAGGATCAGCGGCAGGCCGAACACGTTCCCCATGTTGAACTGCAGGTCGAAGAAGTACATGAGACCGAAGGTCCACAGCATGCCGAGACCGAGCGGCAGGAGCGCCAACACGGTCTCGCGCGCCCGCCGGAGCGTCAGGAACGTGACGAGGCTGACCAGGAGCACCGCGTACACGGTGCCCTCCTTGTACGAGCGCTCCATCAGCCGGATCGCCTCGAAGGTGATGATCGGTGTGCCGGTGACGTCGGGGTCCACCGACCGGAGGTCGGTGACGAAATCGAGCGCGCCCTGGCGGTCCCAGATGTCCACCGCGGGGTGGATCTGGAGCAGGAAGCGCCCGCGGTCGCTGATGAACTTCTTGCGGAGCTCGGGCGGCACGTCCCGGAGCCCGATGGGCGCGGGGTTGAGATTCGCCTGGAGCCGCTGGAAGTTCTTCACGAAGTCGTTGTAGACCTGGTTCTGGAGCACCGTCAGCGCCGGCTCGCTCACCTCGCGATCGGTCTGGCGCAGGCGGAGCAGGAGGCGGTCGATCTCCTCGGTGAGGTTCGCGAGGCGGAGTTTCGTCTCCCCCTCCGGGGCCTCGTTCGCCGCGATCCCGAAGCGGCGACGCAGCGTCTCGAGCGCGGCGAGGAGGCGCTCGATGTCCACAGGCGTCGCGCGCCCGACCCGGATCGGCGCGACGATGGGAGCGAAGTCTCGGATGATCTTGAGCTTCGCCGGCTGGTCGTCTGGGATCAGCAGGAGCGCCGAATCCACCTCGGAGACCGTCCGCAGGCGTCTCAGGGCGGCGTGCTTCTGGCGGAGCTCGTCGAGCGAGTCGGCGCTCGCCAGCGCCGTGAACGCCGAGCGGCCGGCGGTCGACAGGATCCTCCGCTCCCAGATGACCGACTCGGTGCCGTGGGCCTGGAGGTTCAGCAGGTTGTAGTCGAACTGGACGTACATGAGGCCCCACAGCGAGAGCCCCGTGATCAGCGCGGCGAAGGCCAGGACCGCCTTCGGGTAGGCGACGAGTTGCTCGACGAGCGGCACGTGCACCCGCTCGAGCGCGATGGCGCGCGGGATCTCGTTGGCCGGCGCGTGCGCGTGCCGGCGGTCCACGAGCACGAGGACGGCCGGGAAGACCGTCATCATCGAGAGCCAGGCGAGCGCGATGGCCGTGCCCGCGACGAACCCGAGCTCCTGGACGCCGCGGAACTCGGTGAGGCGGAGCACGTAGAACGTCCCCGCGGCGGTGACCGCGCCCAGCAGCATGCCCGGGCCGCTGCGCCCCGCGGTGATCTCGATCGCCTCCCTGAGATTCCGGCCGAGGAACAGCTCCTCCTCGTACCGGAAGAGGAAGTAAATCCCGTAGTCGATCCCGATCCCGATGACGATCGAGATGAACATGACCGAGAAGAGCGACAGGTGGCCGATGACGAAGGTCGCCACGCCGAGCGACCAGCAGAGGCTCAGCGTGAGCACGAGCAGCATGAGCAGGGGTTTGCCGAAACGGAGGAAGCCCACGAGGAGCAGACCGAGCGTCAGCGCGAAGGCGATGAGCGTCGCGTGCTGGCTGTCGCGGAACGCGGCGGTCATCTCGTCGTTGGAGAGCGCGGGCTTGCCGGTGACGCCCACCTCGACGTTCGGGAACTCGCGCTTGAGCTTCGCGATCACCGCGCGGACGCCCTCGATCGCGCGCTGATCGCCCGTGAAGCTGTCGCGCTCGCTCTCGGGCTCCGCCAGGATGAACAGGAGCCGCTGGTCGTCCGAGAGGAAGTACCCGGCGCCCGGATTGTCGGCGACGTCGCCGACCGAGAAGAGCGTGCCCCAGGGCGACCGGTACGGCACCGGCCGCTCGAGCCGTGTCGCGATCTGGGCGACGAGGTCCTCGACGAACTGGATGTCCAGCGACGACTTGCCGTCGCTGAGGCCGAGGTCGATGAAGCTCGAGACGAACGCGTTGGCGACCTGGGTGGCGACCCCGTCGACGAGCTGGTCGAGGGTCGGGCGGCCGGCGAAGGCCTCCACGAAGTCCTGGTAGTCGAGGATCCGGTCGCGGATGGCCTCGAGCTTCTCCCTGGAGAGGTAGAGGAGGCCGCGCCCCTCGAACTGCTTGGGATCGATGCGGTAGGCGACACGCGCGAGCGGCACGCGGCGGGCGCGGAGCTCGCGCACGAGGCGCCCCGCGTAGACCGTGGCCTCCGGGAGCGTCGGCGCCTTGACGACGATCACGAGGTCGTCGAGGTCGCCGAACTCGGCGGCGTACTGCTTGTACCGCTCGACGTAGGATTGGCCGGGCGGCAGGAGCCCGAGCGCCGACGTCTGGAAGGCCATGGTCGTCAGGGTGTAGACGACCGAGACGACCGCGAGGGCGAGCGCGAGCGTGAGCGTGAGGGCGGGCTGCGCGCACGAGGCGCGCACGACCCACCGCAGGGGACGATCGATCCGCCGGGCGGCCGCCACCTACTCGTCGCCGGCGATGAACCGCTCGAGGCGGGTGCGGGCCACGTCGTCGGCCCACTGCTCCGGTGGCGACTTCATCAGATAGGCGGACGGCGCGAAGAGCGCCCCCTTGAGGCCGCGGTCGAGCGCGATCTTGCACAGGCGAATGGCGTCGATCACGACGCCGGCGGAGTTCGGCGAGTCCCACACCTCGAGCTTCAGCTCGACGTTGATCGGCTGGTCGCCGAAGCCGCGGCCCTCGAGGCGGATGTGGGCCCACTTGCGGTCCTCGAGCCACGGCACGTAGTCGCTCGGGCCGATGTGGACCGCGTCGGCCGGGAGGTCGTGGCCGAGCTGCGAGCGGACCGCGTCCGTCTTCGAGATCTTCTTCGAGACGAGGCGTTCGCGCTCGAGCATGTTGTAAAAGTCCGTGTTCCCGCCGAAGTTGAGCTGGCTCGTCCGCTCGAGCCGCACGCCGCGGTCCATGAAGAGCTTGGTGAGGACGCGATGGACGATCGTCGCGCCGACCTGGGACTTCACGTCGTCGCCGATGACCGGCAGGCCGCGCTCCTCGAAGCGCCGCCGCCAGTAGGCCTCGCGCGCGATGAAGACGGGGATACAGTTGACGAACGCGCACCCCGCGTCGAGCACCTGCTCGACGTACCACTTGGTCGCCATCTCGCTGCCGACCGGCAGGAAGTTGACGACGATGTTCGTGCGCGTCTCACGGAGGATGCCGGCGATGTCCGCGGTCGAGCCGGGCGCCTTCTTGATCACCTGGGCCAGGTACTGGCCGAGGCCGTCGTGGGTCATGCCGCGCTGGACGGGCACGCCGAGCGCGCCGACCTTGGCGAAGCGCACCGTGTTGTTGGGCGCCTGGAAGATCGCCTCGCCGAGGTCGCGCCCCACCTTGCGCTCGTCGATGTCGAACGCGGCGGAGAACTCGATGTCGCCGACGTGGTAGGCCCCGACCCGCGGGTGCATCAGGCCGGGGATGAACTGGCCCTCGGGCGCGTTCTTGTAGTACTCCACGCCCTGAACGAGCGACGACGCGCAGTTGCCGACACCGACGATGGCGACTCGAACGGATCCCACGGGCGCCTCCCTCAACCGGCGCGATCGGTGCGACGTGATCGGCGGAAGTGATTGTCGCATCAGTGTAACACGACCGCCGTCACGGGCCGCCGGATCGGGCGCGGGCGGGAACGATCGGGGTCACGGCGCGCCCAGACTCGCGGCGCCCGACGTCACGTCCGCTTGGGTGGCCCGTCCTGGAGGAACTCCTCCTGCTTGGTCTTCATCTTCTTGACGAGCTCCTCGTAGGACGACGTCGTGATGATCTTGTTGAACTGCGCGCGGTAGTTCGCGATCAGGCTCACGCCCTCGATCACGACGTCGTAGACGAGCCACTTGCCGTCGCGCAGGTGCATGCGGTACTCCACGGGGATCTCGGTGCCCTGCCTGGTGACGAGTCGGGTGCGCACGACCGCCTGGTCGCCGTCGATCGTCTCGCCGACGTAGGCGATCTTCTCGCCGCCGTAGAGCTCGATCCGCGAGATATACGAGCGCTCGAGCAGGTCGGCGAAGAGTCGGACGAACTCCTCGCGTTCGGCCGGCGTGCGCGGCGTCCAGTGACGCGCGAGCGAGCGCTTCGCCGTCTCGCCGAAGTCGAAGATCTCGTTCGCGATCTTGCGCACCGCGGTCCGCCGCTCCTGGACCTTGGTGTCTTTCTTCCCCGCCAGGTCGTCGAGGACCTTGATGGCCCGGTCGATCTGCGTCTTGAGCTGATCGGTGGGCACCCCCGCCCAGGCGCGCGGCGCGCCGAGCAGCAGCAGGAGCACGGCGGCGAGTACCTGACCGCGGCGGACGAGGGTCATCCGGGAGGCCCCGGCGCCTAGACCTTTCCGAAGATGTACTTGGACAGCAGCTCCTCGAAGTCGACCGGCGCCTCGACCTCGCGGATCCGGCCCTTCGGCGGGATGATCTTCTCCGAGCCGCCTGGACTGATGCGCAGGTACTTCTCGCCGATCAGCCCCTTGGTCTTGATCGACGCGATCGAGTCCTCCTGGAGCTTCACGCTCGAGTTGATCCGGAGCGTCACGCGCGCCTGATACTCGACGAGGCTGATCGCCTCCACGCGCCCGATCTCCACGCCGGCGATCTCGACGGCCGACCCGGCCTTGAGCCCGCCCACCGACGGAAAATCGGCGGTGATCTCGTACGCGCCGCCGCCGAAGATCGACACGCGGCCGAGCTTGATCGAGAGGTAGCCCAGGGCCACGATGCCGATGAGGACGAAGACTCCCACCGCGACGTTGACGCGCGTCCGCTCCATCAGGCTCCCTCCGAGTTTTCCGGGACGCCCCGGATGAACTGCCGCACGACGCGGTTCTGCGAGGCCTGGATGGCCGCCGGCGGGCCGACCTCCACGATCCGGCCCTCGTGCAGCATCGCGACCGTGTCCGCAATCTCGAAGATCTCCGGGATCTCGTGGCTCACCATCACGGCGGTGAATCGGTACCGGCGGTGGAGGTCGAGGATCAGGTGGTGGATCGTGTTGACGAGCACCGGGTCGAGCCCCGTGGTGGGCTCGTCGAAGAAGACGATCTCGGGCTCGGTGACGAGCGCCCGCGCGATCGCCACGCGCTTGCGCATGCCGCCCGAGACCTCGGCGGGGTTCTTCGCGCCCATGCCCTCGAGGCCGACCGCGACCAGCGCGGCCTCGACCCGCTTCGTGATCTCCGGCCGGGGCAGCCGGAGCCTCTCGCGGAGCGGGAAGGCCACGTTGTCGGCGCACGACATCGAGTCGAAGAGGGCGCCGCCCTGGAAGACGACACCGTAGCGGCGCCGGACGTCGTCGAGGGCACGCCCGCGGAGGCCGGTGATCTGAGCCCCGTCCACGAGCACGCGGCCCGCGTCGGGCCGCAGGAGCCCGATCAGGTGCTTGAGGAACACCGACTTGCCGCCGCCGCTCCGGCCGATGATCACGGTGATCGAGCCCGTCGGGACCTCGAGGTCGAGCCCCCGCAAGACGGGCTGACGGCCGAACGACTTCGTCAGGCCCTGGACTAGGATCATAGGCTCGCCTCGCACGGCGGGGCCCCAGCCCCGCGACGTGCTGCGGCTCGCACAGCCGCGCTCACAGGCTCGCCTCGCACGGCGGGGCCCCAGCCCCGCGACGTGCTGCGGCTCGCACAGCCGCGGATCATAGGCTCGCCTCGCACGGCGGGGCTCCAGCCCCGTGTTGTCCAGTGATCCGCACGGCCGCGCTCATGGCAGGATCGAGCCCATGAAGTAGTCCCACACGAGGATGAGGACCGACGAGAGGACGACCGCGTCAGTGGTGGCTCGGGCCACGCCCTCGGCGCCGTGGCCGACGTGGAAGCCCTTGTAGGTGCAGACCCACGTGACGATCACGCCGAACGAGAGCGACTTCCAGAAACCCGTCATGATGTCTTTCATGTCGACGAAGGTCTGCATCTCGCCGAAGTAGGTGCCCTGGGAGAGCCCGAGCAGCTCGACGCCGACCAGGTAGCCGCCGAAGATGCCGACCGTGTTGAAGAGCGCGGTCATGAGCGGGAACGTCACGAGGCCGGCGAGGATCGAGGGCGCGACGAGGTAGCGCATCGGGTTCAGCGCCATCACGGTGAGCGCGTCGATCTGCTCGGTGATGCGCATGATACCGATCTCGGCCGTCAGCGCCGAGCCGGCGCGGCCCGTCACCATGAGCGCCGAGAGCACCGGGCCGAGCTCGCGGATGAGCGAGAGCGCGACGGCCGGGCCGAGGTACGCCTCCGAGCCGAAGCGGACGAGCGTCAGGTAGACCTGGAGGCCGAGGACCATCCCGGTGAAGCTGCCCGTGAGCAGGATGATCAGCAGCGACCGGTACCCGATGTAATGGATGCGGTCGAGGAAGGCAGAGAGCTTGAACGGCGGCGAGACGAGCGCGACGAGCGCCTCGGCGAGGAACGTCCCGAAGCGACCCAGCGACTCCACGACCTCGAGCGTCCACCCGCCGAGGGCGTCCAGCGGGCGGAGCGGCAGGGGGAGCGGCCGCTCGGTCATCGCTGGACGCTGCGGTAGACCCCTAGCGCCCAGAGGGGGAAGCACTTCGCGTACAAGTGGTACTTGAGATAGAAGACGCGCGGGAATCCCGTCCCGTTCCACAGCCGGTCTTCCCAGGACCCGTCGGGACGCTGGGTCTTCAGGAGGAACTCGACACCCCGCTCGACGGTGCGGCCCTCCGTCGTGCCCGCCGCGAAGAGCGACAGCAGCGCCCACGCGGTCTGGCTCGGCGTCGACTCGCCCACGCCGGCGAACTCCGGGTCATCGTAGCTCTCGCACGTCTCGCCCCAGCCGCCGTCCCGGTTCTGGTGCCGCTCGAGCCAGCGCACGGCGCGCTGGACGTACTCGTGGCGGGGGTCCTCGCCGATCGCGCGGAGGCCGCGCAGCACCGACCAGGTGCCGTAGATGTAGTTCACGCCCCAGCGACCGTACCAGGGACCGTCGTGACGCTGGGCGTGGCGCAGGAAGTGGATCGCGCGCCGGACGGGCTCGAAGTCCTTGCCGTAGCCGAGCGTGCCGAGGAGCTCGAGGCCGCGACCGGTCAGGTCCTCCGTCGAGGGATCGAGCAGCGCGCCGTGGTCGGCAAAGGGGATGTTGTTCAGGTAGAGACGGTTGTTGTCGGCGTCGAACGACGCCCAGCCCCCGTCCTCGCCCTGCATGCCGAGGAACCAGCCGAGGCCGAGCTCCTTCGCGGTCTGCGCGGCGTCGCCGTCCACCCTGACCTTCTCGAGCGCCATGAGGACCATCCCGGTGTCGTCGAGGTCGGGATAGAAGTCGTTGCGGTACTGGAACGCCCAGCCGCCGGGCTTGACGTGCGGCCGCTTGACCTGCCAATCGCCCGGCACGAGCACCTGCCGGTCGATCAGCCACTCCGCCGACCGCCGGAGCGCCGGGTGGTCCGGCGCGACCCCGCTCTCGATGAGCGCGTTGACCGTGAGCGCGGTGTCCCAGACGGGGGAGGGGCAGGGCTGGTAGTGGATCTCGTCGTCGTCCTCGACCGCGAGCGCCTCGATCTCCTTGATCTGCCCGCTGACGAGCGGGTGGTCGTCGGGATAGCCGAGCAGCCGCATGGCGAGGATCGAGTTCGCCATCGCGGGATAGATGCCGCCGAGGCCCCCGGGCACGGCGAGCCGCTCCTCGAGCCACGCGCGGGCCGCCTCGATCGCGCGCTTGCGGAGCGGGCGCTTCGTGAAGCGCTCCCAGATCTTGAGCCCGTCGTCCACGGCGATGAAGAAGTTCTTCCAGAAGAGCTTGCGCCAGGTGAACGGCTCCGGCACGCGCGGAAAGCGCAGGCTCGTCTTCTCGCGCGAGTCCGGCCACAGCTCGTCGAGCGCCAGGTGGGGCGGCAGCCACTTCACGGGCTTGCGGTCCATGATGATCAGGAGCGGCACGATCACGGTCCGCGACCAGTACGAGACCTCGTAGATGTTGAACAGGAAGAACGGCCGCGGCAGCAGCATGATCTCGACCGGCATCGCGGGCACACCGTTCCAGTCGTACTCGCCGAAGAGCGCCAGCAGGATCTTGGTGAAGACGTCGGCCTTCACGGGGCCGCCCATCTCGCGGATGCGCTCGCGCGCCGCGACCATCGCCGAATCGGCGGGGCGCACGCCCGCGAGCTTCATCGCGAAGTACGCCTTGATCGTGGCCGAGAGATTCGCCGGGCCGTCTTCGAACAGGTTGAAGCTGCCGTCGGGGAGCTGGCGCCGGCGCAGGTACCGCACTGCCTTGGCCTCCTTCTTCCGGTCCACGCGATCGATCAGGTGGCAGAGGAGGAGGTACTCCGACGTGATGGTCGTGTTGGCCTCGAGCTCACCGACCCAGTGGCCGTCCGGAGCCTGATGAGCGAGGAGCCACGCCTGAGCGCGGGTGATCGCGTCGTGGAGGGTCGTCACGAAGCCTGATGGTAACATGCTGACTCGTCGAGCGAAATGCTCTTGGATCTCATCGTCGGCACCGTGACGCTCCGGCCCTACGTGTTCGCCTTCCTCGGGCTGTTCCTGGCCGCGGGAGGCGCGGACCTCGGCTGGCGACGGACGGTCCTCTTCGGGGGCGTGGTCTGGCCGATCGCCTGGCTCGGCGAGTTCTCCTCCACGCGCACGGGCATCCCCTTCGGGCTCTACCATTACACGGGCGCGACCCGGGGGCAGGAGCTCTACATCTCGAACGTCCCCTTCATGGACGCGCTCTCGTTCACGTTCCTCGCCTACGCGTCGTTCAGCGTGGCGCGCGCGATGCTCGCCGGCCGGAGGCCGTCGCGCGCGACGCTGGCGCTCCTGGCCGGCGCCTTGATGATGGCGCTCGACGTCGTCATCGACCCGCTCGCCGTGCGCGGTGACCGATGGTTCCTGGGGCGGATCTTCTACTACCCCTCGGGCGGCGCGTACTTCGGGGTGCCCCTGTCCAATTTCGCGGGGTGGCTCTGCGTCGGCGCCCTCGGGGTCGGCGCCTACCTGGCACTCGCCGGCGGCGTCACGGGTGGCCGTCTCTGGCCGGGAGTCGCGTTATACTATCTCGTGCTCGGCTTCAATCTGGCCGTGACCGCGTGGATCGGTGAGTGGACGCTGGTCGCCGTCGGCCTCGCGCTCCACGCCGCGATCGCCGCCACGTTTCGATACCTGCGGGGAGCGGCGGGTGCAGCGTCTGCCGTCCCGCGCGAAGGAGTCCAGCGGGCATGAGCGTTCCCCTGTCCCAGATGTGGGCGGTCGCGTCGTACGTCCTGAAGCAGCGGCTTCGGGGCACCACGCGCTATCCCCTCGTCCTCATGCTCGAGCCCCTCTTCCGCTGCAACCTCGCCTGCGCGGGGTGCGGCAAGATCCAGTACCCGGCGCAGATCCTCAAGAAGCACCTGAGCGTCGAGCAGTGCATGGCCGCGGTGGACGAGTGCGGCGCGCCGATGGTGTCGATCCCGGGCGGCGAGCCGCTCATGTACCCGGAGATCGGCCGGCTCGTGACGGAGCTCGTCGCGCGGAAGAAGTACGTCTACCTCTGCACCAACGCGCTCCTCCTCAAGGAAAAGCTCGAGGCGGGGCTCTTCGAGCCGTCGAAGTACCTCTCCTTCAGCGTCCACATGGACGGCCTCCGCGAGGAGCACGACGAGGCGGTCTGCCGCGACGGCGTCTTCACCGAGGCGGTGGAGGGGATCCGCGAGGCGCTCCGGCGTGGATTCCGCGTCACGACCAACACGACGCTCTTCGACGGCGCCAACCCGCTGCGCATGCGCGAGTTCTTCGACGCGATGATGGACCTCGGCGTCGAGGGCATGATGATCTCGCCGGGCTACAGCTACTCGAAGGCGCCCGACCAGGAGCACTTCCTGCGCCGCCAGCGCGCCCACGAGCTCTTTCGGACCATGCTCGCGAACCCGAAGCGGCGCTGGAAGTTCAACCAGTCGCCGCTGTTCCTCCAGTTCCTCATGGGCAAGCAGGACTTCGAGTGCACGCCGTGGGGCAACCCGACGTACAACATGTTCGGCTGGCAGCGCCCCTGCTATCTCCTGCAAGAGGGCTACGCGCCCACCTTTCGCGAGCTCATCGAGACGACGAAGTGGGAGAACTACGGCCGCCGGAGCGGCAACGACAAGTGCCGTGACTGCATGGTCCACTGCGGCTACGAGCCCACGGCCGTGAACCACACGTTCAGCTCGTGGCGCGGCTTCCGCGATACGGTCGTCGCGACGGTCACCGGCCGGAACTAGCGCTCCGATGACCGAGGAGACGCTCGAGGGCTGGGCGCCCGAGATCGGGCGGGGAATCACGCTCGAGGAGGTCATCGAGCGGGCCTTCGATTACCGCGGGAACGTCACGGTCGTGAAGACCGACGGCACCGAGCTCGAGGGCTATCTGTTCAACCGCGAGCGTGACGCGGCCGAGCCCTTCGTCCAGATGTTCGACCGCGCGGGCGACGGCCCCTACGACATCCGCTACGCCGACATCCGTAGCATCCGCTTCACGGGGAGGGACACGGCGGCCGGCACCTCGTACGCGGCCTGGCTCCGCGCCAAGGAGTCCAAGAAGCCGGCGTCGGGCGCGTGACCCGCGTCGCCGTCTTCACCGCCGTCGACCTCGAGGCGCGCACGCTGGCGCGGTTGCTCGGCCTGCCCGCCCTCTCCGGCGACGCCTGGCCCCACTTCGGGGCCGGCGCCCTCGAGCTGATCAGCGTCGGTCCCCGCGCGCGCCTGCTCGAGGCGCGGGCGGCGCGCCTGACGCCGCCCGCGCTCGTCGTCTCCGCCGGCGTCTGCGGCGCGCTCTCGCCCGAGTTGCGCCCGGGCGACCTCGTCGTGCCCGACGTCGTCGTCGGACCCGCGGGCGAGCGCTTCGCGACCGTCGAGATCGCCGGCCTGCCGCGCGCCGGGGCGCTCGCGGGCGTGACCGACGTCGTCGAGACGCCGGCCGCGAAGGCGCGCCTCTGGGTCGAGACGCGCGCGCTCGCGTGTGACATGGAGTCGGCGGTGATCCTCGCCTGGGCGCGCGCCCGGGGCATCCCCGCCGCCGTGATCCGCGGCGTGAGCGACCCGGCGGACCGCGGTGTCCCCGCCGACCTCGCGGCGGTCGTCGAGCCCGACGGGCGCGTCCGCACCGCCCGCGCGGTGCGCGCGGTGCTCGCGCGGCCGCGCGCGATCGCCGACGCGATGACCCTCCGGAGTGGCACCGGTGCCGGGCTGAAGGCCGTCGCCCGGGCTCTCGGCCTCGTCGCGAGGGCGCGGGCGTGAGCCAGGCACTCGTCACCGGCGGCACCGGCTTCGTCGGCGCGAACCTGGTGCGCGAGCTCCTGGGCGACGGCCGCGCGGTGCGCGTGCTCGCGCGCCCGGGCGGGGACCGGCGCGCGCTCGCGGGGCTGCCCGTCGAGATCGCCGAGGGTGACCTGCTCGACGCCGTCTCCGTGCGCCGGGCCGTGCGGGGGGCCGACACCGTCTTCCACGTCGCGGCGGACTACCGCCTCTGGGCGCCGGATCCCGACGCGCTCCACCGCGCCAACGTGGGCGGCACGCGCGCGGTCCTCGAGGCGGCGGCCGAGCACGGCGTGCGCCGCGTCGTCTACACGTCGACCGTCGGCGCGCTCGGCATCCCGAAGGACGGCACCCCGGGAACCGAGGACACGGAGGTCTCGCTCCGCGACATGGTCGGCCCCTACAAGACCTCGAAGTTCCTCGCCGAGCAGGTCGCGCTCGGCTTCGCCCAGCAGGGGCTCCCGCTCGTGATCGTGAATCCCTCGGCGCCCGTCGGCCCCTGGGACGTGAAGCCCACGCCGACGGGCCAGATGGTGGTGGACTTCCTGAACGGCCGGATGTTCGCGACGCTCGACACGGGCCTCAACCTCGTCCACGTGCGCGACGTCGCCCGCGGCCACATCCTCGCGGCCGAGCGCGGGCGCGTCGGCGAGAAGTACGTGCTCGGCAACGCGAACCTCTCGCTCGCCGAGATCGGGCTGCTGCTGTCCGAGGTCACGGGGATCCGCCCGCCGCGCCTCCGGATCCCGTACGCGGTCGCCTGGCTCGCGGCGGCGTCCATGGAGGCCGCCGCTCGGATGACGGGCGGCACGCCGCGGGTGGCGCTGACCGCGGTGCGCATGGCGCGCAAGCGCATGTACTTCAGCCCGGCGAAGGCGATCCGCGAGCTCGGCCTGCCGCAGACCGACGTGCGCGAGGCGCTCCGCGACGCGGCGGAGTGGTATTCCGCGCACGGCTATGTCAAGCTCGCGGCCAGGAAGACGGCATGATCGCCGACGTCGCCGCGCGGCTCACCCGGCAGAGCCGGTCGAACTTCTACTACGCGTTCCTCACGCTGCCGCGCCCGCGGCGCGACGCCCTCTACGCGGTCTACGCGTTCTGCCGGACGGTGGACGACGTCGCCGACCTCGGGGGCGCCGATCCCGCCGCGCAGCGGCGCGAGCTCGCGCGTTGGCGCGCGGAGATCGCCCGGTGCTACGCGCCCGTCGGCGCGCCGGAGCATGAGCTCGCGCGGCGGCTCCAGGCGGCGGTGCGCGCGTTCGCGATCCCGCGCGACGCGCTCCTGGCGATCGTCGACGGCGTCGAAATGGACCTCGATCGCGTCGCGTACGAGAGCGCGGAGGACCTCTACCCCTACTGCTACCGCGTCGCCTCCGCCGTCGGCCTCTGCTGCATCGAGATCTTCGGCTACACGGAGCCGCGCGCGCGCGAGTACGCGGTGCACCTGGGCACCGCGCTCCAGCTCACGAACATCATCCGCGATGTCGGCCTCGACGCGCGCGACGGTCGCGTGTACGTGCCGCGGCAGGACCTCCGGGCGTTCGGCGTGACGCCGGAGGACCTACGCGCGGGCCGGTACACGGACGCGTTCGTGGGGCTCATGACCCACCAGGCGGAGCGCGCGCGGCGCTTCTACGGGCTCGCGCGCGAGAGCTTCCCCCAGGCCGACGCGCGCTCGCTCGTGCCGGCGGAGATCATGGGGCGGATCTACCTGGCGCTCCTCGAGGAGATCGAGGCGCGGCGCTTCCGCGTGTTCGACGAACGCATCGTCGTGCCGACGGCGCGCAAGGTCGCGATCGCCCTCCGGTGCTGGGTCGCGGCCCGGTTCGGGCGCCCCGCCCAGGCGCGCGCGGCATGACGGCGGGCACCCGAGCCGAGCCGATGAAGGCCGCCGTCCTCCGCGAGGGCGGCCGGCTCGTCGCCGAGGACTGGCCGCGCCCCGCGCTCGGTGAGGGCGACGTGCTGCTCCGCCTCAAGGGCTGCGGCCTCTGCGGCTCGGACCTCGCCAAGATCGGGGACCCGCGCACGCGGGTGCCCGTCGTGCTCGGCCACGAGGTCGTGGGCGAGGTCGCGGCGATCGGCGCGGGCGTCGCCGAGTGTGCGATCGGCGACCGCGTCGTCGCCGCCCACCACGTGCCATGCGGCGCCTGCCACTACTGCCGGCGCGGCAGCGAGTCCATGTGCCTCGCGTTCAAGGCCTCGAACCTCGACCCGGGCGGATTCGCGGAGTACGTCCGCGTCCCCCGGGCGAACGTCAGGCACGCAATGTTCCGCGTGCCTCGGGACGTGAGCGACGAGGCGGCGTCGTTCGTCGAGCCGCTGGCGTGCTGCCTCCGGGCGGTGCGGCGCGCGCGGATCGAGCGCGGCGACACGACCGTGATCGTCGGGCTCGGCTCGATCGGCTGCCTCTTCGTCCAGCTCCTCGCCCACGCGGGCGTCAACGTCGTCGGCTGCGATCCCATCGCCGAGCGCGCCGACGTGGCCAAGCGCATGGGCGCGGTCGCCGCCGGCCCCGCGGAGGTCGCGGCGGCGGCGCAGCGCGAGCTCTCCCTCGGGCGAGGCGCCGACCAGGTGATCGTCACCGGCGGCGGTGCTGCAATGCTGCCGTGGGTCGCCGAGGTCCTGCGCGACGGCGGCGCCGTCCACTACTTCGCCGGCGGCGCGGGCGACGCGCTGCCGATCCCGCTCGACGCGCTCTACCACCGCGAGCTCACGGTGAGCGCGACCTACTCCGCCTCGCCCGCCGACCTCGCCGAGGCCTTCCGACTCATCGCGAGCGGCGCCGTGGCCCCGGCGCGGCTCGTCACGCATCGGATCCCGCTCGGCTCGCTCGACCGCGGCGTGGACCTGATGCGCCGCCGCGAGGCGCTCAAGGTGTACGTGACGCCGTGAGGGCGATGGTCTTCCACGGCCCGGGGGACCTCCGCCACGAGGAGCTCCCCGTGCCCGAGCCCGCGCCGGGTGAGCTCGTGCTGCGGATCGACGCCGCGCTCACCTGCGGCACCGACGTGAAGACGCTGCGGCGCGGCCATCCCGTGATGATCCCGCGGATCCCCACGGTCTTCGGCCACGAGCTCGCGGGGACGGTCACCGCCGTCGGCACCGGCGTGCGGCGTTTCGCGGAGGGCGACCGGGTCGTGGCCGCGAACTCGGCGCCGTGCGGCGACTGCCGCCTCTGTCTCGCGGGACGGCCCAACCTCTGCGAGGACCTGCTCTTCGTCAACGGGGCGTACGGCGAGTTCATCGCGCTGCCGCCGCGCCTGGTCGCGAAGAACGTGATCCCCCTCGAGCGCTCGCTCCCCGCGGCGCGCGCCGCGTTCGCCGAGCCGCTCGCCTGCGCGCTCCTCGGCATCGAGCGCGCGCGGGTCGAGTCCGGCCAGACGATCGTGATCTTCGGCGCGGGGCCGCTCGGCTGCCTGCTCGGGCTCTGCGCGGCCGCCCGGAAGGCGCGCGTGCTGCTCGTCGGCAAGGCCGGGTGGCGGCTCGAGCGCGTGCGGGAGCTCGGGATCGGCGAGTGCCTCGACGCGAGCGCGACGGACGACGTCGTCGGAGAGGTCCACACGCGGACCGGCGGGCACGGCGCCGACGTCGCGGTGGACGCGACGGGGCGGCCCGAGGTGTGGGAAGAGGCCGTCGCCGCGACGGGCCGCGGGGGCAGCGTGGTATTCTTTGGCGGCTGTGCGCCCGGCACGTCGATCACGCTCGATACACGCCGGGCGCACTACGAGGAGCTGACGCTCCTGGGGGCGTTCCATCACACGCCCGAGCTGATCCGTCGGGCGGTCGAGCTCATGGAGTCCGGGGTGCTCGTCCCCGACGGCTTGATCACCCATCGGATGCGGCTCGAGGCCGTCCGACAGGCGCTCGACCTCATGGCGAAGGGCGAGGCGCTGAAGGTATTGATCGAACCATGAACAGGCGGACGGCGCTCGCGGCCGGGCTCCTGGCGCTCCTGGCGCTCGGCGGGCCGGCGTGGGCGTTCGACAACGAGCAGACCTTCGCCAAGGGCACCTACGTGTTCTCGTTCGAGGGCGGCTACGGCGAGCAATTCAACCTCGAGGGCCACCGCGCGCAGAGCGACGTCGCGTTCTTCAACCTGGGGATCCGCGCGGCGCTCCTGCCCTTCGACCACTTCGGTGGGGGCGGCCCGCTCCAGGGCGCGCTCGAGCTCGGCGTCGAGCCCCTCTACCAGCGCTACACGGAGCCGAAGCCCGCCTTCTGGGGCGGCGTCGCCGCGGTCGCGCGCTACCACTTCCTGGGGCTCGGGCGCCTCGTGCCATACGCGGAGCTCGCCGGGGCGGCGGGCGGCACCGACCTCCGCGTGCGGGAGATCGACTCGGACCTCTCGTTCCTCCTCTGGGGCGGCGTGGGCGTGTCCGTCTTCGTCGCCGACTCGACCGCGGTCTACGCCGGGTACCGCTTCGAGCACAACTCCAACGGCAACACCTCGCGGCCCAACCGTGGCTGGGAGTCGCACGTGGGTGTGGTCGGGGTGTCGTACTATTTCCAGTGAGGGGGCCCAGATGAAGTCCAACATCGCCGAGATCCTCCTGGCCGGGCCGCGCGGCTTCTGCGCCGGCGTTGAGCGGGCCATCGACATCGTCGAGCTGGCGCTGTCGGTCTGCCAGCCGCCAGTCTACGTGCGCAAGGAGATCGTCCACAACCGGCACGTCGTCGAGGAGCTCCGCACGAAGGGCGCGATCTTCGTGGACGAGCTCGACGAGGTGCCGGACCAGGCGACCGTCATCTTCAGCGCCCACGGCATCTCCCCCGAGGTCCGGCGCGAGGCCGAGCGGCGGGGTCTCCGGGTGATCGACGCGACGTGCCCGCTCGTGACCAAGGTCCACCTCGAGGCGATCCGCTACGGACGTGAGAACTACTCGATCGTCCTGATCGGCCACCAGGATCACGACGAGGTCATCGGCACGCTCGGCGAGGCCCCGGACCGCATCCACGTCATCGCCAGCGCCGAGGAAGTCGAGAAGTTCGAGGTGCCGGACCCGGACAAGATCGCGTACCTCACCCAGACGACGCTCTCCGTGGACGACACGCGCGACGTCATCGAGGCGCTCCGGCGCAAGTTTCCCAAGATCGTCGGACCCTCGCGCGACGACATCTGCTACGCGACGCAGAACCGCCAGGCCGCCGTCAAGCGCCTCGCGAGCGACGTGGACGTGCTGCTGGTGATCGGCGCCGCGAACAGCTCGAACGCGAACCGCTTGGTCGAGGTGGCGAAGATGGCGGGCACGCGCGCCTACCTCATCAACGACGTGCGCGACATCCGTCCGGAGTGGCTCGCCGGGGTGGGGCGCGTCGGGGTCACGGCGGGCGCGTCGACGCCCGAGACGCTGGTGAGCGAGACCGTGCAGGCGCTCAGCGGCAACGGGGTCACGGTGCGCGAGGTCCACGTGGTGGAGGAGGACGTCCGCTTCGCGATCCCCCAGGAGCTCGACCAGATCGCCCGCGAGCGCGGCGTCCCGCTGCCCTCGCGGACCGCGCTGCGCCCGCTCTAACACCGTGGGACAGCGCGGTGCGATCGGCTGGGGGCTCGCCGTCGTCATCCTGGTCGCCGCGGGGCTCGCGCGCGCCGACGGCGGCGCGCGGAGCGTCGGCGAGAAGGTCCTGCTCGACAACGACGAGATCATGGTGATCGAGTTCGTCTTCCCGCCGGGGTTTCGCGGCGAGGAGCACGCGGCCGTGGCCAACGAGTTCGCCTACGTCCTGGCGGGCGAGTTCGCGGTCGTCACGCGCGGCCGGGGCAAGCGGGTGGTGAAGCCGGGCGAGGTCGAGTACGCGGCCAAGGGCACGATCCACCAGTCGCTCAACGAAACGAGGAAGCCAGCCCGCGTCCTCGTCGTCCTCCTCAAGGGAGGCTGAGCCGTGCGCCTGGTGACCTACCGCAAGGGATCCTCGAGGGCACGGGTCGGCGCCGTAGCCGGCGACACCGTGCTCGATCTCGCGGCTCTGGCCGCGGACCTCGCCCGGGAGCGCGGAACCGTGCGCCGGGGTCGCGCCGGCTTCCCCAAGACCATGCACGAGCTCATCACGGGCGGCGCCGACGCGCTCGCCTCCGCGCGCGAGGCGGCGGCCCACGGCGAGGCCTTGCTGAAGCGTGGGGGCCTCGACGCCCTCGTCGAGCGGAGGCTCGGGGTCGCGCTCGCCAAGGCGCGGCTCGAGGCGCCGATCCCGCGGCCGCACCGCAACGTGTTCTGCCTCGGCCGCAACTACAAGGAGCACGCGGCCGAGCGCGGCGCGGAGGCGCCGCCGCATCCCGTCTACTTCACGAAGGCGCCCGAGTGCGTGCTGGCGCCCGGCGGCAGGATCGTCCACCACGCGGTGACGCGAGAGCTCGACTACGAGGTGGAGCTGGCGGTGGTGATCGGGACGGCCGGCCGCGACGTCGCGCGCGCCGACGCGCTCCGCCACGTCTTCGGGTACACGATCGTCAACGACGTGACGGCCCGGGATCTCCAGAAGCGACACGGCCAGTGGTTCAAGGGGAAGTCCCTCGACACCTTCTGCCCGATGGGGCCCGCGCTCGTCACCGCCGACGAGATTCCCGACCCCCAGGCGCTCGCGGTCGCGCTCCGCGTGAACGGCGAGACGCGGCAGTCGAGCCACACGTCGAAGATGATCTTCCCGGTCGACGAGTGCATCGCCGTCCTCTCGCAGGGCTTCACGCTCCTGCCCGGCGACGTCATCGCGACCGGGACGCCCGAGGGCGTCGGCGCAGCGCTCGGCAAGTTCCTCAAGGCCGGCGACAAGCTCGAGGCCGAGGTCGAGAAGCTCGGCGTCCTGGCGAACCGCGTCGTCGCCCCCTGAGCACGGGCGCCGACGAAAAGGGGAGAAGCTCTGTCCGCGCCGAAGGGAGGCGTCAGCGTGGTTCGTGCAGGGTCCTTCGCGCTCCGCATCGTGGGGTTTCTCGTCGCTGCGCTCGTCCTCGCGATCGGTCCGGCGGCGGCCAGAGACCTGCGGGTCGGTACCTGCCAGCTCGACATCACGCCGATCTCCCCCGGCCTCGCCTCGGCCTACATCGCGCGCTTCGGAGTGCCGGCCGTCGTCAATCACACCGATCCCATATGGCTGGCGGGCTTTTCGACCGGGAGGAGCGC
>QHSZ01000122.1 GCA_003220595.1 Candidatus Rokuibacteriota bacterium | reverse complement strand
CACTCGATGCTCCGCGCGACCGCCTCGCGTCGGTGCTCGGGGTCGGTGAGGCGATGGTCGGCGCCCGGCAGGATCGCGAGGTCGCAGGGCGGGGCGGCGCGCCCGTGCAGCACAAGGCCGTGCTCCAGCGGAACGACGTCGTCGGCCTCGCCCTGGATCGCCAGGTGGCGCCGGACCCCCGCGGGCGAGTGCGCGTAGCTGTGCGTCGCGAGCTCGAGCAGGAACGGCATGCCGATGCCGGGGTGCTCCCCGCCCTCCCCCAGGTCCTCGAGATCGGCCGGCGCGTTCCACGTCACGACCGGGATCGCGTCGCCACGCTCGGCGGCGACGTGGAGGGCGACGAAGCCGCCCAGGCTCGAGCCGAGCAGGCCGAAACGTCCGTCGAGACGCCCATGCGCGCCGAGGAATTCCAGCACCGCGCGGACGTCGTCGATCCGCGTGCCGACCGTCGTCTCGTCCTCGCGGCCCGTGGACTCCCCGCATCCGCGGAAGTCGAACCGCGCCAGCGCGAGCCCCGCCCGGGGAAGCGCAGCACCGAGCAGCAGGTACTTGTCGCTGTCCTTCGAGGCTGAGAGGCCGTGGCACGCGATGACACAGGGCATCCGCTCCGCGGCGTCCGGGAGGTGCAGGGCGAGCGCAAGCGAGCCAGCGCGCAGGGGGACCTGGTGCCGCTCGGCTTGCACTGCCGCCTGGCTCACGCCCAGACGAGATCGAAGAGACTGCAGGCGTTGGTCGAGAGCTGGTGCATCACGTCCTCGACCGGCATCTGCTTGAGCTTCGCGACCTCCTCGGCGACGCGGCTCGCGAACCAGGGCCCGGACGGGAGCCCCTCGAACTCGCCGCGGTACGTCCACGGGCCGTCGCTCTCGACCAGGAGCGACTCGAGCGGGAGAGCCTGGACGAGCTCGCGGTCGCGCTCGCGGTAGACGACCTCGGGCGTCACCGAGACGAAGTAGCCGGCGCTCACGATCTCGCGGGTCACCTCCTCCGGGGCCTTGTGCCAGTGGAAGACCGCGCGCTCGATGCCGTGACGCAAGAGCGCCTCGAGGGCGCCCACCGCCGCGCCGTGGGGAGCGTGCAGGGCGACCGGGAGATCCCAGCGCGCGGCCAGCTCGAGCAGCCGATGGAGGCGCTCGCGTCCGCGGGCCATGAGCGCCGCCGCGTCGACCGCCCCCTCGAGGGAGTACCACGGGAGGCCGATCTCGCCGAGGGCGACGATGCGGGAGTGATGCTCGGCGACTTGCGCCTCGACGCGCGCGAGGTCCTCGTCGGTCAGCGCCGGGGCCTCGGGATGAAACCCGAGGCACGGCCAGACCGCCTTTGGCGCGGCCGCGGCCGCGGCCAGGGTCCGCGCGTTCGTCCCCGGGTCGACGCCGACCGCCACGACGCCCCAGACATCGTGGGCGAACGCAGTCCGGAGCGTCTCGCGAAGGTCGGCGTAGGCCGGGTCGTGCAGGTGACAATGGCTGTCGATGATCATCGAGTTCTAGTGCCCCGCCACCACCATGCGGCCGATCTTGAGCGTCGGCGCCACCGTGCGCTCGCGCAGCGTCAGGTCGTCGGCCACGGCCTCGATCGTCGCGAACATCTCGAGCAGGTTGCCCGCCACCGTGACCTCCTCCACCGCATACGCGAGCTCGCCGCCCTCGATCCAGAGGCCCGCCGCGCCGCGTGAGTAATCGCCCGTGACGCTGTTCACACCGAAGCCGATCAGCTCGGTCACGTAGAGCCCCTGCTTCACCGATCGGATCAGCGCCTCCGGCGTGTCGCGTCCGGGCAGGAGCATGAGGTTCGAGGTCGAGACCGAGACGCCGCTGCCGTCCCGCGACGCGTGGTGCGTGGACGTGAGGCCGAGCTTGCGCGCGCTGTAGGTGTCGAGCAGGTAGGACTCGAGCACGCCCGCGCCGACGAGCGTGGTGCGGCCGGTGGGGAGCCCCTCGCCGTCGAACGGGCGCGAGCCGAGCCCGCCCGGGATCAGCGGATCGTCCACGATCGTCACGACGGGGGAGGCGATCTTGGCACCGAGCCGGTCGAGCAGGAACGAGGAGCGGCGGTAGAGGCTCGGGCCGCTCGCGGCGGCCGCGAGCGCGCGCACGAGGCTCGCCGCGCTCTCCGGGTCGAAGACCACGGGGACCTCGACGGTCTTGATCTTCCGCGCCCCGAGCCGCCGCAGCGCGCGCCGGGCCGCCGTGCGCCCAACGGCGGCGGGGTCCTCCAGGCGCAGGCGCTTGCGCGCGCTCGAGGACCAGTAGTCGCGCTGCATGTCGCCGTTCTGCGTGGCGACCGGCGTCACGCTCACGTCGAACCGCGTCGCCCCGTAGCCCTGGGCGAACCCGTGGGAGGTCGCGTAGGCGTAGTGGGTCCGGCGGTCGTGGTGCTCGGCGCCCTCGGAGTTGGTGATCCGCGGGTCGCTCGCGAGCGCCGCCGCCTCGCACTGCCGCGCGAGCTCGACCTTCTGCTCGGGCGTGAGCTCCTCGCCGGCCGTGTCCTCGAGGTCGAGGTCGGGCGCGCGGGCGATCAGCTCCTGCGGGTCGGGGAGGCCGGCGCAGGGGTCCTCCGCGGTCACCTTGGCGAGGGAGGTCGCCTCGTCGACGAGACGCTCGAGCGAGTCGCGGGAGAAGTCGGACGTCGAGGCCGCGGCCGACGCGCGCCCCGCGAACACCCGGAGCGACAGCCGCTGGTCATGGGCGTGGGTGACGGTCTCGACCTCGCCCATCCGGACCGAGGCGCTCCCCTCGCTCTCCTCCATGACGAAGCCGTCGGCGGCGGTCGCGCCGCGTTCGAGCGCGCGCTTGAGCACCGAGGCCAGCAGCTCGAATTTCATACGGCGGTCCCGCCCACGGTCATGTCGTCGATCCGCGTCGTCGGCAGCCCGACGCCCACCGGCACCGACTGGCCATCCTTGCCACACGTGCCCACGCCCTCGTCGAGCGCCAGATCGCGGCCGACGCGCGAGACGCGCGTGAGCGCCTCGGGCCCGTTGCCGATGAGGGTCGCGCCCTTGACCGGCGCCCCGACACGGCCGTCCTCGATCAGGTAGGCCTCGTTCGCGGAGAAGACGAACCGGCCGCTGGTGATGTCCACCTGACCGCCGCCGAAGGTGACGGCGTAGAGGCCGCGCTTGACCGAGCGGATGATGTCTTCGGGAGCGTCCTCGCCCGCGAGCATGAAGGTGTTGGTCATGCGGGGCATCGGCGGGTGGGCGTAGGACTCGCGGCGCCCGTTGCCGGTGGGCGTCATGCCCATGAGCCGTGCGTTCAGCCGGTCCTGCATGTAGCCCCTGAGGATCCCCTTCTCGATCAGCACGGTGCGCCCCGTCGGGGTGCCCTCGTCGTCGACGTTGAGCGAGCCACGGCGGTTCGCGAGCGTCCCGTCGTCGACGACCGTGACGAGCTCGGAGGCGACCTTCTGCCCCATGCGGCCGGCGAACGCCGAGGTGCCCTTGCGGTTGAAGTCGCCCTCGAGCCCGTGCCCCACGGCCTCGTGCAGGAGGATGCCCGGCCAGCCCGGCCCGAGAACGACCGTCATGGCGCCCGCCGGGGCGTTCACGGCGCCTAGCTTCAACACGGCCTGGCGCGCCGCCTCCCCGGCGAAGCGCCGCCAGCGGTCGGCCTCGAGGAAGAACTCGAGGGGCACGCGGCCGCCGCCACCGTGGGACCCCATCTCGCGCCTGCCGCCCTCCTCGGCGATCGCGGTGACGTTGAGCCGCGTGAGGGGGCGGATGTCGCCGACCGTCCAGCCGGTCGCGGTCGCGATCAGCATGACCACCTGCTCGCTCGAGAGCGAGACGATCACCTGCCTGACACGCGGGTCCGCCGCCCGGCAGGCCGCGTCCACCTTCCGAAGGAGGTCGAGCTTCCTCGTGAGCTCGGTGACGACCGGCGGCTCGCTGAGCGCATAGAGATCGTGGGGCTTGCCGCGCGATGGCACGGCGACGGCCGTCGAGGCGCTGGCGCGGTCGGCGATCGCGCGCGCTTGGCGCGCCGCCTCCTCGAGGTTCTGGATCGAGATGTCGTCGGTGTGGGCGTAGCCGGTGCGCGTCCCGGAGAGCGCGCGGACGCCGGCGCCCTGGCTCACGTGACGGGACGCCTTTTTAACCGCTCCTTCCTCGAGTTGCAGGTCCTCGTTGATACAGTACTCGAGGTAGATGTCGGCGTCGTCGACCCGCCCGATGAGGCTCGAGCCTAGGACCTTTTCCATGAGGGAGGCTGTCACGTTGAAGCGGTCGGCGAAGAAGCTTTCAGGTCGTATCTGCGCAAGGTCTTTCATCAGTCCTCAGGCTCCCCGGGGCCGGGGAGGCCCTAATGCTAGCGCGGGCTCGTCCCTGCCCCAAACTTTTCCGGCTGATCAATTTTAAGCCGCCTGGAAAGCCTGAATCACCTCGTGGATGCGGCGGAGACCGGCCATCAGTGAGGGCCCCGGAGCCAGGATGTCCTCGCCCTCGATCTCGTGGAGCTGGCCCGCCTTCACGGCGGAGATCCGTTCCCAGCCCGGGCGCCCGACGATCTGCCCGCGGTCCACGGGCTTCCCGCACCAGGACGCCAGGATTATCTGCGGATCGCGTTCGACCACCGCCTCGGGTGACACGACGCGCCCTGACGCCGCGTGCCGATCGCGCAGCTCGGCGAAGACGTCACGGCCGCCCGCGATCTCGATCAGCTCGGAGACCCAGCGGATCCCCGCGATGAGAGGGTCGTGCCACTCCTCGAAGTAGACCCGCGGCCGGTCGGGCCATACCGCCGAGTACTCGCGGATCTGCCGGACCTCGTCGCTCATGTCCTGGACCAGCCCGCGCGCCGCCGCCTCGCAGCCGAGCGCGCCCCCGATCACGAGGATGGCGCGCAGCACGTCGTCGAACGAGCGCTGGTTCGTGCACAGCACCGCCACGCCGGCGCCGATCAGGTCGCGCACGACGTCCTTCTGGAGGTCGGAGAACGCGAGGACGAGGTCGGGCTCGAGCGCGAGGATCTTGTCGAGGCGGAAGGTCGTGAAGCCGCCGACGCGCGCCTTCTCGCGGACCGCCTCGGGCCGCCGCGCCGTGCCCGGGACGCCGACGACGCGGTCGCCCGCCCCGACCAGAAAGGCGATCTCGGCGGTCTCGGCCGTCAGGCAGACGACGCGCCGAGGGAACTCGATACTGGTCTTGCCGTACATCGCGGTGGCTGACTCCCCTCTGGGAAATGCCCTGTTGGGCATACCATAGTGCGGGAGGGGTGGGAGTAAAAACATGGAATTCCATCACGTCCTGGAGGCCGCCGGCGTCCTCGTCCTCGGCCTCGTCTTCTACTCCTACACCTTCCGCTGGCGGGGGCCGTGGGCCCGGCTCCACTCCAAGGCGCATCAGGCCGTCAGCGGCCTCGCCTTCGGCGTGCTCGCGGTGCTCTTGATGATCTCGCGGATCCGGGTGAGCAGCGAGGGCGACTTCATCGACGCCCGCGCGGTGCCGATCGCGCTGATCGGGCTCGTCGAGGGCTGGCCAGCCGTGACCCTCGCCGCCGCGGTCGCCGCGGGCTACCGCGCCTGGCTCGGCGGCGCCGGCGCGCTGGCGGGCGTCCTCGGGATCGTCGGCACCGCCGCGGCGGCGGGCCTGGTCCACATGTGGGCGCGCCATGACGGCGGCGTGCGAGCCCGCCACGCGCTCACCCTCGCGGGCGCCGGGTTCACCGCCACGTTCATCTCGTTCGCGGTGCTGGGCGAGACCGGGCTCAAGCTCTTCTACCCGCTCGCCCTCCCCTTCCTGCTCACGAGCTTCATCGGTATCGGGCTCGGCGCCTACCTCTTCCGCGACGTGGTCGAGAGCCAGACCGCCGAGACGGCGCGCCGCGAGAGCGTCGAGCTGCGTGCGATCACCCTTCTGGCGCGCGCCGCGGCGCACGAGATCAACAACCCGCTGACGATCGTTCTCGGCGGGCTCAGCCTGGTCGGCAAGCGCCTCCCGCCGGGGACCGAGGATGCCCAGTGGATCGAGCGCGCCCGCGAGGGCGCCCAGCAGATCCAGGAGATCGTGGGGCGCATGAACAACATCACCCAGGTCGCCGAGTTCGAGCACGAGGGGCTCTTGCCGCCGATGCTCGACATCAAGAAGTCGGGCGAGGCGCGCTGAGCCCGGGGCTCAGCGCCGCGCGAACCGCTCGGGCAGGAAGTCGCCCACCTCGACGCTGGGCTTGCCGGTTGTCAGCCAGTCGGTCATGAGCCGGGCGGTGATCGGCGCGAGCAGGATGCCGTTCCGGAAGTGCCCCGTCGCGAGCCAGAGCCCCTCGATCGCCGGCCACGGGCCGAGCACGGGCAGGCCGTCCGGCGCCCACGGCCTGAAGCCGCACCAGGTGCGCGCGATCGGGAGCCCGGCCAGCGAGGGAACCAGCTCGAGCGCCCGCTGAAGGAGGGACTGGATCCCCTCCGCCGTCACCGCGCGCTGGAACCCCGCGCGCTCGACCGTCGCCCCGATCAGCAACTCGCCCGACGGCCGCGGCACCAGGTACACCTCGCCGTCGACACAGTACGTGAGGACGGGTGGCGTATGGACGAGCGCGAGCATCTGGCCGCGGCGCGGCTCGATCGTGAGGCCGACGCCCAGGGGTGCGGTGAGCTCCGACGTCCACGCGCCCGCGGCCAGGAGCACCGCGTCGCCGCTCACGCGCTCGCCGTCGGCCTCCACGGCGCGCGCGCGGCCCGCCTCGACCAGCACGCGCGACACGTTCGAGCCCGGGCGGATGTCGACGCCCGCGCGCGCCGCCGCCTGGGCGTAGGCGATCACGAGCCGCTGGTTGTTGAGCCAGTGGTCGTCACGGAGGAAGACCGCGCGCTCGATCCGCGGTGAGAGCGCCGGCTCGAGGCCGTGGAGGTCCTTCCCCTCGAGCACCTCGATGCCGAGATCCGATCCGCCCGCCGGCGGCGCGGGCGCAGCCTCGCCGCGGGCGAGCGGGTAGAGCGTCCCGTGCGTCACGTGCTCGACGTCGATGCCCGTGAGCTCGCGCAGCTCCCGCACGACGTCCGGGTAGAGCCGCCAGCTCGCGAGCTTCAACCGGGCGAGCTCGGACTGGGCCGGCTCACCGTGCAGGGCGAGGAGCCCGGCCGCGGCGCTCGAGGCCTCGGCGCCCGGCGTCGAGCGCTCGAACAGCACGACGCCGGCGCCCGCCTTCGCCAGCTCGTAGGCGGTCGCGCAGCCGATGATCCCGCCGCCGACGACCAGCACCCTCACGACGTCCCCAGCGCGTCGAGGAACCGCCGGGTCGCGTCCGCCGGTGAGTCCCCCGCCAGGATGGCCGCGATCGCGGCGACGCCGTGCGCCCCCGCGCGCCTCACCTCGGGGACGCGCTCGGCGGTGATCCCACCGATGGCGATCACCGGGATCCGCACGGCGGAGACGACGCGCTCGAGCTTCTGGAGGCCCTGGGGCGCGCCGTACGCGCGCTTCGAGGGGGTCTCGTAGACCGGGCCGAAGACCAGCCAGTCGGCGCCGTTGATCTCGGCCTCGAGCGCTTCGGGCAGCGAGTGAACCGAGGCGCCGATACGCAGCCGCGCCTCCACGAGCGCCCGGATGTCCTTCACGGGAAGCGACGTGGAGGTTCGCTGGACGGCATCGGCGCCGACGGCGAGCGCCACGTCCACGCGGTCGTTGACGATGAGGAGCGCCCGGGTGTCGAGCGTGAGGCCGCGCAGGCGGCGACAGAGCAGCGCGAGCTCGGCGGCGCCGAGGTCCTTTTCTCTCACCTGCACGGCGGGGAGCCCCGCCGCGAGACACTCGCCCACGACCGTGAGCAGCTCACGCCCCCGGGTCTGGGTGCGGTCGGTGACGAGGGTCAGCCTCAGCTCGTCCAATCGGGCACGCCCTCGAGCGGCGAGGACGCGGTCGCGTAGAGCTTCTTCGAGATGCGCCCCGACCGGTACGCGAGGCGCCCGGCCTCGACGGCGAGCCGCATCGCCCGCGCCATCTCGACGGGATCCCGGGCGCCGGCGATCGCGGTGTTCATGAGCACGCCGTCACAGCCGAGCTCCATCGCGATCGCGGCGTCGGATGCCGTGCCGACCCCGGCGTCGACGATGACGGGGATCGTCACGGTCTCGAGGATGATCTTGATGTTGTACGGGTTCCGGATGCCGAGGCCGGAGCCGATCGGCGCGCCGAGGGGCATCACGCACGCGGCGCCCGCGTCCTCGAGCCGCTTGGCCGTCACCGGGTCGTCGTTCGTGTAGGGCATGACGACGAACCCGTCGCGCGCGAGCGTCTTCGTGGCCTCGAGGAGCCCCTGGACGTCGGGGAAGAGCGTGCGGGAGTCGCCGATGACCTCGAGCTTCACCATCTCGCCGAGCCCGGCCTCGCGCGCGAGGTACGTGGTGCGGATCGCCTCGTCGGCGGTGTAGCAGCCGGCGGTGTTCGGGAGCAGCGTGTAGCGCGTGGTGTCGAGGTGGTCCAGGAGCGATTCGCCCGTCGGCAGGCTGACGCGCCGGAGCGCGACCGTGATGATCTGCGCGCCGGACGCCTCGTGCGCCTCCTTCATGACGTCCATGGACGAGTACTTCCCCGTGCCGACGATGAGGCGCGAGGAGAACTCCTTGCCGCCGAGCACCAGGTTCGTGTCGCTCATGGCCCTACCCTCCTCACCGCTCGCCTCGTGGCGCGACGCCACTCAGCTCGCACCGCCACCGACCCATCTCACCGCTCGCCTCGTGGCGCGACGCCACTCAGCTCGCACCG
>QHSZ01000375.1 GCA_003220595.1 Candidatus Rokuibacteriota bacterium | reverse complement strand
ACCTGATCGCGCGCGGCATGGTCACCACCATCGAGCATCCGGGCTGGGGCTCGTTCACCATGCCGGCGAACCCCGTGCAGCTCTCGGAGTCGTCGACCCAGGTACGGCCCGCGCCGCTGCTGGGCCAGCACAATGGCGAGATCTACAAGGAGTGGTTGTCGCTTGGCCCCGCGGACCTGGAGCGGCTCAAGGCGGACAGGGTCATCTGACGCTACGTACTTACCACGCGCCGGCCACACCGGCGCTTGGTCGCCGAGCGGTATCCCGGAATCTGCGCCCACCTAGCGGTTGTCAAGGCGGTTGACCACTCCGCACCGACCGGCTAAGGTTGCGCTGCGCTTCTGGCAGCACACCGGCCCGGCTCTGGAGAGATGCCGCACGCCCGATCGTAACAGCCGAGCAACGCGGCGACCGTCGCGGGCGCCCGAGAGGGAAGCTCACTTTATATTCCGTGCCTGGAAGGCGCGACCGGAGTGACACCATGAAGACGAAGTTCACGTGGCTCGCGTCGTTGTTGGTGCTACTCACCGTCGCGCTCGCACACGCGCAGGGCCTGCCGACCGCCACGCCCGAGCAAGTCGGATTGTCGTCCGAGCGACTCAGGCATCTCATGACGACACTCCGCAACGACGTCGAGAAGGGCGAGATCCCCGGCGCGATTGTGTTCGTCGCGCGCCACGGCCGCATCGCGTGGTTCGAGGCCGTCGGCATGCGCGACCCGCAGACGAAGACGCCGATGACGAAGGACACGATCTTCCGCCTCTACTCGATGACGAAGCCGATCACGTCGGTCGCAGCGATGATGCTGGTCGAGGACGGTAAGCTCGCGCTCGGCGATCCGGTGTCGAAGTACATTCCGCAGCTCGGCAAGACCATGAATGTCGCCGTCGAGAAGGCCGCGGCAGACGGGACGAAAACTGAGGAGCTCGTGCCCGTCGTGCGGGAGATGACGATCCACGATCTGTTCCGTCACAGCGCCGGCCTCACGTACGGCTTTTTCGGCGACACGCCGGCCAAGCGTGCATACCTCGAGAAGAACGTGGGCCGCGATCCCAGCATCACGAACGCCGAGCTCATCGACCAGCTTGCGAGCCTGCCGCTCGGCTACCAGCCGGGCACGACGTGGGACTACAGTCACGCGACGGACGTCCTCGGGCGCGTGATCGAGGTGGTCTCGGGCACGACGCTCTATCGCTTCGAGAAGGAAAGGATCCTTGATCCACTCGGCATGAGAGACACCTCGTTCTACGTCACCGACGAGGCCAAGCAGGGGCGCGTCGCGGAGCCGTTCGCGAACGATCGCACGATCGGCCCCGGCAGCGAGTTCGGCGATCCGCGCATCGAGGGGAGGTACGAGTCGGGTGGCGGTGGAATGGTCTCAACGACGATGGACTACGCGCGGTTCTTGCAGATGCTGATGAATGGCGGCAGGCTCGACGGCAAGCGCATCCTCGGACCGAAGACCGTCGCGTACATGACGAGCGACCATCTCGGCTCGGTCATCACCCCTGGGCCGTACTACCTGCCGGGGCCAGGTTTCGGCTTCGGCCTCGGCTTCGCCGTGCGCAAGGACGCCGGCGTGTCGCCGGTGGAAGGCTCGGTTGGCGAGTACAACTGGGGCGGCGCGGGCGGCACCTACTTCTGGGTCGATCCGAAGGAGGACATGTTCGTCGTCTATATGATGCAGTCGCCCAGCAAGCGCGTCTACTATCGCACCATCCTGAAGAACATGGTGTACAGCGCGATTTCAATGGCGATGAAATAGGGTCACGACAGGAGCACCTTCGGGCCGCCGAGCAACCAGTCTCACCTCGTGAGCCGGGAGGGATTCAATGTTGGCGTATTTGAACCTTACACGCGTTAAGAGTCGCCGGGCTGTTGCTCGCGCGCGAACTGGATGAGCGCCTCGGCCTGAGCGCCCTGAGCGACCGGGATCCCAGCGATCCCACTACCGGGCGCGACAGCCACTGCCTCCCGCGAGCGGCGGGACACGAGCTGTCGCGCTCACCTCGACGCTCCACTGGTTCGAGATGTCATCATCTCGCACTACTTTTTCGTCCCGGGTGTGCCTTTGCCCACTCGAGCGCCTCGCGGAGCTCTCCCGACGCCTGCTTGACGAGTTCTAGCGCCTTGGCGCGATGCCCCCCGAAGTCGTGGTCGGCGTGTTCGAGTTGGTTCGCCGCCTGCCGAAGATCCCGCATGGCGGCACGGATATGGGGATGTCGTTCGGGATCGCGCTTCGGCGTGGCAGGGCCCTGACTGAACCCGATAGCGACAGTACTGAGAAGGAGAATGGCGCTCAACCCTGTGATGGGCAACCACTTCCGTGTGCTCCTCATCGAGAACCTCCTGGTGGAAGATCGAACGCGGTCAGCATAACGCGGCGGCGTGGGTATCGAGAAGAAGAACTGCTGCCATCGCCTTGCTGGGTGGAGCAGGGCATCCGCTACTGACTATCGTCGTCAGCGGGTCGAAGGAGGACCCCGATGATGGCGTCGCGTGTTCGCTCGAAGGACGAGATCGTCGTGCCGTCGGCGATGGCTTGAGGACGGCCGGGCGTCGCCGCTAGACGCCCAGGTTGTACTTCTTCACCAGCTCGTGG
>QHSZ01000121.1 GCA_003220595.1 Candidatus Rokuibacteriota bacterium | reverse complement strand
CACTCGCGCCACGCGGAGGGCTGGCTCGTGGTGGAGAGCTTCTCAGTCTCGTACGGCAAGGCGACGTCCTATCTGCCCGTCGTCGAGATGCTGAAGGCGTACTTCAAGATCGACGACCGGGACGACGCGCGGGCGATCCGCGAGAAGCTGACTGGGAAGATCCTGACCCTGGACGAGTCCCTGCGGCCGCTCCTGCCGGCGTTCTTTGGGCTCTTCGACGTCGCCGGCGACGCCCCTGAGTGGAGCGCGCTGACGCCCGCCGAGCGCGGCCAGCGAGCGCTCGAGGCCGTCAAGCGCCTCGTGCTCCGCGAGAGCCAGGTCCAGCCACTGCTCCTCGTGTTCGAGGACCTGCACTGGATCGACGCCGAGACCCAGACGCTCCTCGACAGTCTCGTCGAGAGCCTGCCGACGGCCCGCATCGTCCTGCTCGTCAACTACCGACCCGAGTATCGCCACGGGTGGGGGAGCAAGAGCTACTATACCCAGCTCCGGATCGATCCGCTCACTCCGGACAGCGCGGAGCAACTCCTCGAGGCGCTCCTCGGGAGCGCGCCGGCCCTCCGTCCCCTCAAGCGGCTCCTCATCGAGCGCACAGACGGCAACCCCTTCTTCCTCGAAGAGAGCGTGCGCACGCTCGTCGAGTTGCGCGTCCTCGTCGGCGCGCGCGGGGCCTACACTCTGGCCACGCCGGTGGAGGCGACCCAGGTGCCCGCGACCGTCCAGGCCGTGCTGGCCGCGCGCATCGACCGCTTGCCTGCGGTGGTGAAGCAGCTGTTGCAGTCCGCCGCCGTCATTGGCAAGGACGTCGCGGTCTCGCTGCTCGAGGCCGTCGCCGGCCAGCCCGTCGACGACGTGCGCCGGGGTCTCACGCAGCTCCAGGCCGCGGAGTTCCTCTACGAGACCAGTCTTTTCCCTGAGCTCGAGTACACCTTCAAGCACGCCCTCACGCTCGAAGTGGCGTACCAGAGCCTCCTGAGGGAGCGTCGTCGGACGCTCCACGGGCGCGTGCTCAGTGAGATGGAGCGGCAATTCACTGACCGTGTCGCGGAGAAGGTCGAGCTGCTCGCCCACCACGCGCTGCGTGGCGAGGCATGGGAGCGGGCCGCGCGCTATCTCTACCAGGCGGGCGAGAAGGCGCTCGCCCAGGCCCGCTTCAAGAGCGGCGCCGCGTTTTACGAGGCGGCGATCGAAGCGCTCGATCACCTCGGTGACCGCATGGACCGAGCCCTCAAGCTCGACGCGCTTCTAGAGTTGTGGTCCACCCGCATCTCCACCGGTCGGCTCGACGACGTCCCGGCGCTCGCCGAGCGGTCGGAGGCGCTCGCCCGCCTGCTGGATGACGGGCCGCGGCTCGCTCGCGTCCAGGTGCGGCAGGCCCAGGCGGTCACGATGACGGGCGTCATTCCGGGCACGCTCGCGTCGGCGATCGAAAAGGCGCGCGAGGCGTCTCAACGCGCCGACCCGTCCGATCTGCGGACCCGCAGCTATGCACAGTACATCGCGGGTTTGGCGTGTCGCGATCTCGGGCGGCTTGCCGAGGCGAGCGGCGAGTTCCAGGCGGGCGTCGCGCTGTTCGCCGACGCGGACCCGACCTCCGACGATGGCGCGCTCGCGTTCCCTATCTACACGAGCCTCTGCGCTTGGGGAGCGGAGGTGCACGCGGCGGCGGGCGACTTCGACCGGGCGCTGGCCTCCGCCAACGCGGCGCTCCGAATGGCCGAGATCCTCCGGCATCCATCGAGCATGACGATCGCGGGCGCGTTCCTCGGCTACGTCCACATCATGCGCGGCGATCTCCAGGCGGCGGTCGGCGTGCTCGAACGCGGCCTGGCGACCTCGCACGAGCACGACCTCGTCCACGGCCTCAAGGCCAATGGACTCTACCTGGCGTGGGCGTATCTGCTCCGCGGCGAGCGTGAGCGGGGCCTGGACCATCTCCGGCGTGCGCTCGAGCGGTCCACCGGCTCATTCGACCTTCTGTGGACACGTCACTGGACCGTGCCCGCGTATGCCTACCTCGTCGCCGGTCGCCTCGAGGAGGCGCGAACCGCGGTCGCCGCGGGGCTCGCCGCCGTCGCGGCGCGCCACGCCAAAGGGTACCTCGCGCCCCTGCTCCGGCTGGACACCGAGATCCTGGCGTTCGAGAATGCCGGCCGCGCCGGCGGCGGGCGGCTGCCGGAGGCCCTCGAGGTCGCCACGAAGCTCGGCATGCGACCGGAAGCCGCGCATTGCCGGCTCGCCCTCGCCAGGCTCGACCTCGGCTTAGGCAAGCAACGCGACGCGGAGGAGCACCTGCGCGCCGCACTCACGCTGTATCGCGACATGAGCATGGGGTTCTGGCTCGAGCGCGCCGAGGCGGTGAGGTGAGCGATCCGATCGTCGCGGTCGAGCACCTCACGCTCGCATACCCGGGCGATCGCGGGCGGCCCGCCGTGTCCGTCCTGACGGACGTGTCCCTGAACATGGCGCGGGGCGGCGCGCTCACGCTCGTCGGACCGTCGGGCTCGGGCAAGTCCACGCTGCTCCGGTGCCTGAACCGGCTCGAGGAACCGACGGCCGGCACGGTGCGCTTCGACGGCCGTGACGTCCGATCGCTCGACCCGCGCGAGCTCCGCCGCCGGGCCGCGCTCGTCATGCAGACGCCCGTGCTCTTCGAGGGGACGGTCCGCGACAACCTCTGGCTCCGGCCCGCCGGCACGCCGGGCGATTTCTCCGAGGCGCGCCTGAGCGAGGTCCTGATCGAGGTGGGGCTCGAGCCGCTCTTCCTCGACCGGGACGCTGCCACGCTCTCGGGCGGCGAGAAGCAGCGCGTGACGATCGCGCGCGCCCTCCTCCGCGACCCGCAGGCCCTGTTGCTCGACGAGCCGACGTCCGCGCTGGACCCGCCGAACGCGGCGCTGGTCGTCGAGACGATCTCGCGCGCGCGGGAGGCGCGCCGTCTCAGCATCGTCGCGGTGACGCACCAGCCGGAGCTCGTCCGACACCTGGGCGGCTCGCTCCTGTTCCTGGTCCGGGGACGGGTCGAGGCCTACGAGCGCCTGGACGGCGGCGCGTCCGCGATCGGCGACGCGCGGCTTCAGGCGTTCCTGGCGGGCGAGTCTCCGCGTGCCGTGCCCGCGAAGCCATGAGCGGCGCGTCGAGCGTGATCGACCTCTCGCTCGGTCAGCTCGGCCTGGCGCTGCTCCTCGTGGGCGTGGTCGTCCTGGTCTCCCTGCGCCAGGGGCTCGGCCTCGAACGCGACCTCCTCGTCGGCTCCGTCCGCACGATCGTCCAGCTCTACCTGGTCGGCCTCATCCTCGCCGCGGTGTTCTCGGCGGCGCGCTGGTACCTGGTCGTGCTCGTCGTCGCGGTGATGACGGCCGTCGCGACGCAGGCGGCGGTGTCGCGGCTCGCGAAGCCGATCCCCGGCGGGCACCAGATCGCGGCGCTGGCCCTCACGGTCTCGACGGCGGTGACGCTCGCCTACGTGATCGGCGTCGTCGTGCGCGTGCGCCCGTGGTACGAGCCCCAGTACGTCATCCCGATCGCCGGGATGATCCTCGGCAACGCGATGACCAGCGCCGCCCTCGCGGGCGACCGCCTGCAGGGCGACCTCCGGAGCCGCGCCCCCGAGGTCGAGACGATGCTGGCCCTCGGCTTCTCCGGGCGCGAGGCGGTGCAGCCGCTCGTGCGCGCGGCACTGCGGGCCGCGATGATCCCGACGGTGAACGGTATGATGACCGTGGGGGTGGTGCAATTGCCGGGCATGATGACGGGGCAGATCCTCGCGGGCTCCTCGCCGCTCGTGGCCATCGGGTACCAGATCATGGTCATGTTCATGCTCGCGGCCGGCACCGCCATGGCCTCGCTGCTCTTTGTCCGGCTCGCCGCCGGCCGCTATCTCACCGCCGCCCATCAGCTGCGGCGCTACCTGCTCTGAAGGAGGACCACCGTGAGCCAGGACAAGATCGAGCGCGTCACGTCGTCGAGCAGCGGCGTCGTCGGGCGGGCTCAAAGCATCGCGCGCAGCGCGCGTCTCCTGCTCGACTCGTCGTCCCGGCCCCAGCCGGACGCCCTGACGAACAGCGAAGCCTTCCTCGCCGGCATCTCGTCCTGCGGCGTCACCCTGATCGAGATGCACGCCCAGGAAACCGGCATCCCGCTCACGCGGATCGACGTGACGATCGAAGGTGTCCGGATGGCCGCCGAGCCGACCCGGTTCGCCCGGATGACGATGACCTTCGAGCTGGCCGGGGTCAGCGCGACACAGGCGGCCGAGCTGGTCGAGACTTACCGCGGCCGCTGACCCCTCTACCGCACGGTCGCGGGCGCGACCGACGTGAAGGTGCAGGTGGTGGCGCGTGACTGACGCGGCGGCGGTGCTGGGCGAGCTCTGGCGCTGGGCCGGCGAGGACCCGCGGGCGCTCGAGCAGGCCACGCTGTCGGGCGGCGATCCCATGCTGCCCGGGAACTTCAAGATCGCGACCGCCGCGCTGGCGAGTATCGCCGCCGCGGGACTCGCAGCCGCCGAGCTCTGGCGCCTGCGCACCGGCCGGCGCCAGCGGGTCACCGTCGACGCGCGGGCGGCGGCGACCGCGTTCCGCAGCGAGCGCTACCTGCGCGTCGACGGGCGGCCGCCCGGGGACACGTGGCATCCGGTCTCCGGTTTCCACCGCGCCGGCGACGGGCGCTTCATCCTGCTCCATTGCAACTTGCCCCACCTCCGTGAGGGCGCGCTGCGCGTGCTCGGCTGTGACGCCACGCGTGAGGCGGTCGCCGCCGCGGTCGGCGGATGGAAGGCGGCGGAGCTGGAGGACACGCTCGCGGCCGCTGGCCTGTGCGCCGGGATGGCGCGCGCTCCGGAGGAATGGCGGGCGCATCCTCAGGCCGCGGCGATCGCGCGGCTGCCGCTGCTCGAGATCGAGAGGCTCGGCGACGCGCCCCCCGAGGCGTGCGGCGCTGGCGACCGGCCGCTCGGCGGGACACGGGTCCTGGACCTGACGCGGGTGATCGCCGGGCCCGTGTGCGGCCGCACGCTCGCGGAGCACGGAGCCGACGTCCTGCTCGTCACCGCCGAGCACCTGGCGAGCATCGAGCGGCTCGTCATCGACACCGGCCACGGCAAGCGTTCCGCGCGCCTGGACCTTCGCCGCGCGGATCACGTCGAGCGGCTGCGGACCCTCGTGGGGCAGGCGGACGTCGTCTGCCAGTCGTATCGTCCCGGCGCCCTCGCGGCGCGCGGGTTTTCCGCCGAGGCGCTGGCGGAGATCCGGCCGGGCCTCGTCTACGTCACGGTGAGCGCCTACGCCCACGTCGGGCCCTGGCGGGAGCGGCGAGGATTCGACAGCATCGTTCAGTCGGTGAGCGGCATCGCGCATGAAGGCGGTGTCGCGGCGGGGATGGAGCGGCCGAAGCCCCTCCCGGCGCAGGCGCTCGACCACGCGACCGGATACCTCGCGGCCTTCGGCGCGATGGTCGCGCTCGCCCGGCGCGCGCGGGAAGGGGGAAGCTATCTCGTGCGCGTGTCGCTCGCCCAGACCGGACGCTGGATCGACGGGCTCGGGCGCGTGGATGGCCAGCGCGTCCCGGATCCCACCGTGGACGACGTGGGCGAGTATCTCCAGACCACCGAGGCGCCGTTCGGCGTGCTGAGGCACGTCGCCCCGGCGGCGAAGCTCTCGGAGACGCCCGCCCGCTGGGCGCGTCCGCCGGTGCCGCTCGGCACGCACACGCCCGGCTGGTGACGGACGATGGCCGGATGATCACACTCAGACGCGCCGTGGCCGCCGATGCCCAGGCGTGCGCGAGCATCCTCCACGAGGCCTTCGTGCGGATCGCGGCGCAGCACGGGTTTCCCTCGAGCTTTCCGAGCCTCGAGGTCGCCGGTCGCGTCGCGGAGCACTTCCTCCGCCTCCCGGCGATCCACAGCCTCGTCGCCGAGAGCGCCGGCCGCGTGGCCGGGGTCGTCTTCCTGGACGAGGGCGATCCGATCGCGGGCGTGGCCGCGATCGCCGTGCAGCCGGCGCTCCAGGGGCAGGGGATCGGACGCCGGCTGATGCGCGCGGCGCTCGAGCGGGCCCGCGGCGCCGTCGGCGTGAGGCTCGTCCAGGAGGCGTACAACACCGGAGCGCTGGCGCTCTACGCGTCGCTCGGGTTCGAGGCGAAGGAGCCCCTGGCCCGGATGGCGGGGACCCCGCGGGGCGCGCCTCCCGCCGGCGTCGATGTGCGTCCGTTCGGCCTCGAACGGCTCGCGGAATGCGCCCACCTCCACGAGCGCGTCCACGGGTTCGACCGCAGCGTGGACCTGCGCGACGGGATCGGGTTCTTCAGGCCATTGGCCGCGGTACGCGGCGGCCGTGTCGTCGCGTTCACGTACGCGGTCTACGCCGGGAGCCTCGCGTGGGGAGTCGCCGAGACCGAGGAGGACTTGCGCGCGCTGCTCGCGGGCGTCGCCGCGGCGCTCCGCGCGCCGCTCGCCTTCCTCGTGCCGACGCGACAGGCGGGACTCTTCCGCTGGTGCCTGGACGAGGGCCTGCGCGTCGAGAAGCCGATGACGCTCATGGCGATGGGGGAGTATCGCGAGCCGCAGGGAGGCTGGTTCCCCTCGGGCATCTATTGATCATTGATCGCGGGCGGGGATCACTCGGTCCAGTAGTTCCACTCGATCCGGTAGACGCGATGGTCCCGGAAGTAGACCTCGACCGTGTCAGGGTAGCCGTCGGAGTAGAGGTAGAGGTAGCGTCCCTCGGTGAGCTCCTGAGGCTCGCCGAGCGTCTCCTCGACGTGCCGCCGGGTGGCGCCGACGCTGAGGCCGTGAGGCAGATCGTACGTCGGCGTCGTGATCTCCACCCGCCGCAGCGCGGTGGATGCCGAGACGCCGATCCTGGCCCCCTCATAGGCGAGCTCGCGGATCGTCTCGACGACCTCCGGGTGGAGCAGACCGGGCAGCGCCCGCTGGCGCACCGCGAGCGGGGTGCCGAGCGTTCCCTCGACCTGTGCGCGCGTCCTCCCGAAGAGCGCCCGCGGCGCGTCGATGAGATCGTCGACGCGCGTGATGACGGTGGGACCGATCGCCTCCGCGCGCGCGGCCAGCGCGACGCAGAGTAGCGGCACGACGAGGGATCGCAGCCGGCGTGCCGTGTAGGGTAGGATGCTCGCGTGACGACTCTGAGCCCCACGGAGGCTCGCGTGATCGCGAAGGGGAGCCTCCCTGGGCGTCAGCGCATTCATCGCCATGTCACGGGGGGGCGCGAGCCCAGGCCCACTATACGCGAGGTACGCGTCGGCGCGCCTGCCTCGGGGCGAGCGTCCTAGCTAGCGCCATGGAGCGGACGAGGGCCGTGGAGTTCGAAGCGATCGTCGGCTCGGACCGTGCCGTGTGGGAGATCCGGACGTCCGGACCGGGGCCGGCCGGGCGTCTACCGCTCACCGCGGAAATGCTCCTGGAGCGCCCGAGCGGGGACATCTTCGGGCTCACGCAGAACGCCGGCATGGGCTGGGATCCGCGCGAGCTCGGCCGGCCGCAGTTCCTGATGCTCTCCACCCTGGGTGGGATGCGCGCCCCCGACGGGCGGCCGATCGCCCTTGGCTATCATACCGGCCACTGGGAGATCGGGCTCTTGATGCAGGCGGCCGCCGAGGAGCTTGCCGCGCTGGGCGGGCTGCCGTTCGCGGGCTTCTGCTCCGACCCGTGCGACGGGCGCACGCAGGGAACGGTCGGAATGATGGACAGCCTCGCGTATCGCAACGACGCCGCCCAGATCTTCCGCCGCCTCGCCCGGTCGCTGCCGACGCGCAAGGGCGTCCTCGGCGTCGCCACGTGCGACAAGGGCCTGCCGGCAATGATGATGGCGCTCGTGGCGCTGCGCGACCTGCCGTGCGTGCTCGTGCCCGGTGGCGTCACGCTCCCGCCCCAGGACGGTGAGGACGCCGGCAAGGTCCAGTCGATTGGCGCGCGCTTCGCCCACGGCGAGCTGACGCTCGACCAGGCCGCCGACCTCGGCTGCCGCGCCTGCGGCTCGCCGGGCGGCGGCTGCCAGTTCCTCGGGACGGCGGCGACGTCGCAGGTGATCGGCGAGGCGCTCGGCCTGACGCTGCCGCACAGCGCGCTCGCGCCCTCGGGCCAGCCGGTCTGGACCGACATGGCGCGCCGCTCGGCACGCGCGCTCATGAGCCTGGAGGCGCGGGGCCTCACCATGCGGGCGATCGTGACGGACGCGGCGGTCAGGAACGCGATGGCGGTGCACGCCGCCTGCGGCGGCTCGACGAACCTGCTCCTCCACCTGCCGGCGATCGCTCACGCGGCCGGTCTGCGGCGCCCCACCGTGGACGACTGGACCGCCGTCAACCGGCAGGTCCCGCGCATCGTGGACGTCCTGCCAAACGGCCCCGTGGGTCATCCGACGGTCCGCGTGTTCCTCGCCGGCGGCGTGCCCGAGATCATGCTGCACCTGCGGCGCCTCCGGCTGCTCGACGAGGACTGCCTCACGGTCGCGGGGGAGCGGCTCGGGCGGCTGCTCGACTGGTGGGAGGGCTCGGAGCGGCGGCGCGCGCTGCGCGAGCGGCTCCGGCAGGACGGCGTGGACCCCGACGACGTCATCATGGATCCGGAGCGCGCGCGCCGTCGCGGTCTCACGAGCACCGTGACGTTTCCGCGCGGCAACCTGGCGCCGGAGGGGTCGGTCATCAAGAGCACGGCCATCGATCCCTCCGTGGTGGACGCCGACGGCGTCTACCGCAAGGTCGGTCCGGCGCGCGTGTTCGTGCGCGAGCGCGCGGCGATCGCGGCGATCAAGAGCCAGGGGCCCGACCGGCTAAAGCCGGGGGACGTGCTCGTGCTCGCCTGCCGCGGGCCGATGGGGGCGGGGATGGAGGAGATCTACCAGATCACGGCCGCGCTCAAGCACCTCTCGTGGGGCAAGCACGTCGCGGTGATCACCGACGCGCGCTTCTCCGGCGTCTCCACGGGCGCGTGCATCGGCCACGTCGGCCCCGAGGCGCTCGCCGGCGGGCCGATCGGCAAGGTGCTCGACGGCGACCTCGTCCAGATCGTCGTGGACCGCAACCGTCTCGAGGGGAGTGTGGACCTGGTCGGCCACGGCGAGACGCGCTTCGGCGCCGAGGAGGGCGCGCACATTCTGAAGAAGCGGCCGCCGCGCCCGGACCTCGGCCCCGACCCCGACCTGCCCGACGACACACGGCTCTGGGCGGCGCTCCAGCATGTGGGCGGTGGCACCTGGGGGGGCTGCGTGTACGACGTGGACGCGATCATCGGGAGGCTCCGCGGCCGGGAGGTGGAACCCCCCTGAGGCGCCGCTGCGGCTGGGCGGGTGACGACGCAGCGATGCTTCGCTATCACGACGTGGAGTGGGGCGTCCCCCTCCACGACGACCGCCGCCTCTTCGAGTTCCTGGTGCTCGAGGGCGCGCAGGCGGGTCTGGCCTGGTCGACCATCCTCGGCAAGCGGCCGGCGTATCGCCGGGCGTTCGCCCGCTTCGATCCCCGGAAGGTCTCGGTGTACGGCGCCGCGGACGTGCGGCGCCTGCTCGGTGACGTCGGGATCGTCAGGAACCGCGCGAAGATCGTCGCCGCGATCGCGAATGCCCGGGCCTTTCTCGACGTACGCCAGGCGCACGGAAGCTTCGACGCCTACCTCTGGCGGTTCGTCGGCGGGTCACCGGTGCAAAACGCGTGGCGCTCGCGGCGTCACGTGCCCGCGGAGACGGAGACGGCGCGCGCGCTGAGTCGCGATCTCAAGACGCGAGGGTTCGCCTTCGTCGGCCCCACGATCTGCTACGCTTTCATGCAGGCCGTGGGGCTCGTCAACGACCACACGACCGACTGCTTCCGGTGGCGGGAGATCGCGCGGCTCGGGCGCTGAGCGCGAGGAGGGGAAACTCCGATGGGTGGAGGGCGACGGGTCAAGGTCGCGAGTGTGGGCGAGGTGGAGGCCGGGCAGGGCCGGGTCGTCGAGGTGGACGGCAAGACGCTCGCGCTGTTCAACGTGGACGGCGTCTTCTATGCGATGGACAACGCCTGCGCCCACCGCGGCGGCCCGCTGGGTGAAGGCGATCTCGACGGCACGATCGTGACGTGCCCCTGGCACGCGTGGCGCTGGGACGTGCGGAGCGGCGCCAACGCCAACAACCCGGCCCTCAGGGTGGCGTGCTTCCCCGTGGTCGTGGAGAACGGCGCGGTCTTCGTGGAGCTCTAGCGTCGCGATCCTTGACACTCACCCCGCGCGCTGCCTAGCATGCTTCCCGTGGAGGCCGTCCTCTCCGCTCCACCCCTGGTGGTCGGCGTGGCGATCGCCGTGGGGGTCGGCCTCATCCTCTACGGCTGGCGCGTCTATCAGCGCTGTCCCCACTGCGGACATATCGTCCGGCGTGCCTCGCGAGGCTGGCACCGCTGCGGCTCGTGCGGGCGCCAGTACCGGAAAGGGTTGCGGGTGCGATGATCGCGCTCTCCCACCGCGCGCTCGTCGTCGGCGCCATCAGCCTCCTCGTCGTGCTCGCCCTCGGGGCTCTCGGCTGGTTCTGGTACAGCGCCGAGCAGAGCCGTGCGGCGTCGGCCTACGCCGAGGCGCTGTTCCGGGTCCGGCTCGCGGCCAAGCCAGAAGACCGGACCGTCGCCATCCAGACGCTCGAGGCGACGCTGGCGCGCTATCCGTCCTCCAGCGCGGCCACGCAGGCCGCGTACCAGCTGGCCGCCCTCCGCTACGACGCCGGGCAGCATGCCGCCGCCCGGAGCGCCTACGAGATCGCCCTGGCCCGCGGGGCGTCGGGCACGCTCAGAACGCTCGCCCAGGCGGGTATCGGCTATGCGTGGGAGGCGGAGCGCGATTATCCGAAGGCGATCGACGTCTACCGCGGCACGCTGAGCCGGCTCGGCCCCAAGGACTTCTGGAGACGCTGGCCGACGACCTCACGGGCCTGCTCGAGCGGCTGACCGACCCCGCGGACGCGGCCCGGCTGCGCGCGGAGTGCCGCCGGCACGCCGAGGCGCACTACGGGTGGGACCGCGCGATCGCCGCCCTCGCCGAGGCCCTCGAGCGCGTCGCGGGGATGCGATGAGATACCGTGACGGCCGTCAAGCGGTTTTTTCATGCGCGCGCCTCTTGAGGAGCGCGTTGCGAGACGAAGGGTCGGCGAGTCTTCGCCACGGTGTACACGGCGATCAAGAGCTTGCGCATGGCGGCGATCAGGGCGACCTTGGGGAGTTTTCCGCGGGCGGTGAGGCGCTGGTAGTAGGCGCGCAGCCAGGGGTTTTTCCGGACGGCAGTCAGCACGGGCATCCAGAGGGCGGCCCGGAGCGCCGCGTGCCCGAGTGGGTGAAGGCCCGCGCGCGAGCTGGTCCACGTGCCGGACTGGCGGATGGCGGGGATGACCCCGACGTAGGAGGCCAGGGCGGCCGCCGAGCGGAACTCGGCGGGATTGCCGAGCTCGGCGATGAGGCGCGCGGCGGTCTGGGGGCCGATGCCCTCGATCGTGGTGAGCAGCGTGCCGATCTCATGATCGTCCAGCGTCCGCTCGATGTCGCGCTCGAGCGTGCGCAGGCGACGGCGCAGGAGGTCGAGATCCTCGCAGGCGTAACGGACCTGGAGGCGGTAGGCCGCCCCGTGATGCTGGCCGACCGAGCGAGTCGCCGCGGCGAGGAGGGCGCGGGCGAGGTCGTCCCCGACCTTGTGGCGCCCGTCATAGCGGAGCCCGGCCAGGCGGCGGGCCGAGACGTTGCGGAAGGCGGCCGCGGTGGGATAGTCGTGCAAGATCGCGGTCGCCAGCTCGCTGTCGAGGCTCTTGACGTGGCGCGTGAACTCGGGGAAGCCGAGGTCGACGAGCCGGTGCAGCTGGCGCAGGCGGTCGCCGAAGTCCTGCACCAAACGATCGCGCAGCCGGACCAGCTCACGCAGCTCCTCTGTGGCGCGGTCGGGCAGCCGCGTCGGGGCGGGGCGTTTCTGGGCGGCGAAGCGCGCGATGCCGCGGGCGTCGATGGCGTCGGTCTTGGTGCGCGCGAGCTCCTCGTCGGCAAACCGCCGCGTGCGCAGCGGATTGAGCAGGGCGACGGCAAAGCCGCGCGTCACCAGCACGGCGAAGAGATTCTTCCAGTAATGGCCGGTCGCCTCCAGGGCGACGAGCGTGTCGGCCGGCGTCCCGAGCAGGCCGAAGAGCCGGTCGTACCCGGGGGCGTCTTCGGTGAACTTCGTCGGCCGGACGAGGACGGCGTCGGTCTCGTCGACCACCGCGACGACGTGTGTCTCGCTGGCGATGTCGATGCCCACGAAGCGCATGGCGCTCCTCTCCGACGGGGCCAGCCGGGAGCCTCGGAGCCGGTGCTCACGCTCACGCTTGTTCATGCGAGGACGCTGGGTGCGCCTCGGGATACCGTCCGAGTCCTGAGCACCGGGCGAGGGCGCCAATCTCATTGTCGAGGACGACGCCTCAAGCGAGCTACGGCGACCCTCTCCCGGATCCCGTCCATCTCCCACTCTACGGGGAGACTGCAATGAGTGGGCATCATACAAGCGACGCGCTTCTTTCTCAGGCCACCCACGGTTCACGCCGGCCTC
>QHSZ01000021.1 GCA_003220595.1 Candidatus Rokuibacteriota bacterium | reverse complement strand
CGCCGCCCGCTCCCAGAGAAGCCGGCCGGTTTCCGCATCGAGCGCCAGCAGGTAGCCGTCGGAGGTCCCGCGGATGACCTTGCCCGCCTTCACGGCGACGCCGCGGTTCTGCGCCCAGTTCTCCCGCGCCTTGGGTCTCCAGTCGTGCCGCCACCGGACCCGGCAGGTGACGGCGTCCAGGGCGATCGTGGAGCGTGACGTGGTGAGGTACATCGTCCCCCGATAGACGATCGGGTTCGTGTGGAAGGGACGCAGCTCTCCGGCCTGGTAGAGGCAGACGGGTCGCAGCGAGCCCACGTTCTGGCGATCGATCCCCGTCAGGTCGACGAAGCGCTGGCCGCCGTAGTCGTGGTTCGCGTGGAGCCAGTCGGACGCCGCGCTCAGCTCCGACTGGGTCGGACCCGGCTGCGCCTGCGCGGGCAGGGCCAGGAGCGCCACGAGGAGCAGCGCCGCGGACGGGACACGTGTCGCGGTCATGGTGTCCTCCAGGCTCGTGGCGGGGCAGGCGTCAGGCCTTGGTGTGCCGGCGCACGAACGCCTGCACGCGCCGCCACGCGTCGGCCGAGTCCTTCGCGAACTCCGTCTGCTTGCGGTCGAAGAAGCTGTGCGGGGCGCCCGGGTAGACCGTCGCGTCGTGCGTGACGCCCGCCTTGCGGCAGGCGGCCTCGAACTCGTCGATCGCGCTCTGCGGGATGCCCTCGTCGGCGCCGCCGAAGATCGACAGCACGGGGCACGTGTAGCGGGCGACCGCGTCGATGGGCTTGGGGCGATCCGGCCAGCGCTTGAGCCCGAGCGGCCAGCCGTAGAACCCGATCACGCCGGCGTACCCGAGCCCGCTGGCGGCCTGGAGGTACGCGAGCGCCCCGCCGAAGCAGAAGCCGACGGAGAAGAGCGAGCGCACCTGGCCGCCCGGGGCGCTGCGCAGGTACGCGGCCGCGGCCGCGATGTCGGCCTGAAGCAGCTCGGGCCGTGTCTGCGGGACCTGGGCCATGAAGTCGAAGCTCTCGCCACGGTCGGCCGAGGGCGCTGTGCGCGCGAAGAAATCGATGGCCACCGCGTTCACACCGATCTCGGCGAAGCGATCGGCTAGGTCCTTGTAGTATTGGTGGAGCCCGCGCACGTCGGGGATGACCACCATGCCAGCGCCCGTCGGCGCGCTCGCGCGGGCCGCGTAGGCCATGACGCGGGTGCCGTCTGCGGAGACCACGTGGAGGTCGTGGGAGCCGGCCGAGCCGCCGGCGATCGGGGTGATCGGAGGACGAGAGTCGTCATCGACACACATGGGTGGCTCCTTGGGGCGCGAAGGTAGCAGAGGATCGGCGGGAGCGTCAACCGGAGATCATTGTCCTGACAGGCGGTTGACGATCGGGGCCACCGCGTCCATGGATCGGTCCGAGACGACGTAGTAGGAGATCGCGTACAGCTCGCGTCGACGACGTATCTCGTCTGTGATCTCTTCGGCGGAACCGATGAGAACGGAGGGCATGGCGAGCACCCGTTGAGGTGACAGCTCGGTCCAGTTCCGTTCGGTGGCAAGCTGCTCCGCCGCCGTCACGCGATGGCGTGTGAGCCTTATCGTTGCTACGACGCTGAGCTCCAGGTCGCCGAACCGGTCGCCGGCGGTCTTCTGTAAGAGTCTCACCTTCTCCATCACGGTCTCGGCGAGGCGTAGGCGCGCAGGGTTGGAGTGCACGCCGTGGGCCGTGGATGACATCTGGAGCCCGACGATATCGGCCTCTTTGGCAGCGATCGAGAGGAGTTGTCCGCGGCCGCCGCCGATGAGGAGAGGGGGGTGTGGCCGTTGGAGCGAAGGCGGGAAGCTCTTGAAGTCGGTCACCGAGTAGTACGCGCCCGTAAACGTGAACGGCTCGCCGGCGAACGCCTTCTTGATGATCTGGACACCCTCTCCCAGACGCTCGGCCCTCACCGATGGCGAATCGCGCGAGAACCCCGTCTGCTCATACTCTCGACTCTCGAATCCGGTTCCCAGTCCTAACTCCAGGCGGCCTCCGGACAGGACGTCCAGGGTGGCAGCTTCCTTGGCGAGGAGAAGTGGGTGGCGATAGTCATTGGAGAACACGAGGCTGCCGACGCGCAGACGCTTCGTGACGCTCGCAACGGTTGCGAGAGCCGTGAAGGGCGCGAACTGATGGCCGAAGGGCTCTTCGACGAAGTGATCTCGCATCAGAAACGTCGCGAACCCGGCGTCCTCTGCCCTTCGAGCCGTGTTCACGAAGGCCCCTGCCGACTGAACGCTCTCAGCGAGCACCCCAAACCGGAACCGTTTCACAGTGGTCACGGCATTCGTCCCCCCTTGGGTTTGCTGCTAGGTATACGTTCTGAAAACCGCAAACGGGTGGTGGCTCTTGACGCCGGCGAGACTTGAGCGGATTCTCTGGGCGCGGGGGAGGGGACGAGGCGATGAGGCCACGTCGAGAGTCGTGGGTTACGCGGTCGGCTCGGCTCCTCCTGCTGCTCGCGGCCGCCGGGCTGATCCTCGCCGACGAGGTCTCGAGCCAGCCGGCGCCTGCCGGAGAGGCGGTCATGGCCTGGCACGTCACGATTGCTCCGACCTGGTTCGACCCGTCCACGGCGCCCCCGCAGATCACCCCCTTCGGGATTCTCTACGCGCTCCACGATGGGCTGGTCCGCCCGCTACCGGGCCAAAAGATCGGCAACAGCCTGGCGGAGTCGTGGACGGAGAGCCCTGACGGACTCATGTACGAGTTCAAGCTGCGCCGCGGGCTCAAGTTCCACAACGGTGAGCCCGTCACCGCCGAGGACGTGAAGTTCAGTTTCGAGCGGTACAAGGGGGCGGGCGCCAAGGAGCTGCAGGCGCGTGTCGAGCACGTGGAGGTCGTCGATCCCCTCACGGTGCGCTTTCGATTGAAAACGCCCTGGCCGGACTTCATGACCTTCTACGGGACCAGCGCGACGGCGGCCGGGCTCGTCGTGCCCAAGCGGTATCTCGCGCAGGTCGGGGACGAGGGCTTCAGGAAGCATCCCGTCGGCGCCGGCCCGTACAAGTTCGTGAGTCATCAGCCGGGCGTGGAGGTGGTGCTGGAGGCCTACACCGGGCACTGGCGACGCGTGCCGAACGTCAAGCGGCTGATCATGAAGAGCGTGCCCGAGGGAACCACGCGCGTGGCGATGCTGAAGAGGGGAGAGGCGGACATCGCCTACGCCCTCGACGGCCCCGAGGCCGAGGACGTGAAGCGGGACCCCCGCCTCACGCTCTTGGCCTCGCGGCACGCATCGATCTTCTGGATCGAGTTCGCCGAGCAGTGGGACCCCAAGTCCCCGTGGCACGACAAGCGCCTGCGGCTGGCGGTCAACCTTGCGCTGAATCGTAAAGGGATCAACGAGGCGGCCTGCCTCGGGTACTGCCCGCCCGCAGGCGTGATCGTACCCCGCGTCATGGACTATGCCCTGCAGGTGGAGCCTCCGCCCTACGACCCTCAGCGGGCCAGGCGTCTGCTCGCCGAGGCCGGCTACCCTCAGGGGCTCGATGCCGGGGAGCTCGTGCCGATTCCGCCGTTCTTCACGGCGGCGGAGGCCGTGGTGAACGATCTGAACGCGGTCGGCATTCGCGTGAAGATGCAGGTGCTCGAGCGCGCGGCCTTCTACGCCGCCTGGCGGGAGAAGAAGCTGCGCGGTCTGTTCCTCACCGCGGTGGGGAATTCGGGCAACGCGGCCAGCCGCGTCGAGGCGTTTATCTACTCCAAGGGCAGCTACGCGTACGGCGGGTACCCTGACCTCGACGAGCTGTTCCAGCAGCAGGCCCGGGAGCGGGATCCCGCCAAGCGAGAGGCCCTGCTCCATCGGATCCAGCAGCTGACGATCGAGCGGGTGATGTTCGCCCCGCTCATGGATTTCCGCGCCCTGATGGGGGTCGGGCCCCGGATGGCCGAGCACGCCATCAATGTCGTGCCGATGACCTTGTTCCCGTCCTACGAGGACATGCGACTCAAGAGCCCGTAGGCGCCTCGCGTCGCCCGAGGGCCCTTGACGTGGGCACCCTTTGGGCTGATTCTCTCTGGCGCACCGAGCGAATCGGGGCCCCGGCGCGACCGTACCTCTGGAGGTGTCAGATGGCGCCACGAATCCAACGTCACGGCCTTGCCGTCACCCTCGCCGCTCTCGCCGTCCTGGTGGCCTCGGTGGTCGCGGCGACCCCTGCGGCGGCGCGCGCGGCGGAGACGGGGCGCCGGGGCGGCGTCCTGCTGGCCGTCATCGGCGCCGACCCGCCGAGCCTCGACCCCCACCAGGAGAGCACCTTCGCCAACATCCAGCTGGTGGCACCGCTCTACAGCACGCTGCTGCAGATCGACCCGTACGGCTACCCGAAGATCGTCGGCGACGCGGCCAGCGAGTGGAAGATCGCGCCGGACGGGATCACGTACACGTTCAAGATCCGTCACGGCATCCGGTTCCACGACGGCTCGCCGTTGACGGCCGCCGACGTCAAGGCCACGTACGACAAGATCGTCTCCCCGCCGGCGGGCGTGCTGAGCATCCGGAAGAACGCCTACACGGAGGTCGCGAGCATCGAGGCGCCGGATCCGAGCACCGTCGTCTTCAGGCTCACGTTCCCGTCGGCCTCGCTGCTGAACAACCTCGCCTCACCGTGGAACGTGATCTACCCGAAGACGTATCTGGACAAGGATCCGAACTACTTCAAGACGAACGTCATGGGCTCCGGGCCCTTCAAGTTCAAGGCGTACACGCGCGGCGCCACGTTCGAAGGGGTGCGGAACCCCGACTACTTCGTCAAGGACCGCCCCTACCTCGACGGCTACAAGTTCTTCATCAGCCCGGAGACCTCGGTGCGCGCGGCGGCCATCCGGTCCGGCCGCGCCTACATCGAGTTCCGCGACCTGCCCAACGCCGAGGTCGAGGCGATCAAGAAGCAGCTCGGCGACAAGATCGTCGTCCAGACCACGCCCATGACCGGTCAGTTCGGCATCGCGATCAACAACGCCGCGAAGCCGTTCAACGACGTTCGCGTCCGCAAGGCCGTCACGCTGGGTCTCGACCGCTATACGGCGGGCAAGGTGCTTTACGGGATCACGGGCCTCAAGCTGGTCGGAGGCCTGATGCGTCCGGGCTCGGAGTGGGCGATGCCGGAGGCGGAGCTGCAGAAGCTCCCCGGGTTCTGGACGGATGCCGAGAAGAGCCGGACGGAGGCCAAGCGGCTGCTCGCCGAGGCCGGGTACCCGAATGGCCTGAAGGTCGTTCTAAAAAATCGCAACGTGAAGCTGCCCTACCAGGACTTCGCGGTGTTCGCGATCCAGGAGTGGCGCCGGATCGGGATCGAGGCCGAGAACCGCCCGCTCGAGACCGCAGCCTGGTTCAACGACGGACAGAACACGGGGAACTTCGAGCTGATCATCGCCCCGACCGTCGAGTTCATGGATGACCCGGACCAATTTCTCGGCCGCTACGTCACGGGGAGCACCCAGAACTGGGGCCGCTACTCCGATCCGAGGCTCGACGACCTCTTCTCGCGCCAGGCGCGGACCCTCGAGCCCGCCGAGCGCCAGAAGCTCGTCAACGAGCTCCAGAAGGTCGTGCTGGAGAACGCATACTACATGCCGGGCCTCTGGTGGATGCGGAACGTCGTGCACTGGGCCAAGGTGAAGAACTACGTGGCGCAGCCCAGTCACTACACGAACCAGAAGCTCCAGGACGTCTGGCTGTCGGAGGACTGATCGGCCCAGGGTGACTGCGGCATGCGCACCTACGTCGCCAAGCGCCTCCTCCTGATCATCCCCACGCTGCTCGGCGTCGCGTCGCTGGTGTTCGTGATCATGCGCGTCATCCCCGGGGACGTGACCCTCCTGATCCTCGGCGGCGACCAGGCGGGCCGGATCGATCCGGCGCAGATCGCCGCCATGAAGCGGCGGCTCGGCATCGACCAACCGCTCCTCGTGCAGTTCGGGACCTGGCTCTGGGGCGTCCTCCGGTTCGACTTCGGCACGTCGCTCTGGTCGGGGCGCCCGGTCGTCGAGGAGCTGTTGATCCGGTTGCCGCTCTCACTCGAGCTGGCCTTCGCGGCGACGCTGGTCTCGGTGCTGATCGCGATCCCTTGCGGCATGCTCTCCGCCGTCCGGCAGGACACGTGGGTGGACTACGTCATCCGCGTCATCAGCATCGGCGGCCTCGCCATCCCGTCGTTCTGGGTGGGGATCCTCTGCATCCTGTTCCTGGTGATCTACTTCGGCTGGGGCCCGCCGCTCGAGTACACGCCGCCCTGGGTCGATCCCTGGGCGAACTTCCAGCAGATGGTCTGGCCGGTGGTCACCGTGGGCTACCGGTACGCCGCCGTCACCACGCGCATGACGCGCTCCACGGTGCTCGAGGTGCTGCGGGAGGACTACATCCGCACCGCCTGGGCCAAGGGCCTGCGGGAGCGGGCGATCGTCGTCCGGCACGCCTTGAAGAACGCCATGCTCCCGGTGATCACGCTGATCGGGACGGAGTTCGCCTTCCTCATCGGCGGCCTGGTCGTCACCGAGACGGTCTTCACCCTGAACGGCGTGGGGAGGTTCGTGGTGGACGCCGTGGCGCGCCGCGACTACCCCGTCGTGCAGGCCCTGGTGTTCCTCATCGCGTTCGGCTTCGTGATCGTGAACCTCCTCGTCGACCTGACCTACGCGTGGTTCGACCCGCGCATCCGCTACCGCTAGCCGAAATGCGCGACGCGCACCTGACTCAGGCCACCCACGGTTCACGCCGGCCTCGCGGACCCCGGTAAATGAGCGCGCCCTATCCGCTCGTGCACGCGACCGCCTCGGCGCCCCTGGGACAACGTCTCACCGTCGCCGAGGAGGTCCTGAAGTTCGTCCGGACGAAGCCGCTCGGCGCCGGCGGGGCGCTGATCATCCTGGGGATGATGCTCGTGGCCCTCTTCGCGGAGGCGCTCGCGCCCTACGATCCCTATCGGGGCGACTACGGCCTGCAGTTCGCGCGCCCGAGCGTCGACCACTGGTTCGGGACCGACGAGTTCGGGCGCGACGTGCTGAGCCGCGTGATGTACGGAGCGCGCATCGCCTTGTTCGTCGGCTTCGTGGCGTCCTTCGCGGGCTGCACGCTCGGCGGCCTGCTGGGCGTGGTCAGCGCGTACTGGGGCGGAAAGGTGGATCTCATCCTCGAGCGGCTGATGGACGTCCTGCTCGCGTTCCCGCAGCTGATCCTCGCCCTCGCCATCGCCTCCATCCTGGGCCCAGCGGTCCAGAACGTGGTGGTCGCCGTCGCCATTCCCATCATCCCGCGCGCCGCGCGCGTGGTCCGCGCGACCGCCCTATCGGTGAAGGAGAACCCGTACGTCGAGGCCGTGCAGGCCCTCGGCGCCTTGCGGCGCCGCGTCGTCCTGCGGCACATCGTGCCCAACGTGATGGCCCCGTACATCATCATGCTCACCGCCCAGCTGGGAGGCGCCATCCTGACCGAGGCGGCCTTGAGCTACCTCGGTCTCGGGACAGCCGAGCCGACGCCGTCGTGGGGGCTGATGCTCTCGGGCTCCGCACCGTCGTACGCGGAGAAGGCCCCGTGGATCGCCCTGTTCCCCGGCATCGCGATCAGCCTGGGCGTGTTCGGCTTCAACCTCTTCGGCGATTCTCTCCGGGACGCGCTCGACCCGAAGCTGCGGAAGACATGAGCCGGTCGTAGGCGAGGGGAGGCGAGCGTGCGCGGCGGCTATCGCATCTTCGACGCGGACACCCACATCATCGAGCCCGTCGAGCCCATCGAGGCGTATCTCTCGGCCGTCGCTCGGGCCAGGCTGACCGCGGTCGGGCCCGAGGTCCAGCGCGCCCCGGCCAAGGGGGGCATGTCGCGGTATCGGGTGGGCAAGCGTCCCGAATTGAATCGGCGGCTGGGCTCTCGGGAGCGCGTCGCGTCCTCATCGGCCGCCACGCGCGGCCCGAAGGACGGCGGCACCCCGTGGGACGTCCGCTGGCAGGGCCCGCCGTTTCCGAGCGAGCGCGTCAGCTTCGATCCGCACGCGCGAGTGAGGGACATGGACATCGAGGGCGTCGATGCGAACATGATCCTGCCCTCCGGTGGAGTGCCGGCGTTCTGCGGCCTGAAAGACGTCGCGCTCGAGCTGGCCATGTACGAGGCCTACCATCGCTTCCTCGAGGACTACTGCGCGCCCTATCCGGACCGGCTGACCAGCGTCATCCTGGTCTCGGGCCGTGACCCCGGGGGCTCGGTGGCCGAAGTGCGCCGCTGCGGCAGGCAGGCGTGGCCCGTCGGGATCTTTCCCATCTGTCCTCCCGAGATGTCGCTGGACGATCCGGACTGGGAGCCCATCTGGGCGGCGGCCGAGGCGCATGACCTGACGGTGATCATCCACTCCTTCACCATGACGGTTCCGTATCCGCCGGGCCTCTGGGACACCTGGGACAATGTCTTTCTCCAGCGCGCCGCCGGACACGTGTGGAATGCCCAGCGGAACATGGCGGCGCTGATCGGCGCGGGCGTCTTGGACCGCTACCCGGAGCTCCGTCTGGCGCCGCTCGAGTGTGGCCACGGCTGGCTGGCGTTCTGGG
>QHSZ01000374.1 GCA_003220595.1 Candidatus Rokuibacteriota bacterium | reverse complement strand
CGTCGGCGAGTGGCCCCCTTGTGATGCGCACCCGCTGTCCTTCGCGGAGATACGGGTAGGGAAGGATCGGAAGTCCCGATCCGAGGAATCTTTGAATCGCCTCGATCTCCGAATCGGGGACCACAGCGAGCTGGTTCCAGCGCTCCCCAAGGATGCGCACGAGCCCGCGGGCCTTGTAGACCTCGAGATAGCTCGCCTTGTCCATCGCATGTCGCAGAAAGAGGTATCCGCCGAACAGAGGGACGCGCGAGAGGCGTCGGACCCCGCCGCGTCTGGACCACGCCTCGACCGAGGGAAGGAACAGATCGAAGCCCTTGGCGGCCAACTGGTCACAGACGAGCTGCTCGCAATTGCTGTGCGTCCAAAGGACGCGCCAGCGCGGGATCACCGATTCCGTGACGATTTCTGGCAAGGCTTCGCCCCCTTTGGTCTCCATCCCTTCCTCGGGTACGAGACCAACCACAGCTAACTCCTATGCCGCGCAGCCGGTGAATCGTGCCGCGCGCCGCCGCCCCGCCGTCACGGCCTGCTCGCGTGACCTGGCGTCAATCGTCCGAGGCGGTGTGCTTCCTGTGCCTTCTGTCGCGCGTCCCAAACGGCCCTCGCCACCACCCGCCCCCATGGCCATCGGAGAATTGCCTCGCGGCGTACGAGGCGTATGAGTCTCTCGACAGGTGGCGATCGTCGCCGTTGAAGACCAGGCCCACCACCTTCGCCGGCTCCGCGACGCGAATCGCTTCCTCGAGGAGCTTGCGAGGGGTCTTGTGGGCCGCCACCACGATGAGAAACCCGTCCACCCATCTCCCGATGACTCGACAATCGGGGACCGACACGAGGGGGGGGGTGTCGAGGACGATGTAGTCATACCGCTTCCGCGCCTCGGCGAGTAGCTCCCCGACCCGGGGTGACTTCAACACCTCGTAGGGAGCCGATGGAAGGCGGCCCGCTGGCAGGATCGAGAGGTTCAGCTGCGGGCGCACCTGCACCACCGCGTCCAACGTGAGACTCGAATTCAGGATCGTGTCCGCGAGGCCGGGGCCTGGACGCTCGTCGAGCCCGAGGTTCGTGCCCACGGTGGGCACGCGCAAATCGGCGTCGATCAAAAGCACGCGCGCGTCGTGGGACTGGGCGAGCGCGCCCGCAAGATTGATGGCGGTCGTCGTCTTGCCGTCAGACGCCGTCGGGCTCGAGACCGCGAAGACCTGCAGCTCGGCCGCCTTGTGGAGCTGTTCGATCAGGTGGCGAAGCGTCCGATACTGTTCGGCTTCGAACGAGGTCGGCGCGAGCAGGCTCACCAGATGCTCCTCCATCTGGAGATGCTCCTCGGTCTCGTTCGAGCCTCCGCGTGACGGCTCGAGCGACGACCTCCTGACCCGACGCGGCACGGGCTGAGGAAAAGTGGGAGCGTCGGGCTTGGAGAAGACCGGCGCTCGCTCGGCCACTGGCTCCGCTGGCGCCGGGGGTTTGGTCACGACGGGCGCCCGCTCGGCGACTGGCTCCGCCGGCGCCGCCGGCACTGTACGCCGGCGCGCGGCCTTCTCTTGCTGGGCTTGCTCGAGCGCTTCGAAAAATTTGCTCATCGGAGCAGGAGGTGGCGCACTGACTGGACAAGGTCCAGCACGCTCGTCGGCCAGAGCCACGGCCAGGGTCCCGAAGCTCCACCGAGAGAGGAGCCGGACCCTCGAGCCGTTGAGCTTCACCGCCTTGGGCTGCGATGACGGTGACGCGCCCTCCTCCAGGTACTCGATCGCCTGGTTGACGATGGGCCGGTCGATCCGGCGCTTTTGATCCGCGTATCCGAAGACGAGGCTGTGATCGCAGACCATATTGATGACCCTGGGGATGCCGCCTGAGTATTCCGTGAGGCGGTCGACGGCGGCGTCGCTAAAGAGACCCAGGTCATGCGAGCCCGCGATGCGCAGCCGTCGCCGGATGTACTGGCGGACTTCTTCCGGAGCCAGTGGCGGGATCTGGCAGCGCAACCCGATCCGCTGCTTGAGCTGCTGCAGCTCGGGGAGACTCAGCTTGGCCCGGAGCTCCGGCTGCCCCACCAGCAGGATCTGCAGGAGCTTGTCCGTCGGGGTCTCGAAGTTCGAGAGCAGGCGGATCTGTTCCAGCGTCGCGGCGTCCAGGTTCTGCGCTTCGTCGAAGATGAGGACGGTATTCTCGCCCGCCCGCTCGCGATCGACGAGGAAATGTTGCAGCGCGATGAGCCGTTGCGCCCGCGACTCCAGGCCCTTGGCGATCCCGAGGTCCTCGAGGATGTACTCGAGGATGCCGTCGAACGGCAGGGTGGTATTGAAGACGAAGGAGATCGCCGTCTGTGAGGTGAGCCGCTTGCGGAGGGCGTGAAGCAGCGTGGTCTTCCCCGTGCCCACCTTGCCGGTCAGGAGCATGAAACCTCGCCGCTCCTGGACACCGTACGAGAGCTGGGCCAGCGCCTCTCGGTGCGCCGGGCTCATATAGAGGAATTTCGGGTCCGGGGTCGGGTTGAAGGGCTTCTCTGTGAGGGCGTAGAAGTTCAGATACATGTCAGCGTCCTCAGGAGCCACCGTTCCGCACCAGGAGCGAGACCAAGCGCTCGTTGCCGTGCGCGGCGAAGTACGCGGCACCGACGATCAGGGCGAGAGCGATACAGGCGGCGCTGGCAGCCAGTCGCATGCGCCAATGCCGCCGGCGGGAATCTCTCCGCGTGATGATCAGCGGGATACTGACCAGGACCGGCAGCGCGCTGAATGTCCGGAGCTCGTCGACCGTGTGAAAGGAGGTATCGATGCGCTCGGCGAGCATGACGGCGCCGACCGCCAGGGCGAGCGAGCCCAGCACGGCGATCACGAGCAATTGGACACGGTTGGGCGCCGCGGGCTCGAGCCTCGGGATGGCCGTATCGAGCACCCGGAACTGTTCCCCCTTCTGGCGTTGCTCCATGCTTTCGGCGAGCTGGGCCTCTTCGTAGCGCTTCAGCAGAGACTGATAGAGCTCACGCGTGCTGTCGTAGTCGCGGGCGAGTTCGCGAAACTCCTGCTCCCGCCGCGGCACGTTCTCGATCCTGGCTTGATAGCTCGCGATAGCCTCCTTGAGGCGCCGCTCTTCTCCTTTGAAAACCTTGATGTCCGCCTCCGCCTCGCTCAGCGCCTCCTTCAGC
>QHSZ01000073.1 GCA_003220595.1 Candidatus Rokuibacteriota bacterium | reverse complement strand
CGACACCGTCGCGTCGGAGTTGATGCCGACGAAGAGCACGTCACCGAGGCGCCGGGCGGCGCCCAGGTAGCGCACGTGACCCACGTGGAGCAGGTCGAAGCAGCCGTTGGCGAGGACGATGCGCTTTCCCTCCGCTCGAAGCCGCTCGGCGAGCGCCGCGGCTTCGTCAATATTCATAGGCTCGCCTCCGACGGCGGGGCCCCCTCCCCGCGACGTCGTGCGGCTCGTACTGCCGCGTTCATAGGTTGAGGGCCCGCCGCAGCTCGTCGCGCGCGACCGTCGCCGTGCCGCGCTTCATGACGACGAGCCCGCCGGCGACATTGGCCAGCGCGGCCGCCTCCGCCGGCGCGGCACGGGCCGCGAGCGCCAGCGTGAACGTGCTGATCACCGTGTCGCCGGCGCCGGTCACGTCGGCGATCTCGTCGGTCCCATGGATGGGCATGAAGCTCGTGGCGCCGTCGCGCTCGAGCAGGGCCAGGCCCTGGCTCCCACGCGTGACGAGGAGAAGCCGCGCGTCCAGGCGCTCGAGGAGCTGGCGGCCGGCCTTATCCACCCCCTGCTCGTCGTCCGTGGGCATCCCCGTGAGCTGAGCGAGCTCGGCCTCGTTGGGCGTCGCCGCGGTGACGCCCGCAAAGCGCGGCAGCTGATAGCGGCTGTCCACGCTCACGATCGCGCCGGTCCGGCGCGCGAGCGCCCGGACGCGCTCGAAGATGCGCGAGGTGACCGTGCCGTAGCCGTAGTCGGAGATCAGGATCGCGTCCGCGCGGGCCCCGAGCGCGGAGAGCCGCGTGAGGAGCGCGTCCTCGCTCGTGGCGATGAGCTCGCCGGCCGGCTCGCGGTCGAGACGGACCACCTGCTGGCGCGTCGACTGGTAGCCGCCCGCCATGACGCGCGTCTTCACGGGCGTCGTCCGGCCGGCCTCGGCGACGATCCCGTCCGTCGGCATCCCGGCCGCGTGGAACAGGGCCACGAGCTCCTCGCCGACGGCGTCACGCCCGACGGCGCCGATCGGCACCACGCGGGCGCCCAGCGCGTGGACGTTGTGGGCGGCGTTGGCGGCGCCCCCGAGCAGCACCTGTCGCTGGGCGAAGCGCAGGATCAGCACCGGCGCCTCGCGCGAGATCCGATCGGGCTTGCCGAAGAGGTACTCGTCGGTGATCAGGTCGCCGATGACGACGACCGTCCGCCCGGCGAAGCCGTCGATCGCGGCGCGCATGCCGGCGGTCCCGACCGTCACGCCGGGCGCCTCCGGATCACCCAGTCGACCGCGTCGAGCAGGTCCTCGGCGACGTGATCGGGCTCGACCGCGAACGTCGCGCGCCGGTACTCCCACTCGCCGAGCCCGTAGCCCGTGAGCACGAGCACGCCTGCGGCGCCGGCGGCGCGCGCCGCGAGGAGGTCCGACGCCTTGTCCCCGACGAGCACCGAGCGTCGCAGGGCGAGGCCGAGGTCCGCCGCGGCGCGGTGGATCAGGCCGGGCCTCGGCTTGCGGCAATCGCAATCGAGCCGGTAGGGCGGCGCGCCCTCCGTCGGATGGTGGGTGCAGACGTAGATGCCGTCGAGGTGCGCGCCTTCATCCTTGAGCTGGGCGACGAGCGCTGCGTGCACCGCCTGAAGGACCTCTTCGGAGAAATAGCCGCGCGCGATCCCTGCCTGATTGGTGACGACCACCGCGGCAATGCCGGCCTCGTTCAAGCGCCGGACCGCCTGCGCTGCGCGCGGCAGGAGCCGGAGCCGCCGCGGGTGGTTGACGTACCCCACTTCTACGGTGAGGGTCCCGTCACGATCCATGAACACGGCCGGGCGAGACACCACGTGCCCGAGTCTAAGTCGCTGAGCTGGATTTCTCAAGAAAAATCGCACCTTGCGCGCCTGAACCGACCATAAACCTTCGCGAATCCCTCGACCTGCGCGGCAAAGGTGAAGGGCTCGGCCGACCGGCGCGCGCGCTCTCCGAGGTCTCTGCCACCCGTCTCGCGAAGGGTGGCGAGTGCCCTGACCAGGGCCCCCGCGTCTCGTGGATCCACGATGGCGCCGTTCCATCCCTCGCGAATCGCTTCCGCGCCACCCGCGGCCGTGCTCGCGACGACGGGGACGCCCGAGGCGAGCGCCTCGAGATGGACGTTGCCGAACGGCTCGTAGCGGCTCGGCAGGGCGACGACGTCGGCGGCCCCGTACCAGCGCTCGGCGTCCTCCCGCGGCCCCAGCCATACGATGCGCTCCGCGACGCCGAGCCGCCTGGCGAGCTCCTGAAGCGGGCTCGCGTCTCCCTTGCCGATCACGACGAGGCGGGCCGTCCGATCGGGCAGGACGGCGAAGGCCTCGATCAGCGTCGCGAGGCCCTTTCGCGGAAAGCCGCTCCCCACGAAGAGGATGGTCCAGGCGTCGGCGGGCAGCCCGGCATCGGCGCGCGCCGCCGTGCGGTGCCTCCCGCGGTTCCTCGGGTGAAAGCGCTCGAGGTCCACGCCGTTGTACACCACGGAGAGGCGCGCTGGCGCCACGGCGTAGAGCGCCGCGATCTCGGCGGCCCCGCGCTTCGCGATCGCGACGATCTCGGGCGTGCCCGCGAACACGCGGCGTTCGAGGCCGAGGACGATCCGGTGGTAGAGACCGCGTCCGCCGCCGCCGCCGAGGCTCGCGAGGTGGGCGCGGTGGCAGCCCTCCCCCGCGCGGTACACGTCCTGGCGGAGCGTGCGCTCGTGGCTCTGGACGATGTCCCACGTGCCGCGCGCCACCGCCAGGCGAGCCACCGCCGCAAGCGCGAGCGCGCGCGCGGGCGCCGGGAGGCGTGGCAGCGTGAGTGCGTGCTGCGTGACCCCCGGCACCGCGTACTGGCCGCGGGGTGTCAGCAGGTGCACGGCGTATCCGTGCTCGACCAGCGCCCCGACGAGCCCGGCGGTGGCCCGCTCGACGCCGCCGTGGAAGACGAAGGGGCGGGCGATGATCAGGAGCTTCATGGGCGGGCCAGCAGGCGCTCGATCAGCGGGAACAGCGCGGCCCTGGCGGCGCGAAAGCTGTAGCGCTCCTCGCACCGGCGTCGGGCCGCGGCGCCGAGCGCCTCGGCCGCCTCCGGATGGGCGAGCAGGTCGCGGATCGCCTCGGCGAGTGCGGCGACGTCGCCCGGCGCCACGACACGTCCGCAGCCCGCGAGCATCTCCGGGATCATGGACACGGAGGTGGACACGACCGGCCGCGCGAGCGCCATCGCGTCGACGAGCTTCGCCGGCACCTGGGCGAGCGTGTCGGTGGTCGCGCGCTGGGGCACGGCGACGATGTCGGCGGCCACGAGGTAGCGCGGCACGTCCTGGAAGGGGACCGGCCCCACCACTCTGACGTGCGGCCGCTCGGCCCAGCGGCGCGCCACCGCGCCTCCCGGCTCGGCACCCACGAGCGCCAGCATCACGTCGGTGCCGAGGCGGCCGACCGCCTCGACCAGGTCGTCGACGCCCTTGTAGGCGCGCGGCGTCCCGAGGAACATCACCACGCGCCGGTCCCGGGCGCCGAGCGCCGAGCGCGCCCACGCCGGGTCGTAGCGGGCGGGATCCCAGGCCTCGGTGTCGCGCACGTGGGTGACGAGCACGCCGCCGAAGCGCGCCTCGAGGAAGCGCGAGGCCACGATGCGCGCGTCGGCCCGCCCCACGAGCCTCTCCATCAGCCACGTCCACACGAGCCCGTTCGGGTCCGCCAGATCGAGCGCCCGGCCCACGCGCCCCCAGCCGCCCGCACGATAGAAGAAGCCGAGCTCCCAGTCGTCGATATCGAGCAGCAACGGCCGCCGCCGGCGCGCCCGCGCCAGGAGCCCGACGCCGTAGCTCGTCGGCCGGGGCTTCGACGCGACGATGATGTCGCCGTCCACGAGACCGAGGAGCCCCGGCACCGCGCCGAGAAAGCCGGGGTACTTCCCCGCCTGGATCCCGCGGTGGGCGACGTCCCCGCCCTGCGCCGGCTTCCAGAGCTCGGGGCCGAACCTCGGGCCCACGACCTCGACCTCCCAGCGGGGCGCCAGGAGCCGCGCGAGCAGGTCCGCGCGGCCCGTCGCGTTGTCCGCGAGGTCGAACGCGAGGACGGAGACCTTCACGCTCCCGGGGCCAGGAGCCGCGCGTAGCGCGACTCGAGGGCCTCGGCGACGCGCGCGCCCGAGTACCGCCGCTCGAGGATGGCGCGCCCCGCCGCACCCAGACGGGCGCGCGCGGCGGCGTCGCCCAGAAGCCGGGTGAGCGCGGCGGCGAGCGCCGCGGCGTCACCGGCCGGAACGAGGACGGCGTGCGCGCCATCCTCCAGCGCTTCGGGCACGACGCCGACGCGTGACGCGATCAGCGGCCGGCCGGCCGCGAGGCACTCGAAGACGACGCGCGACATGCCGTCGGACTCGAGCGGGACGTAGAGCGCCACGTCGAGCGCCGCGAGCGCCGCCGGCAGCCCTTCGAGCCAGCCCGAGACCGTGAACTGCTCTGCGAGTCCCGCGCGCTGGATCGCGTCGCGGACCGACGCCTCCGTGCCGCCGCGGCCGATGAAGACGAAGCGCGGGTGGAGCCCGGTGCGGGCGAGCCGCGCCGCCGCCTCCACCACGACGTGGTGGCCCTTCATCACGCGGAAGCCCGCGACCATGCCGACGAGCGGCGTCTCACCCTCGCCGCCGAGCTCCCGTCGCACGACCGGATCGCGATCCGTCCTGTAGAGCGCGGCGTCCGCACCGCCAGGCAGCGCGGTGATGCGGTCCTCCGGCACGAGCCGTGCGGCGACGTACTGCCCGCGGATCGCCTCCGTGACCGTCACCACCCACGCGGTCGCGCGGCGGTAAAGCCAGCGGTTCGCGGCGTGCGGGCGGACCGCCTGCGCGATGTGCCGGGTCCTCACGAGGGGCCGTGGCATCGAGCTGAGGAGATTGGCCACCGCCGCGAGCCAGTGCTCCTTGCCGCGGTGGACGTGGACGACGTCGACCTCGCGAAAGCGCCGCACCAGCCGTCGCACGTCGGCGACGTCGGCGGCGGGCGTGAGCCCGCTCGCGAACCCGAACGTCTCGATCCGCTCCACGCCCTCGCGGCGCGCCGGGCCCATCACGCGCGTCTCCGTGCCCTCGCGGCAGCCGAGCGTGACCACGTGCCCGCGCCGCTCCAGCTCGCGCGTGATTCGCGCCGCCCAGTAGGCGTCCGACGACCAGCCGCGGCAGGAGACGAGCTGGAGGATCGTCACGCGAGGCTCCGGTAGACGCGCTCGACCGTCTCCACGGACCGCTCGGGGCTGAAGACCGTCTGGGCCCGCTGCCGCCCCGCCAGCCCCATGCCCCGGCCACGCCCCGGCGCGCCGAGCACCTGGGCGAGCGCGGCCGCGACGCTCTCGGGGCGGTCGTCCTCCACGAGGAGGCCGGTCTCGCCGTGGACGACCGTTTCGGGCAGGGCGCCCACGCCGCGCGCGACGACCGGGCGTGCCGCCGCCATCGCCTCGAGCGCGGCGCGGCACGAGTCGTCAGAGCCCGTCGCCATGAGCGCGAAGCAGTCGGCGGACGCGAGGACGGCCGGCAGGTCTCGGTCGCGGTAGCCCGTGAAGACGACACACTTGGCGAGCCCGAGGTCGGCCACGACCTGCTCGAGCCGCGCCCGGGTCTCCCCCTTGCCCACGAGGAGCAGCCGGGCGCCGGGCATCTCCCGCAGGAGCAGCCGGAAGCCCTCGAGCAAGAGCTCGTGGCCGCGATTCGGCGCAAGGCGCGCGACCGAGACGATCACCGGCGCCTCACCGAGCTCGAACTCCTCGCGGACCGGCCGCGGGTCGGCCGGGAGCTCGAACCGCGGCAGGTCGGCGGCACCGGGGATCCAGAAGACCCGCTCTGGCGGAATGCCGCTCTCGTGGCAGCGCACCTCGATCTGGCGCGAGACGGCGAAGACACCTGCCGTCCGCCGATAGAGGCCGGCGGCCAGGCGGTCGCGCTTCACCGCGCGCAGGGTGTGGAAGGTCCGAAGGATGGGCGGGCGGCCGCGGCCGGGGCGCGCCGGTCGGGCCACGAGGGCGAGCCAGTGGTCGTGCGAGTGATGCGCGTGGACGAGGTCCACGCCTTCGCGGCGCAGGAGCGCGCGGAGCCTCAGCGTGTCGCCCGCCGCGGTGCCGGGGCTGAGCCTTAGCCCCTCGATCAGCTCGAGGCCCGCCTCGCGCGCCTTCAGCTCGAAGCGGTCCCCGGGGATCACGCCGAGGAGGACACGGTGGCCGCGCGCGCGGAGCCCGCGCACGAGCTGGAGCGTCGGGTCGGCACTCCCCGTCCACCACCGGTTGGCGGCCAGGTGCAGGATGGTGAGCGCCTTCAGCGGCGCGCTCCCAGGAGCGTCTCAAGGTGCTCGCGCACCCGCTCCGCCGCGAGGAGGCGCATGCACGGATGGTCGATGGGGCACGTCCGGTAGAAGCAGGGCGCGCACGGCACCGGATGCGAGAGCAGAGCGACGGGACCGCGTGGCGCGCTGAGCGCCGGGTCGGTGGGGCCGAAGAGGGCGACCACCGGCGTGCCGAGCGCCGCCGCCAGATGCGCCACGCCGGTGTCGCCGGCGACGAGCGCGTCGAGCTCCGTGAGGACCGCCGGCAGCAACTCGGGGCTGTCGCGCCCCACGAGGCTCGACGCACTCGAGGCGGCCCGCACCGCCTCGACGAACGGCGCGTCGCCGGCAGCGCCGAGCAGGACCGGCGAGCCACCCACGTCGCGTAGCGTCCGGCAGAACTCGACGGCGCGCTCGGGCGCCCACACCTTGGCGCTGCCGAACGCGGCCCCGAGGTGGACGCCGACGACGGGGCCTCGACCGCGGCGCGCGCCGACCTCCTCCAGCAGCGCGCGCGCCCGGAGGCGCTCGGGGGCGTCCGCGTGCGGCGGCCGGAGCCAGGGTGCACGCTCGGTCACGGGCACGTCGAGCCGCCCGACGAGGCTGGCGTACTCGTCCACCTGGTGGAGCCGAGGCCGCGGCGGCGGCACGCGATCGCTCAAGAGGGCGCTCCGCCCGCCCCAGGCGTAGCCGATACGCCGGCGTGAGCCCCAGTAGACTGCCGCGAGCGCGGCCTCGAGCGAGTTCGGCAGGAGCACCGCCGTGCCGGCCCCGAACTTGCGGACCTCGTCTGCCGCCTGCAGGCGCCCGCCCCACCCGCGAGGGTAGACGACCAGCACGTCGGCGAGCCCCTGCCCCGCGAGGAGCGGCGCCCAGGGCCCTGCGAGGAGGATCCGCCCATCGCCCCACGCGGCCCGCAGGGCACGCAGCGCCGGCACCGCCATGACGGTGTCGCCGAGCCAGTTTGGCAGCCGGACGCTCAGTCGCTCGAGCACGCGCGCTTGAAGGCCGCCTGCCACACGGCCTCGCCCGAGGTCAGGACGAGTCTGATGGCGAGAACCCAGAGCGGGCGGCGCGGGAGCGACAGCTTCCGCAGACGCACCCAGTCCTTTTCCGTCGTGATGAGACCGTCGGCGCGGAGCTCGTCGGCTCGCCGGTCGAGTGAGGCGAGCGCCTCGGCCGCGTACCAGTGGTGATCGGGGAACGGCACGAGCTGTGCGACCACGACCCCGCTCGTCTTGAGCGTCAGCGCGAACGCGGCAGGGGCGGCGATGCCGGCGAAGGCCAGGACGCGCGCGCCCGAGAGCTCGGAGAGGTCCACCGGCCGCATTCGGCCCGCCTCCCAGCACTCGGCCGGGACTGCCAGCGCCGTGAGCACGGGGATGCCCGGCGCGACGCGCTCGACCGTCTCGACGACGGCCGTCGCCTCCCCAAGGGTCGCCGCCCCGGTGGCCACGACCAGGCCGGCGCGCGCGAGCGCGGTGAGCGGCTCGCGCAGGGGCCCGGCGGGCAGGAGCCGGCCGTTGCCCCACGGGTTCGACGCGCGCGCCATGACGACCTCGAGGTCCTTCGTCAGCGTCCGGTGCTGGAACGCGTCGTCGAGCACGATCGCGCTCACGCCGAAGCGCTCGACGGCGCGCTGCGCCGTCTGGTAGCGGTTGCCGCCGACGAGGACCGGCACGCCGGGCAGGCGACGCGCCAGAAGGAACGGCTCGTCGCCGGCCTCCTCCGCGTCCAGCCGGATGGACGCCGTGTCGGCGACGACCTGGATGCCGCGGCTCCGCCGGCCGTAGCCGCGGCTCACGACGGCGGGACGGTGGCCGAGGACCGTGAGCGTTTGCACGGCGACCTCGACCGCCGGCGTCTTGCCCGTGCCCCCGACGGTCAGGTTGCCGATCGAGATCACGGGACAGCCGACCGCACGCGACTTCAGCACGCCGCGTCTGTAGAGCCACTCCCGCGCGCCGAGAAGCCCGCGGTAGCCGCCGCCCGCCGCCGCCAGGAGGCGCCCCGGCCCGCGTCCGAAGCCCTCCTCCCAGCCGCGCGCGAGCCGTGACCCGCGCTCCCTCACGCGGGCGCCTCCGGGAGCAGGAACCGGGCGATCAAGTCCAGCGTCTCGGCCACGGCCCCGTGGCGTGAGGCGACGGCTTCGTATCCAGCCTCACCGAGCTTCTGCCGGAGCTCCTGGTCCGCGAGGAGACGCGTGAGCTCGCGGCCGAGCTCGGCCCCGTCGCGGACGACGAGCGCGGCGCCCGTCGCCTCGAGGAGGGTCGCCGCCTCGCGGAAGTTCGTCGTGTGCGGGCCCATCAGCACGGGCTTCCGGCGGAGCGCCGCCTCGAGCATGTTGTGGCCGCCCGTCGGGACGAGGCTCCCGCCGACGAAGACGACGTCGGCAACGGAGTACAGCGGCGCGAGCTCGCCCACCGTGTCGAGCACGAGGATCGCCCGTGGATCGCGCCCGCGCGGCAGCGCGCTTCGGCGGACGGCCGGCCAGCCGCGGGCGGCGACGAGGTCCGCGACCTCGTCGGCCCGCTCCGGATGGCGTGGCGCCAGGACGAGCATGAGGTTCGGGCACTCGGCGAGCGCCCGCTGGTGCGCGTCCAGGACCATCTCCTCCTCGCCGCGATGCGTGCTGCCGGCGACCCAGACGGGCCGGCCCTGCTGGAGCCCGAGGCGTCGGGGAGCGGCTCGCTCTTGATGTTCCCCGTCACCACCAACGGCTCGGGCAGGGCCCCGAGCGCGATGATCCGCCGGGCGTCCTCGGCCGACTGCATCGCGAAGATGCGGACGTCGCCCAGCACTCGCGCCATCAGCGGGCGTATCAGACGATAGCGCCGGTACGAGCGGTCGGAGATCCGACCGTTGGCGATCATCACCGGGACGCCGCGCGCGGCGAGCGTCCGGAGCAGGTTGGGCCAGAGCTCGGTCTCCATGCAGACGAGGAACGCCGGCTGGACCGCGTCCACGAAGCGCCGCACCGCCCCCGGCAGGTCGAGCGGGAAGAAGCGGTGCGTCGCGACACCCGCGTAGCGCTCGCCGACGACCCCGGCGCCCGTCGCCGTCACCGTCGTCACGAGGAGCGGCAGATCGGGCCGCAGGCGCCGCAGGCCGTCAAGGAGCGGCGCCGCGGCGATCGCCTCGCCGACCGAGACCGCGTGGAGCCAGCCAGGGCGCGCGCTCGGCTCGACCCGCGAGGCGCGCAGGGCGAGGCGGTCGCGCAGGTGCAGCGGCACACCCCGCCGGAGCCGGCGCAGGAGCGCCGCGGGCGCGTACACGAACACCAGCGCGACGCGGGCGAGGAGCGTGTAGACGCGGTACATCAGGCGCCCACCAGCCGGTCGGCGGCCGCGGTCACCTCGTCGAGATCCCGCGCCACCTCCTTTGCCGCCCGCTCGCGGTCGGCGTCGCGCGCGATGCGGCGGGGGGCGCCGAAGACGAGCGCGCAGCGCGCGAACGGTAGCGGGACCATGAGCTGGTCCCAGCTCGCGAGGCGGTACGCCGGCTTCGCCGCGACGGCGAACGGCACGATGGGCGCGCCCGTGAGCGCTGCGAGGCCGACGATCCCCGGCTGGAGCTGGCCCCGCGGCCCGCGCGGCCCGTCCGGGACCACGGCGATGTCGCAGCGCCGGCCAAGCCGCGCGAGAAGGGCGCGCGCCGCCTCCCCGCCCCCGCGCGAGGAGGAGCCACGCACCGACGGAAGGCCGAAGCGGTGGACGTAGCGTGCGACGAGCTCGCCGTCCTCGGAGCGGCTCGCGAGCACGGTCACGGGCCGGATGCCCTGCGTCGCGGCCAGGCGCGCGTGGAGCCACGGCACCATGAGGATGCGGCCGTGCCAGATCGCGTAGATGAGGGGCTCCGCCGACGCCCAGTGGCGCCCGAGGCCCTCGGCGCCCGCGACCGTCACGCGTAGCGTGGCGCCGAGCAGCCGCACCGCGGCGGCGGCGAGCGGTGGCGCGAGGGCACGGGCGGCGCGGCTCATGCTCCCGCCTGGCCGAGGACGAGCCGCGCCGCGCGGGCGCCCACGCCCGGCTCCCCGAGCTCGCGGGCCAGCTGGCCGAGGGCGGCGCGCTGCGCGGCGAGGGCGCCCGGCGTCTCGAGGAGCCTTTGCGCCTCGCGCCCGAGGCTCTCGCCCGACGCAGCCGCCTGGAAGAGCTCGGGGACGACGGCGCGGCCGAGCGTGAGGTTCGGCAGGCTGAACCACGGGACGCGGATCAGGAGGCGCGCCATGAGCGCGGAGAAGCGTGAGAACCGGTAGCACACGACCATCGGCGTGCCGAGCACGCCGGCCTCGAGCGTCGCCGTGCCCGAGGTCACGAGCAGGAGATCTGACGCGCGTATCACGGCGTAGGCGCTGCCGCTCAGGATCTCGATCGGGGGCGTGGCGCCGAGGTGCCGCCGAACGTCGGCCGCGTCGACGGTCGGCGCGAGGGCGAGCAGGAAGTGTACCTCCGGGTGCAGCGCCGCCAGGCCGGCGGCCGCGGCACGCATGAGCGGCAGCGTGCGCGCCACCTCTTCACGCCGGCTGCCGGGCAGGAGCCCCACCACGCGCGCGTGCTCGCCGAGGCCGAGCTCGCGCCGCGCCGTCGCCCGGTCGGGCGCGCCGACGACCGCGTCGAGGACGGGATGGCCGACGAACTCGACCGGCACACCCGCCCGCCGGTAGATCGCGGGCTCGAAGGGGAACACGGCGAGCACCAGCGAGACGCGCCGGCGGATCGTCTTGACGCGTCCGCCGCGCCACGCCCAGATCTGCGGCGGGATGAAGTAGACGACCGGCACGCCGGCGCGGCGCGCCGCGCGCGCCAGGCGCAGGTTGAACTCGGGGAAATCGATGACCACGAGGACACGCGGCCGGCCAGCGCCCTGGAGGACGGCCCGCAGGCGCCGGTACGCGCGGTAGAGCATCGGCACGCGACCCACCGCCTCGCTCGCGCCGGTGGCGGCGGCCGCCGTCACGTCGACGAGTAGCTCCATCCCCGCCGAGGCCATCCGCGCGCCTCCCATCCCGAAGAGCCGACAGCCGGGCCGCGCTGCCTGCAGGGCCCGGCAGAGCGCGGCGCCGTGGAGGTCGCCGGACGCCTCGCCCGCGACCAGCATGATGGCAGGAGCGCCGGCGCCCACGTCAGACACCGAGGAGCGCGATGCCCGCGGCATTCGCCCGCCCCACGCTGCGCTCGCGGTCGAGGAGCAGCACGCGTCCCGCCTCGACAGCCACCACGGCGGCGGCGCCCGCGGCCGCCACCTCGAGGCTCTCGGGGCCGATCGTGGGCGTGTCGAACCGGTAGTCGTGATCGCGCGCGACGGCCTTGACGACGACCGCGCCGGGGCCCGCCAGCGCGGTGCCGCGACGGATCGCCTCCGTCGTGCCTTCGATGGCCTCGACCGCGGTCACGGCGCCGCGCCGCACGACGACCGTCTGGCCGACGCGCGCGTCCGCCAGAAGCCTCGCGACCGCCAGCCCGCGCTCGACATCCCGGCGCTCCTCCTCCCGCGGCTCCCGCAGGGACCAGCAGCCCGCCACCGCCAAGCCGTCGCCGAGGAACGGCCGCTGGTCGAGGACCGTGATCCCCATCTCCGTGAAGGTCGCGACCACGACCTCGATGAGCCGCACGTCCATCCGCGAGCCGGCGCGAGCCTCCATGGCGTGCGCCGCCGCGTCGCCCGGGCGCGCGCCGAGCGCGTCCCGGGCCGAGAACTTTCCCGAGAAGAGCGCCGCCCCCACGCCGGCGTCGCGGAGTCCGGCGAGGACCGCGCCCGGCTCGGCGAGCCGGCTCGGGATCATGCGCTCGGCGTGCCGCTCCACGCCGGGCGCGTCGCCGAAGGT
>QHSZ01000072.1 GCA_003220595.1 Candidatus Rokuibacteriota bacterium | reverse complement strand
GACCACGCCCAGAAGGCGTTCAAGGTCCTCGAGGCGGGCGCCCAGGCCGTGACGCGCTCGGCCGAGCGGATGCAGACCTCGGCGGAGCAGGCGGGCAAGGGCATCCAGGAAACGTACACGGCTGTCGTGGCCAAGATGAAGGACGTCTACGCGCAGAGCTAATTTAATTACCCGGGCGGCGATCCCGCACGGTTGCACACGGCCCGGCACGCGCCGGGCCGTGCTATTTCGCCTGGCTCTTCCGCTTCTCCAGCCGCTCTTCGAGAGAGCGGAGCCGCTCCCGCAGCGACGTGACCTCTTCCCGCAGCCGGTCGGCGTCGGGCTCGCCGTCGCGCTTCGTGTCCGCCCGCGCGGCGCCAGGGATCATTCCCCACCCCGCACGGCTCGCCCATTCCTGGAAGACGCGCTCCATCTCGCGCTGGTTGGAGACGACCCCCTCCAGGCTCGATTTCATGGAGCGCTGAACGAACTCCTGCCAGGCCTCCCCGTGCTTGATGAGCTGGTGGAGGAAGGCGGTCGGAAGCCCGCTCCGATGACTGCGCTGGTTCTCGAGGATGATCTGCGTGAGCGTCACCGCGGTGAGGTCCTCGCCGGAGGCCGCGTCCACCACCGAGATTTCCTTGCCGGCCCGAACCATCTCCTCGATCTCTTCGAGCGTGACGTAACGACTCTCCTGCGTGTCGTAGAGCTTTCGGTTCGAGTACCGTTTGATGACGTACGCCATGGCACTCCCCTGGGGGAACTGGACCCCCAACAGCAATGATGAATGCCTTAACACCCCGCGTCAAGGGGCCCGGCACGGCGCGTGCTAGACTGACGCTCCACCGCCGTCCCACCGCAGAGGAGGGCTCGCATGAAGCTCAAGGATCGCACTGCGCTCGTCACCGGGGGATCCCGCGGAATCGGTCGCGCCGTGGCGCTCGCCCTCGCGGAAGAGGAGGCGGACGTCGCCGACTACCCCGACACCTTCCGGATGGCCCAGGGGGTGCTCCGGGAGTTCGGCCACCTCGACATCCTGGTCAACAACGCCGGGATCAACTCCGACAAGACCTTCGTGAAGATGGACCACGCGTCGTGGCGGAAGGTGCTCGCGATCAACCTCGACGGCGTCTTCAACTGCACCAAGGTCTTCGTCGACCAGATGCTCAAGCAGAGTTACGGCCGGGTCGTGAACGTGACCTCGGTCATCGGTCAGATCGGCAACTTCGGCCAGGCCAACTACGCCGCGTCGAAGGCCGGCGTGGCGGCGTTCACGAAGTCGCTCGCCAAGGAGCTCGCGGGCAAGGGCGTCACGGTGAACGCGATCGCGCCGGGGTTCATCGAGACCGAGATGATCCAGGGGATCCCGGACAAGGTGAAGGAAAAGCTGCTCGCTCAGATCCCGCTGCGGCGCTTCGGGACGGCGGAGGAGGTCGCGCGCGCCGTCTGCTACCTCGTCTCGGCCGACGGCGACTACATCACCGGCGCCGAGGTCTCGATCAACGGCGGGCTGCTGATGTGAGCGATGTGACCATCGCCGCCCAGGCGCTCATCGCCTGGGCGGCCCAGGACCACGGCTGGAGGGTGAGCAGCGCGAGCGAGGTCACGACCCGACGGTCCTCGTCGTAGACGATCGGCACCTTCGACGGCATCACCCACGCTTCGCCCGACAGCACCTCTTCGTTGCGCTGGTTGGTGCACGTCGTCCGCAGGCGGATCCGGTTCCGCTCCCGGATGACCTCGAGGACCTCCACCCGCGCCGTGATCGTGTCGCCGGCCCTCACCGGCTTCGTGAACTTGAGGGACTGCGAGACGTAGACTGCGCCCGGGCCCGGCAGCCGCGTCCCGATGACCGCCGAGACGAGGCCGGCGGTGTAGATGCCGGGCGCGATCGGCTCCTTGAACGGCGTCCCCGCGGCGTACACGGGATCGCTGTGGACGGGGTTGAAGTCGCCGACGGCGTGGATGAAGCCGGCGATGTGGTCGTGCGTGACGGTCTGGACGATCTCCGCGTGGTCTCCCGGCGTGAGCTCGCCGATCGTCTTGCCGATCATCGAGGCTCCTTGTCGAGGCGCCGCAGCACGGCGCCGATCGTGTCCTCGATCCGCTCGAGACGATCCTCGAGCTCCACGATCTGCTTGGCGACCGCCGTCAGCTGGCTGCGCGACGGCAGGTTGAGCGACTGCAGCGCCTGCTCGATGCCCTGGTCCGCGACCTTCTTCAACGGCGCCTGCGACACGAGTATCTGGTCGAGGGACTGGCCCATGAGCTTGGCGAACTCCTCCGTCCCCATCGCCTGCCCGAGCACCTTCGACCATGCCTCGATCCACTGGTCGAGGAACTGCTTCCACTGGCCGTGGAGGTCGGGGCTCACCGGCGACTGGGCGAAGAGCTTTGCCCACGCTTGCAGCCCCTCGTCCAGTACGGGACGCCAGAACGAGAACGGGTCCGGGGGGGCGGTCGGGGGAGCCTGGATCACGAGGCGGGTCCAGGCCTGGGTCCCCTCCTCGAGCTGCTTCTTCCAGATATCGAAGAGCTGGTTCGCGGTGGTGTCAGCCATGACTCAACCCTCTGACGTCATGGTAGCGCGGTCTGACGCTTCGCGTCAAGCGGGATGGAGCGCGCGAGGTCAGGACCGCGAGGCGAGCCAGTCGGAAACCTTGGGCCAGCAGTGGCGCGCGGCGCCGCGGCCGGCGATCAGCGAGATGTGGCCGCCGGGCAGCTCCACGTATTCCTTCTCGCGGCTCGCGACGGCGTCGAGCAGGGCGCGGACGCAGTCGGGCGGGGCGATGTAGTCCTCCTTGGCGCCGACGACGAAGACCGGGCACGTGATGTTCTGGAGGCGCACCGGCCGGCCGCCCATGACGAGCTCGCCGCGGTAGAGCTTGTTCTCCTGATAGAAATCGCGCACCCACTGACGGAAGAACTCCCCCGGAAAGGCGACGTACTCGTTCGCCCACTTGCTGAGGGCCTGGAAGCCCTCCACGTACTGGTCGTTCCAGAGGTTCCACCAGAGATTCAGGCTCGTCGAGAGGTCCATGGTCGGCTTGATCAGCTTGAAGCCGGCCTTGACCATGTCCGCCGGGACCGAGCCGAGCGTGTCCACGAACCGGTCGACGTTGAAGTAGTCCTTCTTGAGCCAGAGCCCGAAGAGCCCGACCTTGCTGAAGTCGATCGGGCCGGCCATGTCGATGTAGTTCTTCACCGGGATATCGGGATGCGTCGCGACGAAGCAGGCCGAGATCGGCGCACCCATGCAATAGCCGAGGACATTCAGCTCCGTGGCCCCCGACGACTCGAGGACCTTCCGCGCCATCCGCGGCAGGATCCGCGTCACGCAGTCCTCGACGGTGAGGTCGTTGTCCTCCGGGCCGAAAACGCCCCAGTCGAGGAGGTAGAAGTCGAACCCCTCACGGGTCATGTGCTCGATGAAGCTGCCGTTGGGCAGGAGGTCGAAGATGTAGGGGCGGCTGATGCCGAGGTTCGGCACGAAGAGGAGCGGCGTCTTGTAGCGGCGGGAGGACGCGTAGCGGTAGAGGCGTGACTTGTTCTTTTTGTAGATCTCCTCGCGCGGCGTCTGGCCCACCTTCGGCTCCGGCGGGTTCGTCACCAACCGGTGCAGGTTCGTCAGGCGACGCTGCAGCTTGTCGAGCTCCTCCTGCCACTGCGTGAGGACCTCGGGCGCCACGCCGGAGACGACACCGTACGCGTTCGTGAACCGCTCGACCACGTCCGCGAATCGCTCTTGACCCATACGCTCGGGGCTCCCTTCGGATACGTGCCTTTCAGTATCGCATCCCGCGCGTGCCCGGCCGCGGATTTCGCGGCTACATCTGGAACATCGACCCCAGCTTCATCGCAAGACCCATGTCGCCCTTCACCTTGAGCTTGCCCGACATGAAGAGCATCTGGCCGGACTGCTTGCCGGAGAGCATGTCGAGCCAGTCCTGGGCGGCGATCTGGAGCGTCAGGTTGGGGCTGGTCGCCGCGCCGGCGTTGACGGAGCACGTACCGTCCTTGATGACGGCGTGCCAGGTGCCGCCGCCCTCGCCGCTCACGTCGTACTGGATCACGGCGGTCGTCCCCGCGGCCTTGTCCCCGCGGAAGCGGCCCGGCATCGCGTCGAACGTCTCTTTCACTGTCGGCATTGCGTCCCCCCTGTTTTTTCGAAGATGTCACCGCTCGCCTCGCGGCGCGACGCCGCTCGGCTCGCACTTCGGCCCGACGGTCGGGCAGTCAGCCCGTCAGCTACAGCGTCGTGAGCTAGAACGTGAAGAGGTCCATCCCTTTTGCCGTCGGGGCACCTTCGCAGGGCTCCGGTGCCCGACGGTCGGCCCCTCAGAACGTGAAGAGATCCATCCCGCCGGTCACGGTCAGCACCGCGCCCGTGATGTACCGCGCGCGCTCCGAGCACAGGAACGCGACGGCCCAGGCGACGTCCTCGGGCTCGCCCTCCTTCTGCATCGCCACGCGCTTGACCATCCGCTCGTACAGCGGCGAGAGCTGGGCATTGGGCGCGATGATCCCCGGCGCGAGCGCGTTACAGGTCACGTTGTACCGGGCGCCCTCGAGCGCAACCGACTTGGCGAAGCCGATGACGCCGATCTTCGCCGTCGCGTAGGCGGTCTGGCCGAAGCCCCCCATCAGGCCCGCGATCGAGGCCATGCAGACGATCCGGCCCCAGCGCCGCTCGCGCATGCTCGGGAAGACGGCCTTCGTCATCTTGAAGGTCCCGGTGAGGTTCACCGCGAGGTTCAGCTCCCAGTCCTCGTCGCGCAGGTCCTTCAGCTGGCCGACGGTGTAGATCAGCCCGGCGTTGTTCACGAGGATGTCCACCGGCCCGAGATCGCGCTCGACGCGCGCCACGACCTCCTGCACCGCCCCGGTCTCGCGGATGTCGCACGCGTAACCGAGCGCGCGGCCACCGGCCTTCTCGATCTCCTTCGCCGTCTCGGCCGCGCCCTCGGCGTTGAGGTCGACGATCGCGATCTTGCATCCCTCGCCGGCGAGCGCCAGCGCGTCCGCCTTCCCGAGGCTCCGCGCGCCGCCGGTGACGAGCGCCACGCGGTCCCGAATGCCGAGGTCCATCCCTACTTGCCCTTGAAGTTGGCTTCGCGCTTGCCGAAGAAGGCCTGGATGCCTTCCGAGGCGTCCTCGGTCCTGAGCGTCTTGAGGAACGCGCGCACCTCGATGTCGCTCGCCTTGTCGATCGGCGCCTCGAGCCCGTCGTCCACGACCTCGATGAGCAGCCGCGTGGCGATCGGCGCGCGCTTGGCGAGCTGGCGCGCCAGCGCCTTGGCGTCGTTGAGCGTCTCGCCCTCCTTGGAGAGCCGGTTGACGAGGCCGAGCGCCAGGCACTCCTGCGCCGGGATGAGGCTGCCGAGGATCAGGAACTCGAGCGCCTTGGTCCGCCCGATGAGCCGTGGGAGTCGCTGGGTGCCGCCATAGCCGGGGATGATTCCCAGGTTCGACTCGGTCTGCCCCATCTTCGCGGTCTCCTTGAGGAGCCGGAAGTGGCAGGCCATCGCGATCTCGCAGCCGCCGCCGGTCGCGTGGCCATTGACGGCCGCGATCACCGGCTTCGGAAAGCGCTCGATCTTCCGCATGACGCTGTTGCCGAAGCGGATGAACACGTCCACGCTGCCGCCGGAGAACGCCGAGCCGAGATCGGCGCCGCCGCAGAAGATCCGGTCGCCGGCGCCCGTGAGGATGACCGCGCGGACGCCGTCGTCGTGCTCCACCGAGTTGAGCGCGTCGTTCAGCTCCGTCACGAGCTTCTCGTTGATCGCGTTGGCCGGCGGCCGGTTGAGCGTGACGACCACGAAGGCCTCTTCGCGCTCGAACTTCAGCGTCTCATACGCCATCGCTCGAGACTCCTTTGAGGAAGATGGTGGCGACGGCATCGGCGGCGTCGGTGAGCCGGTACGCGCGCTTCCCGAGGACCCACGAGGTCGCGAGCTGGTCCATCGCGCCGAACAGCATCTTGGTGGCGATCTTCACGTGCAGGTCGCGCCGGATCCGGCCAGCGGCGATCCCCTCCTCGAGGACCGCCTGGATCACGTCGAAGTAGGCGGACACCTCGCGGGCCGACGCGCCCCGGAAGAATTTCTGGCCCTGGCGGAGCTCCACCTGGACGACCTCGCCGAGCTCGGGGTTTTCCTCGATCACCTTGAAGTGGAGACGGACGATCTTCCGGATTTTCGCGATGGGCTCCGGCTCCCCCGCCACCTCCTTGCGGACGGAGGCAACCCACTCGGCCATCTTGTGGCGGAAGAGGGTAACGAGGATGTCGTCCTTGGTCCTGAAGTAGAGGTAGATCGTGCCGCTCGCGATGCCGGCCTCGCGAGCGATGTCCGACACGCGCGAGTTGTAGTACCCGGTGCGCGCGAAGACGCGGACCGCAGCGTCGATGATCTGCTGAGGCTTGTCCGGATCACGCATGGATGTGGCTGAACCGCGGTTCATCTTACGGAGGCGGGCGCCGGGAATCAACCCCGACCTCGCTCTCTCGCGTCGCCGGCGTCGCGGCGCACCGAATTCCGGAATCCGACCAGTTTGAAATCGCGGCTTCAAGATCGATCGGCCAGGAACTAGCCAGTCCCGGCGAAAGAAGTTCGGCAGCATCGGATAAGCGCCCGACTTCTCTGAAGTTCCTCTTATTCTCGACTTGGTATGAGTCCTGCTCTGTCCTGGCTCAGGAGTGTGGAATTCAAGAGTGATACGGTCACCGCGCTGGGCGGAGCCAGGGAGGCTTCGAAAATGAGACGGGAACTGAAACGCACGTTGGGAAGGGTGCTTGGATCGGCGCTGTGCGCGCTGCTGGCGCTCGGGCTCGGCCAAAGCTCGGCCTGGGCCGGCGGCTGGGACTACTGGGCCTACCTCGAGTGGAGCCACGACGGGGCGCGCACTGTCCTGAGTGGCGGGGCCGACGCGGTGCTCTACGAGCTGTCGGAGAACGCGTTCGTCGAGTTCGACGCGAGCGGCAACCCGGTCGCCCGGCGCGCCGAGTCCTCGCTGCAGGGCGTTGCGAAGCTCGGGACGGTCCTCTGCCCGTCCTCACTGCTCGTGACGAACCCCAAGACCGACACGTGCACGGTGACCGTGCGGGGCAGAAATTTCGTCAGCCTCGCCACGGGCCAGGGCCCGATCACCGGTGAGTTCGCGATCGTCATCCAGCTCGACAACCCGGGCGACAGCCCCGAGCTGCCCGTCGTGCTCGGCGACTTCCAGGGCACGATCGACTTCGCCCCCGCTCTGATGGGCCGCCACTTCGGGACGGCCGCCGGCACGCTCACGGTGAAGCAGTCGTTCGTTCCGGGCGTGCCCGTCAACGTGACGGTCCCGTTCACGGGCGTGTTCCGCCAGCCGTTCGTGTGGAGCTTCACGACTCAAAGCAGGAAGCCCGCGCGCGGCGAGATGGCCTTCTACAACGTCAACGGCATGAGCCAGCTGGTCAAGGAAGACGAGCGGGCCGCCAACTGGGCAGCGGTGCGCTTCGAGATCAAGTTCGGACAGTAACGACACCACTCCTCGCCGCCGGACGCCGGTCTCGAATCGAGGCCGCCGTCGGGCGGCGCCTCCCTGTCGCGCCTCAGATCGTGGTAGGATCCGGGCTCGTGGCACTCCGGGGCCGACGCTGACGTCGCCCCGGGGCAGCCCGAGCCCGGAGGCGTTTCTCACCATGCAGGTCAAATTCAGGATCGGCGTCATGCCGGGCCCGTGGCCCGCCGGGCCCGAGGGCGCCGATCTCGTCTGGAAGCTGGTGGACCTGTGCGAGCGAACCGAGATCGACTCGATCTGGTTCTCCGACCGCCTCTCCTCGCCGCTCCCGGTACTCGAGCCCGTGACGACCATGGCCGCGGTGGCGGCGCGCACGCGGCGGCTCAAGTTCGGGCCGAGCGTCCTGATCGCGCCCTTTCGCTCGCCCGTCCTCGCCGCGCGCGAGCTCGCGATGCTCGACTACCTCTCGGGCGGCCGCGTCCTGCCGGCGGTCGGCATCGGCGTCGAGCAGGAGCGTGAGTTCAAGGCGGCAGCCGTGCCCTTCAAGGAGCGCGGCCGCAGGACCGACGAGGCGATCCAGATCATGCGCCGCTGCTGGAGTGAGAGCGAGGTCTCCTTCGACGGCGAATTCTGGAAACTCGAGCGCATCACGGTGCTCCCCCGGCCCGTGCAGCAGCCCCTGCCCGTCTGGATCGGCGGCAACAGCGAGGCCGCGATGCGGCGCGCGGGCCGCCTCGGCGACGGCTGGATCCCGTCGTTCATCGCGCCCGAGCCGTTCCGCGCGGGCGTCGAGAAGACGTGCGCCTTCGCGGCCGAGGCGGGGCGCGAGGTGCCGGGCGACCACTTCGGCGCGCTGCTGAACTTCTGGCTCGACGACGATCCCGCGCGGGCGCGCGCGCTCGCCGCGCCCTTCATCCCGCGCGGCCGCGTCGACGAGGCGACGCTCGCCGCGTGCACCGCGTTCGGCCCCGCCGAGGTCGTGCGCGAGCGGCTCGAGCAGTACGTCGCAGGCGGCGGGTCGAAGTTCGTCCTGCGGCCAATGGGACCGTCCGAGCGGATGCTGGAGCAGCTCGAGCGCCTGGCCGCCGAGGTCATCCCGCCCTTCCACCGCCGCTGAGGGCGGCGCCCGCCCTGGTGAACGTCAGGGGGGAGCGGCGCCGCTTGTATCTTGAGAGTGGCGTGGCAGACCGACTCGCCGGAGGTTGGCGCACAGACCGTGGGGGAGTGAGGGTCGCCACGCCGCATCCTCCAGAAAGCCCGAACAGTTGCCAGGGCCAGGGAGCCCGCATCGACAAGCTCGGGCGAAAGGAGCAGCGATGACCGAGGCGGGTGGCTTCGTGGGGATCGACGTTGCGAAGGCGGAGCTGGAAGTCGTGGTGCGGCCAAGTGGGGCGCGGTGGACTGTGACCAACAACGCGTCCGGGCTCGCGCAGTTGCAGGAGCGGCTGCAGGCGGCGGCGCCGTCGCTGATCGTGCTGGAG
>QHSZ01000071.1 GCA_003220595.1 Candidatus Rokuibacteriota bacterium | reverse complement strand
GTAGTAGCCCGGGTACGGGTGCTTCGTCTCCGGGTTCATCGCGCGGTCGAAGACGTACTTGACGTCGGCCGCGCGCAGCTCGCGGCCGTTGTGGAAGCGGACGCCGCGTTTCAGGAAGAAGGTGTAGTTCCGGTTGTCCGTGGTGTTCCAGCGCTCGGCCAGCCACGGCACGAGCTTGCCGTGACGGTCGACCTTCACCAGACATTCCTGGATGTTGTACAGGACCACCCCCGCCGTCGCCGAGGCCGGGGTCGCCGTGAGGTCGAGGCCCGGCGGCTCGGTGCTGTTCTGCACGACCAGCGTGCCCTGGGCGCGCGCCGCGGCCGGCCCGAGCGCGAGCGTCAGGGCGAGCGACGCGAGAACCCTCAACGCGACGGCGTGGCGCATCGCGACCTCCTCCTCGTCTACCGCGTGAGCGTCCGGAAGTACTCGACCGTCCGCCGGAGCCCCTCGTCGAACCCGACGAGCGGCGTGTAGCCGAGCAGCCGCTTGGCCTTCGAGAGGTCGGCGAGCGTGTGCGGGACGTCGCCCGAGCGCAGCGGCGTGTGCTTCCGCTCGAGCCGCCGCCCGACGCTCGCCTCGAGCTTCGCGACGATCGCGAGCAGGCTCACGCGCTCACCGCAGCCGACGTTGAAGACCTCGCCGCCGACGCCCGGCGCCCGCGCGGCCAGCACGTTCGCCTCCACGACGTTGTCGATGTAGGTGAAGTCCCGCGACTGCGTCCCGTCGCCGTGGACCTCGAGCGGCCGGCCGCCGAGCGCCCACAGGATGAAGCGGGGGATCACCGCCGCGTACTCGGACTTCGGATCCTGGCGCGGGCCGAACACGTTGAAGTAGCGGAGCCCCACGGTCGCGACGCCGAAGAGGCGCGCCCACACGGCCGCGTACTGCTCGCCCGCGGCCTTCGACACCGCGTAGGGCGAGACCGGGTCCGGCGGCTGCTCCTCGCGCTTCGGGAGGTCGGGGCGCGCGCCATACACCGACGACGACGAGGCGAAGACGACGCGCGGGACCCGGCAGCGCCGCGCGGCCTGCAGCACGTTCAGCGTCCCCGTGACGTTGTTCTCGTTGGCGCCGAGCGGGTCCTTCACCGAGCGCGGCACCGAGCGCATCGCCGCCTGGTGGAAGATCACCCGCGCGCCCCGCGCCGCGCGCTCCACGGCCGCGCGGTTCCGGATGTCGCCCCGGATCACCTCGAGGCGCTTGCCGGCCTTCGCCGCGAAGGCCAGATTCGCGCGCGTGCCCGCGGAGAAGTTGTCGAGCACCCGCACACGCGCGCCGTCGGCGAGGAGGCGCGCCACGAGGTGAGAGCCGATGAACCCCGCGCCGCCGGTGACGAGGAAGAGCTCGCTCACGTGGCCGATTGTAGCATTTGACAGCCAACTCGCTTTCGCTCCATCATGACGGCGCTCTTTTTCGGGCAGCCCCGACGGCACCTCGTGCCGCATGGAGGACATCATGGGTCGGCGCCAGTGCCTGTTCCTCAGCGTCGTCACGCTCGTCCTGCTGCTCCCCGCCCTGGTGCGAGCCCAGGCCAAGGACGACACCGTCGTGTACGCGCTCCAGTCGGACGTGCAGAACTGGGATCCGCCGAACTCCGTGCTCCGCGAGTCCATCATCCTGGGCTACCACGTGTTCGACCACCTGGCGGCGCGCGATCTCAAGACGGGCAAGGTCGGTCCGAGCCTGGCCACCTCGTGGAGGACCCTCGACGACACCACGTGGGAAGTCAAGCTGCGCCAGGGCGTGAAGTTCCACGACGGCACCGCCTTCACCGCGCGTGACGTCAAGGCCACGTTCGACCGGTCGAGGTCGTCGACGACCACACCGTCCGCTTCAAGACCGACGGGCCCTATCCGCTCTTCGTCGAGCGGATGACCGCGCTGGTCATGCAGTCCGAAAAGGTGATCAAGGAGAAGGGGCACGAGTGGATGCAGGAGAACCCGATCGGCACCGGCCCCTACAAGCTCGTCAAGTGGACGAAGAAGCAAGAGCACCTCCTCGCCCGCAACGACGACTACTGGGGCCCCAAGCCGGCGTTCAAGCACGTCCGGGTTCGGATCATCCCGGAGCAAGCGACGCAGATCGCCGAGCTGATTTCCGGCGGCGTCGACGTGATCAAGGCGGTCCCGCCCGACCAGATGGACGTGATCAACAAGTCGGGCGTGGCGCGCACGTCGAGCTCGCCGATCCTCCGGACGGCGATGCTCCAGCTCGACCAGGCGGCCCGGACCGGCCCGAACCCCTTCACCGACCGGCGCGTGCGCCAGGCGGCGAACCTCGCCGTCGACATGGACGCGATCATCAAGCACGTCCTGAACGGCCTGGGCGACCGGACGGCGACGACCGTGAACCCGATGGCCCTCGGCTACGATGCGAGCCTCAAGCCTTACCGACAGGACGTCGCCGCCGCCAAGAAGCTCCTCGCCGAGGCCGGTTACCCGAACGGCTTCGAGGTAGGTTTTCTACAAACGGGGCCGGTCGTCGAGCCCGCCCTGCCGCAAACGTCGGAGGCGATCTCCGCCGACCTCGCCAAGGTCGGGATCCGCACGCGGAGGCGGTACGTCGGCGAGACCGGCCCCTTCGTCAACCTCGTGCGCGACGGCAAGGCGGACCCGATGTTCGAGTGGTCGTGGGGGTACTACTCGGTCTTCGACGCCGACGCCATCCTCTACGACGTGATGAAGTGCGGCGAGGCCTACAGCTATTACTGCAACAAGGCGCTCGACGACCTGATCATCCAGGGGCGCTCCACGCTGGACCAGAAGAAGCGCGCCGAGATCTACGCCAGGGTCCAGCGGCTCATCTTCGAGGACGCCGCCTACATCTTCAAGTGGGGCCTCCGCGGCGTCTGGGGCATCTCCCAGCGCGTGGAGTATGAGGCCCCGCGGGACGAGATCGACCGCATGTTCCTCGTGACGCCGCGCAAGAAGTAGCCGCATGGGAGCCGGGGTCGGGGGGGCGCGTCGCGCTCAGCACACCCCACGTCGTGCGACGCGTCCGCTGAAACCCCGCCGTCCCTGCGCGCATCATGCGTAGCTACGTCGTCCACCAGCTCGCGCAGCTCGTCGTCGTCGTCATCGGCATCTCAATTCTCGCCTTCGTCATCCTGCACGTGCTCGGCGACCCCGTGCTCCTCCTCCTGCCCCAGAACGCCGGCAAGGCGGAGTTCGAGCGCTACCGGAAGCTGCTCGGGCTCGACCAGCCGCTCTGGGTGCAGTACTGGAAGTTCGCGAGCCAGGCCGTCCAGGGCGACTTCGGCAAGTCCTGGTACGCGGACACACCGGCCTTCAGTCTGGTCCTCGAGCGCATGCCGCCGACGATCTACCTGACCCTGGCGGGTCTCGTCGTGGCCCTGCTGATCGCGCTGCCGCTGGGCATTCTCGCCGCCCTCAAGCGGCACTCGTTCGTCGACACGCTCTGCACCGGCATTGCGGTGGCTGGGCAGGCGATGCCCCTCTTCTGGTTCGGCATCATGCTCATCATCATCTTCGCCGTCCGGCTCCGGGCGCTCCCCGCGTCCGGCTACGGCACGTGGCAGCACTTCGTCATGCCGGCCTTCTGCCTCGGCGCCGCCCTCGCGCCGATCACCATGCGCCTCGTCCGGTCGGGCGTGATCGAGGTGCTGAGCATGGAGTACATCACGACGGCCCGGGCCAAGGGCGTCGGCGAGCGCACGGTGGTCATCAAGCACGCCTTCCGCAACGCGTGCATCCCGATCATCACGATCCTCGGGCTCCAGTTCGGGCAGCTCTTGGGCGGGGCCATCATCACGGAAACGGTCTTCGCCTGGCCCGGCGTGGCGACGCTCACCGTGGAGTCGATCCGCAACCAGGACTTTCCGGTCGTCCAGTGCGCGGTCGTGCTGCTCGCGTTGCTCATCGTGACGGCCAACGTCATCGTGGATCTCCTCGTCGGCTTCATCGATCCGCGCATCCGCGTGAGCGCGTGACGGCGGCGCGCACGGGCGCGGACGTCGCGGTCAAGCCGGCCCGGGGCGCCGCGCGTCCCGCCGCGTCGGCGCCGTCGCGGGGGTCCCTTCGGCGCCTCGTGCGCCTCAAGTGGGGGATGGCCGCGGCCGCCCTCTTGCTCACGATCGTGGCGAGCGCGATCTTCGCGCCCTCGATCGCCCCGCACGACCCGCTCGCCGTGAACATCCGCCAGCGCCTGGCCCCGCCCGTCTGGATGGACGGCGGGACGCCCCGGCACCTGCTCGGCACCGACCAGATCGGGCGCGATCTCCTCGCGCGCGTGATCTACGGCGGACGGGTCTCGCTCGTGATCGGCGTCTCCGCGATGCTGCTCTCCGCCACGATCGGCGTGCTCCTCGGCCTCACGGCCGGCTATTTCGGCCGGCGCATCGACTGGGTGATCACGATGGTGGTGAACGTGCTGCTCACCTTCCCGTTCGTGCTGCTGGCGCTCGCCGTGATCGCCGTGCTCGGCTCGAGCCTGAGCAATATGATCATCGTGCTCGGCGTGGCGGGCTGGCCGATCTATGCGCGCGTGATCCGGGCGGAGACGCTGGCCATCCGCGAGCGCGAGTTCGTCTTGGCGGGCCGGGCGCTGGGGATGAGTCACGCCCGGCTGATCTTCCGCCAGATCCTGCCGAACCTCGTCTCTCCCATCGTCGTCATCGCCACGCTCCAGGTGGCCCAGGTGATCGTCCTCGAGTCGTTCCTGTCCTTCCTGGGCCTCGGGATCCAGCCGCCGACGCCGGCGTGGGGCAACATGCTGGGGGAGGGGCGCGTGTACATGCTCAACTCGTGGTGGATCGCGGCGTTCCCCGGCCTCGCCATCTTCACCACGACGTTCGCGATCAACCTGATGGGGAACGCGCTGCGGGACTGGCTCGACCCGCACATGAAGCTCTAGCCGCGCGGTAGATCGCCCCCGTCTTCTCGACCATCGCGGCGACGCCGAATTCGGTCCGCACCCGTTCGCGCCCGGCGCGGCCCATGCGCCGCCGCCGCTCCGGGTCGTCCACCAGCGTCTCGATGGCCGCGGCGAGCGCCTGCTCGCCGCCCGACGGCACGAGCAGGCCCGTCTCGCCGTGGCGGACGACGTCGCGGTGCCCCGGGACGTCGGTCGCGACGACCGCGAGGCCCGCGCCCATCGCGTCCAGCACGGCGAGGGGCAGCCCTTCCTTCTGCGACGCCGACACGTACAGGTCGATCGCCGGGAAGGCGCGAGCCGGCTCGTCGAGCCAGCCTGAGAAGACGACGCGGCCGTCGAGGCGCGCGCCAGCCGCCAGGCGCCGGAGCCGGTCGCCCTCGGGCCCGCCCCCCACGAGGAGCAGCGCGACGCGCGGGCGTCGCAGTGCGCCGAGCGCGCCGACGAGCGCGTCGAGCCGCTTGACCGGGTCGAAGCGCGCGACCGTGCCCAGCACGAACAGGTCCCGCGCGAGACCGAGGCCCTCGCGCGCGAGCGGTGCCTCTGCGACGAGGCGGTCCTGCTCTTCGAGGTCCACGCCGTTGACGACGGTCGCGCTCTGCGACAGGGTGAAGAGCCCGAGGGCGAGCGCCTCGGCCTCCTGCGTCGCGGAGACGGAGATGACCGTGCGTGTCCAGCGCGCGAGCCGGCGCTCGAGCGCGAGATAGAGCTGCGCCAGACGCGGCGGGTAGCGCTCGTAATGGACACCGTGGAAGGTGTGGACGGCGGGCACGCCGGTCCAGCGCGCGACGAGCCGCCCGTAGAGGCCGGCACCCTTGCCGTGCGAGTGGATCACCTCGATCTCGCGCTCGCGGACCAGCCGGAGCGTCGCCCGGAGCGTCCGGGGGTCGAGCCGGTCGGCACCCACCTCCGCGACCGTGAGCCCGAGCTTGCGAAACCGGTCGAAGAAGACTCCGTCGTGGGGCGCCGCCACCGTGACCTCGAACTCGTCGCGGGGGAGCCGGCGCGCCAGGTCGTACACCTGCCGCGGTCCACCGCCGAGCGCGCTCGTCGTGAGCAGCTCGAGGACGCGGATCACGCGCGCGCCGGTGACACGGAGGCGGCGCCGAGCCCCTGCCCGGGCTGGCGATACTCCTCGCGCGGGGGCGCGAAGATGTCGAGGACCACGCAGCGCGTATCGAGCGTCCGGCCGCCGTGCGGCACGTTCGGCGGCGTCTGCCAGAAGTCGCCGGCCTTCACGTGGTGCTCGACGCCGTCCTGGATGCGGATCCACTCGCCCTCGAGGCAGACGCCCCACTGCTCGTTCGGATGCGAGTGCACGGGCGAGGTCGAGTGCGGCTCGAGCGTCACGACCGACAGCATCGCGTGCACGCCGGGGAACACGCGCGCGTTGACGCCGGGCGCGAGCTGCCGGACGATGCCGCCCTCGCGGAGGTTGTGAAACATGGGATCTCCTTTCGTCGCCGTTTACAGACGCGACCTGAACCCTTATATTAACCCCCGCTCCCAAGGAGGCTTCGTGCGGTTCTTCATCGCCATGTTCTCCCATGAGACGAACACCTTCAGCACGCTGCCGAGTGATCGCCGGCAGTTCGAGGCTCGCGACCTGCGCTACGGCGGCGAGCTCCTCGAGGCGTACCGCGGCACGGGCACGTGCCTCGGCGGCATGATCGACGTCGCCGAGGCGCGCGGCGTGACGCTCGTGCCGTCGCTCGCGGCGGCGGCCGCGCCCGCGGGACGCGTGGCGGCGGCCTTCTACGCGGAGACGACACGCCGCGTGCTGGCGGACCTCGCCGCCGCGGGACGCCTCGACGGCGTGCTGCTCGACCTCCACGGGGCGATGGTGCCGGAGGGGCTCGAGGACGGCGAGGGCGAGCTCCTGCGGGCCGTGCGCGCCACGGTGGGCCCGGCCGTGCCCGTCGCGGTCACGCTCGACTTCCACGCGAACGTCACCGAGGACATGGTGAGGCACGCGACCTTGCTCCACGGCTACAAGACCTATCCGCACGTGGACATGGACGCCCGCGGGCGTGAGGCGACGGAGCGTCTGCTCGACGTCGCGGCGGGCCGGATCCGGCCCGCGACCGCCTGGCGGCAGTCCCCGCTGCTCCCGCCCATCGCGGGCCAGCTCACCGCGCGCGGACCGATGCGGCGGCTCTACGACATGGCGGACGAGCTCGCGCGCGACCCGCGCGTGGTCTCGATCTCGGTCTTCGCGGGCTTCCCGCTCGCCGACATCCGTGACGCGGGGCTCTCGAGCTACGTCGTGACCGACGGCGACCAGGCCCTCGCCGAGGAGCTCGCGGACCGGCTCGCCGCCGCGGCGTGGGCGCACCGGCGCGAGTTCCTGCACGAGGCGCTCCCCGTGCCCGCGGCCGTCGCGCGCGCCCTGGCCGCCGACGGCCGCCCGGTGATCCTCGCGGACATCGCCGACAACACGGGCGGCGGCGCCGCCGGCGACACGACGGAGATCCTGCGCGAGCTCCTGCGCGCCGGCGCGCGGCAGACGACGGTCGCCTGCCTCTGGGACCGAGAGGCCGTGCGCGCCTGCGTCGCGGCCGGCGTCGGCGCGACCGTCACGCTCAAGGTCGGCGGCAAGGTGGACCCGAGCCACGGCGCGCCCGTCGAGGTGACCGGCCAGGTGCGCACGCTCTCCGACGGTCGCTTCGTCCACAAGGGACCGATGTTCCGCGGCCTCGAGGGACGCCTCGGCCCGACCGCCGTGCTCGACGTGAATGACCTCAAGATCATCCTCATCTCGCTCCGCTGGCAGACCCTCGACCCCGAGATGCTCCGCTTCGTCGGGATCGACCCGCTGGCCGAGCGGATCATCGTCGTGAAATCGTCCATCCACTACCGCGCCGCCTTCGAGCCGCTCGCGCACGCCATCATCGAGGCGGACGCGCCAGGCCTCTCGTCGTCGAACCTGGCGCGCTTCACCTTCAAGCGCGTGCGCCGCCCGATCTATCCGCTCGACGAGCTCTGAGCCGAGGAGAACGCCGATGCCGTTTGGTGCATTCGTCACAGGAGACTTCAAGGTGTTCGACGTGGAGGGCTTCCGGACGCGCATGGACGAGATCCGGAGCCGGGTGCGGCCGAAGCTCGAGACCCTCGGCCACAGCCTGGCGCCCCCGGTGAGCCGCTCCGCTGGCGCCGAGGTCTTCGCCCACGTTGCGAAGCACGCCCGCCGGACCGTGAACCCACCCGGCGACACGTGGGTGGCGCTCGGCCCCGACGCGCGCGGGTACAAGAAGCACTGCCACTTCAAGGTGGCCGTCTCGCGCCACTGCGTGCGCTTCCTCTTCGAGGTGGGCCCGGAGCATGCCGACAAGAAGCGCTGGGCCACGGCCTGGCGGCGAAGCGCGCCGAGACTGGCGCCCGTCCTCCGGCGGGTCAAGAACCTCGCGTGGTTCAAGAACGAGCACGACGAGGAGCCGGCGGCGCCGCTCGCGGACTTGGCACCCGACGCGCTCGCCCAGCTGGGCGACGAGCTGACGCGAACGCGCGACGGCCAGCTCGTCATCGGGCGGGCGGTCCCCGCCGCGGAGGCCGCGCGCTGGACCGAGGCGCAGTACCGCGCCGCCGCCCTCGAGACCTTCCGCGCCCTCGTCCCCCTGTACAGGCTCCGGTGACCACCAGCGGGGTGCCTGCCGCGCGGTGAGCGTGCTCGGCGTGATCTTCGATATGGACGTGCGAGCCGCAGGCCGTCGCGGGGCTGGGGCCCCGCCGGCCGAGGCGAGCCCCGAGCCCGCCGCGCGGTGACTACCCTCGGCGTGATCTTCGATATGGACGGGGTGCTGATCGACTCCGGCGCCCACCACCGCGCGGCGTGGCGCGCGCTCCTCGAGGAGCTCGGGACGACGCCGGCGCGGCCGGACTACTGGCGGCTCACCATCGGGCGACCCGGCCACGAGGCGGTGTCGCTCCTGCTGGGCCGCGATCTGCCGTGGCCCGAGGCCGAGCGTCTGGCCGACCGGAAGCGGGAGCACTACCTCCGTCTCTCCCGCCAGGGGTTCCCCGCGGTCCCGGGCGTCGCGGCCTTCATCGACGTGCTGGAGCGGGCCGGCGTGCCGCGCGCCGTCGCCACCTCCGCCTCACGCCACGACGTCGACCGCCTCCTCGGGCGCCTTCACCTCCGTGAGCGCTTCTCGGTCGTCGTGGCGGCCGAGGACGTGCGGTCCGGCAAGCCCGACCCCGAGGTCTACCTGCGCGCGGCCGAGGGCATCGCGGTCCCGCCACGCGCGTGTCTCGTCTTCGAGGATTCCGTCGTCGGCGTCCAAGCGGCCCGTCGCGCGGGCATGCAGGTGATCGGCGTCGTCACGGCCCACACCGAGGAGGAGCTGCGCGCCGCGGGCGCGGCACGCGTCATCGAGGACTTCGAGGGGCTCGCGTGGCCTCTGTGAGCGCGTCCGAGTTCTGGACCGACCTCTACGCGCGGGGCGCGGACGGCTGGGAGCTGCGCCAGCCCGCGCCGCCGCTCGTCGACTTCATCGAGACGACGCCGCCCCCGCGCGGGCGCGTCGCGGTCCCGGGCTGCGGCCGCGGCCACGACGCGCGCTACCTGGCGCGCCAGGGCTACGCGGCGGTCGGCTTCGACTTCTCGCCCACCGCGGTCCGCGAGGCGCGCGCTCTCGCGCGGGGCGAGGCCGCCGCCGCCGAGTTCGTCGAGCGCGACATCTTCGCGCTCGCCGGCGACTACGCGAACGCCTTCGACGGCATCTGGGAGTACACGTGCTTCTGCGCGATCGATCCGGCGCGTCGGGCCGAGTACGTGCGGACGATGGCGGCGATCCTCCGGCCGGGCGGCTGGCTCCTCGCGTGTCTCTTCCCGCTGCGCCGCCGCGCCGCGGGCCCGCCCTTCGCCGTGCCGCGATCCGAGCTCCGCCGGTTCCGGCCGCCGTTCCGCGTCGAGCGCGCGTACGCGCCGCGATCGGTGCGGGCCCGCCAGGGCCAGGAATGGATGGTCCTCCTGCGCAAGACATGCTAACGTTGCGACCACTTTTGCCCCAGCCACGCTTTGCCCCGAGGAGGCCCGGCCACATGAAGACACGGCGAATGGTTTCGGCGCTGATCCTCGTCGGCACGGCCCTCCTGGTCACCGCGCCGAATCGCGCCGCCGATGCCCAGGGACAGACGATCAAGATCGGCGTGCTCTTTGATCACACCGGTCCGTTCGCCGCGGGCGGGTCGCTCAACTGCTGGCGGGGCGCCAAGATGATGATCGACTACATCAACGAGAAGGGCGGGGTGCTCGGCCAGTACAAGATCGTCCAGATCGACGGGGACGGACAGTCCAAGGCCGAGGTCGCGATCAACGAGGCCGAGCGGCTGCTGAACGTCGACAAGGTGGACATCCTCGCCGGCATCTACTCGAGCGCCCACGCCGTACCGCTGGCCGAGAAGGTGGACAAGCAGAAGCGGTTCCTCTGGATCACGACGGCGATCTCTTCCAAGGTCTTCGACGGCCGGAACCTCCAGTACACGTTCAGGCCGCAGGCGACGGGCGACCAGTTCGGCTCGCTCTCCGTGCAGTACATCGCCGAGTACTCGCAGGAGAAGTTCAAGAAGCCGGCGAAGGAGCTGCGGCTGGCGATCATCCACGAGGACGGAGCCTACGGCACCGACGTCGCGCTCGGCAGCGAGCTGAAGGCGAAGGAGCTGGGGCTCAACGTCGTGCTCAAGGAGGGCTACTCGATCCAGGCGCCCGACCTCTCGTCGCTCGTCACCAAGCTCCGCTCGGCGCGGCCCGACGTGCTCTTCCATACGGGCTACAACCCGGACATCGCCCTGTTCCTGCGGCAGGCCAAGGAGCAGGGCCTGCGCGTGCGCGCGTACATCGGCCACGGCGCGGGCCACAGCCAGATCGACAAGCTGAAGGAGGCCTTCGGCGCGCGGGAGATCGAGGGCTTCCACACGCTCGACCCGATCGCCTCGCAGCTCCTCGACGGAAGGAAGCCGCCGCTACAAGACGCTCTACGACAAGGACGTGCAGGATCGGGCCATCGCCCCGCACGTGTCGATGGGCTTCAACAACATGTGGATCCTGCTCAACGACGTGCTGCCGCGCGCGATCCAGAAGCACGGCGGCTTCGGCCCCGAGGCGCTCGCGAAGGCGGCGCGCGAGACCGACATCCCAGAGGGCGGCACGATGCAGGGATACGGCGTGAAGTTCTACCCGGCGGGCCACCGCTTCGCCGGCCAGAACGAGCGCTCCTACCCGGCGGTCTTCGAGATCATCGAGGGCAAGTTCGAGCTCGTCTTCCCGAAGGCGGTCGCGACCGCGCCCCCGCTCCTTCCGCTGCCGGCGTCGTCGCCGCTTGCGGCGCGATGATGAAGTTGGAGGGGGTCAGAGACTGACCCCCTCCAAACCTCCCCTGCCGTCCGGCCTCAGCCGACTGACCCCCTCCACACCTCCCCTGCCGTTCGGCCTCAGCCGACTGACCCCCTCCACACCTCCCCTGCCGTCCGGCCTCAGCCGACTGACCCCCTCCTCCGCTGCCGCGGGATCGCTCAGCCAGACGCCGTGCTGACGGTCAGGAGGATCACCAAGCACTTCGGGGGCTTCACCGCGCTCAACGCGGTCTCGTTCGAGGTCGTGCAGGGGGAGATCCTCGGCCTGATCGGCCCGAACGGCTCCGGCAAGACCACGATGTTCAACTGCGTCTCCGGCGCGCTCGGGGCGACGTCGGGCTCGATCGTCTTCCTCGGCGAGGAGCTGGCCGGCCTCACGCCCGACGCGATCTGCCACCGGGGCATCGCGCGGACCTTCCAGATCCCGCGTCCGTTCCGGAAGCTCTCGATCCTCGAGAACGTCGCGGTCGCCGCCCACTTCGGCGCGGCGCGGCGCACGGACGAGGCCGCCGCGCGTCAGCGGGCGCGCGAGATTCTCGCGCTCGTCGGCCTGCCCGCCGACCCCGGCGCGTCGACGACGCTGCTCGGCGCCAGCGGCCTCAAGAAGCTCGAGCTGGCGCGCGCGCTCGCGACCGGCCCGAAGCTCCTCCTCGCTGACGAGAGCCTGGGCGGCCTCGACCCCTCCGAGATGCACGGGGCCGCCGAGATGCTCCGGCGCGTCCGCGGGGAGCTCGGCGTCACGATCGTCTGGGTCGAGCACATCATGGCCACGCTCATGCGTGTCGTGGATCGCGTGGTCGTCCTGGACCACGGCGAGAAGATCGCCGAGGGCCGACCGCTCGAGGTCGCGGAGGACCCGAAAGTGGTCGAGGCGTATCTCGGCGAGAAGATCGTGCTGGCATGAGTATGCTCGAGCTCCGGGGCATCACGGCGGGGTACGGGGCCTTCACCGCCCTCTGGGACGTGAGCCTCCGGGTCGAGGCGGGCGAGGCGGTGGCCGTGGTCGGCCCGAACGGCGCCGGCAAAACGACGCTGCTGCGCGTGATCTCGGGGCTCATCGGCCCGCGTGCTGGCGAGCTCCGCTTCGAGGACACCGCGCTCGCCGGCCGGCCCGCCCACGAGATCGTGAGCCACGGCATCGCCCACGTGCCCGAGGGGCGGCGCATCTTCCCGCAGCTCACCGTCGCCGACAACCTCAAGATGGGCGCGTTCCTGCCGGCGGCCCGGCGCGCCTTTGCCGAGAGCCTCGCGCGGGTCTTCGCGCTGTTCCCGACGCTGGCCGAGCGCCAGAAGCAGCGCGCGGGCAGCCTCTCGGGCGGCGAGCAGCAGATGCTGGCGATCGGTCGGGCGCTCATGTCGCACCCCAAGCTGATCCTGCTCGACGAGCCCTCGATGGGGCTGGCGCCCGTCATGGTGCTCCGCGTCTTCGACCTGATCCGCCGCGTGCGCGAGGAGGGCTACACGATCCTCGTCGTCGAGCAGAACGTTCGCCAGGTGCTCAAGCTCGTGGACCGCGCGTACCTGCTCGAGGT
>QHSZ01000086.1 GCA_003220595.1 Candidatus Rokuibacteriota bacterium | reverse complement strand
CCAGCGCGAACGTGGCGTCCTGGCTGTCGGAGATCGCCCAGAAGAAGGGGATCTGGGCGGAGAAGCCCTTGCGCGTCGAGGTCCCGACGTTCGGCGGGAGGAAACCCGTCTGGCGCTCGCGGCGGATCGCGGCGGCGAAGAACGGCACGAACGGGATGAGGGGCACGTCCTTGAGCCAGAACGAGACGTTCGTGCCGTAGATCAGCTCGTTGAGGTCGGCGGTCGCCTCGCCGAACCTGAACGACCACGCGGGCGTGTCCTCCTCGCACGTCGTGAAGACGCCGCGGCGGACGTGGTAGACGCTCTCCGCGAGCCGCTCCATGCGCTCGCCGCCGATGCGGTAGTACGGCGCGACTTGCAGGCGCCCCTGGTAGACCACGCCGGTGCCGTTCTTGAGGTTGTACTCGACGCGGTCGCCGGTCAGGCGGTCCTCGCCGTCGTAGAAGATCACGCGCCCCAGCGCGGTCGCGTCGCCCGTCTCGCGGTTGATCTCGACGCGGTCGGCGAGCAAGCGCGCCGTCCCGCGCGTGACCTCGACGTTGCCCGTCGCCACGATCAGGTTGTCGGTCCCCGACTGCTCGAGCCGGTCGGCGATGATCGTCACGTCCCCTCCGGCGGTCTTCACGGTCGCGGTCGTCGGCGCCTGGGCGGCCGTCGGGGAGGGCCCCGCCAGCAGCGCGCCGGCCAGGAGCACGACCGCAGCGCGGAATCGCCTCATCGGTGTCTGGAAAGTCCTCGTCAGGAAAGGGGCCCCATGCTATCAGCCCCCTTTTCGATGGGGCAAGGGGTATCGCCCCCGGCGAGGTGGCGGAGGACGTCCCCGATCAACGACAGCGAGCCCGCGACACAAACGATGGGGGTCGAGCGGCCGCCGGCCGCCAGCGCTAGGGCCTCGGCTGGCGACGGCGCCGTCTCGACGCGCCCGACGGAGGCCGGCACCGCCGCCCGGAGCGTGTCGGGATGGGTGGCGCGCGGGTTCGAGGCGGCGGTCAGGACGAGCCGGTCCGCGAGGGGCGAGAGCTCGGCGACGATCCCGGCGGCGTCCTTGTCGCGCAGGATCCCGAGCACGAACGTGACCCGGCATCCGGCGAAGAACTCGCGGAGGGAGCTCGCGAGCGCGCGGGCGCCGGCCGGGTTGTGCGCGCCGTCCAGCACGAGGACGCCGTCGGCTCGCCGGAGGACCTGGAAGCGCCCCGGCCAGCGCGCGCGCTCGAGACCCTCGCGCATCGCCGCCTCGGGGACGTCGAGCTCGCGTGCCGCCGCCACGGCGAGCAGCGCGTTCGCCGGCTGGAACGTGCCGAGCATGGGAAGGCGCAGGTCCCTGAGCCTCCAGGTCGGGCCCGCGCACGCGATCACCTGGCCGTCGAGACTGCGGCCCGCGACCGAGACGTGGAGGTCGCGCCCCGCGAGGCGCAGCGGGACGCCCACCTCGGCGGCCCGGCGCACGAGGACTTCGGTCGCCTCGGGCGCCTGGGCCGCGGCGAACGCGACGCCGCTCCGGATGATCGCCGCCTTCTCCGCCGCGATCGCGGCGAGCGTAGGCCCGAGGACCTGCTGGTGGTCGAGGTCCAGGCGCGTGATCACCGTCACCGCGGGCACGCCGACGGTCGTCGCGTCGAGCCGGCCGCCGAGCCCCACCTCGAGCACGGCGACGTCCACCGCCTCACGCGCGAAGTGGTCGAGCGCGAGCGCGGTCGTCGCCTCGAACATCGTCGCGTCGAGGCGCGCGACGAGCGTGCCGAGCGCCTCGACGCCGTCCACGACACCGTCCTCGGGGATCGCCTCGGCGTTCACGCGGATGCGCTCGCGGAACGAGACGAGGTGCGGCGACGTGTAGAGGCCAACGCGGTGACCGGCCGCCTTGAGGATCGCGGCGAGCAGCGCCGCCACCGAGCCCTTGCCGTTCGTGCCGCCGATCTGGACGAGCCGGTAGCGCCGCTCGGGATGGCCCAGCGCGGCGAGCAGTGCCTCGATGCGCTCGAGCCCGGGACGCATGCCTGCGTGCTCGCCGCCGCGCAGGGCGGTGAGCCGGGCGACCGCGTCGGCGTACGTCACCGGCGGGTTAACCCGGCTGGGACGGCTGGTCCGCGAAGAAGGCCAGGATCCGGCGCAGCGTCTCCTTGAGGTCGCGCCGGTCCACGATCAGGTCGAGCTGCCCGTGCTCCAGCAGGAACTCCGAGCGCTGGAAGCCCTCGGGGAGCGGCTGGCGGATCGTCTCGGCGATGACGCGCGGCCCGGCGAAACCGATGAGCGCGCGCGGCTCGGCCATGATCACGTCGCCGAGCATCGCGAAGCTCGCCGTGACGCCCCCGGTCGTCGGGTCGGTCAGGACGGAGACGTACGGGAGCCGGCGCTCGCCGAGCCGCTGGAGCGCCGCCGAGGTCTTCGCCATCTGCATCAGCGAGAGGATCCCCTCCTGCATCCGTGCGCCGCCGGAGGCCGAGACGATGACGACCGGCACGTGCTTGTCGATCGCGAGCTCGATCGCGCGTGTGAGCTTCTCGCCGACGACCGAGCCCATGCTGCCCCCGAGGAAGCCGAACTCGAACACGCAGAGCACCGCGGGGAGCCCACCGATCCGCGCCAGCCCGCAGACCACCGCCTCGTCGGCGCGCGTCTTCTGCATGGCCGCCCGGACGCGGTCCCTGTACTTCTTGGTGTCCTTGAAGGCGAGCGGGTCAGTCGTCTCGAGGGTCGTGTCGCGCTCCTCGTAGGAGCCCGGGTCGGCCAGGAGAGTGATGCGCTCGCGGGCGGAGATGCGGAAGGGGTAGTTGCACTTGGGGCAGACCCGCCCGGCGCGCTCCACCTCGGCGCGATAGATGATCTCCTTGCACGAGTCGCACTTGATCCAGAGGCCCTCGGCGATGTGGACGCGGCTCGCCTTGCCCTCCGACCCGTCGGTCTTCCGCTTGAACCACGCCATGGCCTACCTCGGCCCACGGAGCGGCGCCTTCAGCGCCGCGACGAAGTCGCCGACGGCCTCCACGAGGCCGGCCGACCCGGCCCGCTCCTCGACGAGGCGCACGATCGCCGAGCCGACGATCACGCCGTCCGCCAGCCGCCCCACGGCCTCGACGTGCTCCGGCCGCGAGATGCCGAAGCCGACGCACACGGGCATGCGCGTGACCCGCCGGAGCGCGCGGATCTGCGCCGCCAGATCGCGCGGCACCTCCCGCCGCTCGCCGGTCACGCCGGTCAGCGCGACGAGGTAGATGAAGCCGCGGCTCCGGCGCGCGATGAGGCGCACGCGCTCGGGCGTCGACGTCGGCGCGACCATGGCGACGAGGTCGAGGCCCGCCGCCTCTGCTTCCGCCGCGAGGGGGTCCGCCTCCTCGGGCGGCAGGTCGGCGACGATCACACCGTCCACGCCCGCGTCGGCCGCGGTGCGGGCGAAGGCCTTCAGGCCGAAGGCGAGGACGGGGTTGTAGTACGTGAGCAGCGCGATCGGCACGTTGGTCTCCGCCCGGAGCGTGGCGACGGTCTCGAGCACCCGCGGCAGCGTCGTCCCGCGGTCCAGGGCCCGCATCGCCGCGCGCTGGATGACGGGCCCGTCGGCGAGCGGATCGGAGAACGGCACGCCGAGCTCGACCACGTCGGCGCCGCGCCGCGCCGCCTCGAGCACGAGCCGGCGCGTGTCGGCGAGCGAGGGGTCGCCCGCGGTCAGGTACGCGACGAGCGCGCGCTCGCCGCGGGCCCGGAGGCCCTCGAAGGTCTCGCCAAGGCGGGTCAATTTGTAGCGGGGTCCGCGAGGCCGGCGTGCACCGTCGGTGGCCTGAGCCAGGCGCGCGTCGCTCATTTGACCTCCGTGCCGAGGGCCTTGGCGACGACGTGCACGTCCTTGTCGCCGCGCCCGGAGAGGCCCACGACGATCGCCTTCGCGCGCGGCAGGGTCTTGGCGAGCCGCATCGCGTGCGCGACGGCGTGGGCCGACTCGAGCGCCGGCATGATGCCTTCGAGGCGCGTGAGCGCCTCGAAGCCCTCGAGCGCCTCCTCGTCCGTCACGGCCACGAACTCGAAGCGGCCCGCGTCGCGGTAGTAGGCGTGCTCGGGCCCGACGCCCGGGTAATCGAGCCCCGCCGAGATCGAGTGGGCGGTGGCGATCTGACCGTCGTCGCTCTGGAGCAGGTAGCTCATGCAGCCGTGCAGCACCCCCACGCGCCCCGCGGTCATCGAGGCGCCGTGCCGGCCCGTTGCGAGCCCCTCGCCGCCGGGCTCGACGCCGATGATCCTGACCCGGCGGTCGCCGATGAACGGGTGGAAGAGCCCGATCGCGTTCGAGCCGCCGCCGACGCACGCGACCAGCGCGTCCGGAAGCCGGCCGAGCGCCTGGCGGGCCTGCCGCCGCGTCTCCGCGCCGATGACGGCGTGGAAGTCGCGGACCATCACCGGGTACGGGTGCGGGCCGAGCGCCGAGCCGAGGAGGTAGTAGGTCGTGCGCACGTTCGTGACCCAGTCGCGCAGCGCCTCGTTGATCGCGTCCTTGAGCGTGCGGCTCCCCGACTCGACCGGGACGACGCGCGCGCCGAGCAGGCGCATCCGGAAGACGTTGAGCGCCTGCCGCTCGATATCCTCCGCGCCCATGTACACCTCGCACGCGAGGCCCAGGAGCGCCGCGGCGGTCGCGGTCGCGACGCCGTGCTGGCCCGCGCCGGTCTCGGCAATCACCCGCCGCTTGCCCATCCGCTCGGCGAGGAGCGCCTGGCCGAGGACGTTGTTGATCTTGTGGGCGCCGGTGTGACAGAGGTCCTCGCGCTTCAGGTAGATCCGGGCGCCGCCGGCCTGCTCGCTGAGGCGCGTCGCGAAGTAGAGCGGGGTGGGCCGCCCGGCGTAGTCCCGGAGGAGCCCGGCGAGGCGCGCCTGGAACGCGGGGTCGCGGCGCGCCCGGGCGTACGCGCGCTCGAGCTCGACGAGCGGGGCCATGAGCGTCTCGGGCACGAAGCGGCCGCCGAACCGGCCGAAGTGCCCCTGCGCGTCGGGCAGGGCGGCGGGCCGAGGCCGCGCGCGCTTCATCGGTAGCGGGGTCCACGAGGCCGGCGCGAACCGTGGGTGGCCTGAAACAGGCGCGCGTCGCTCATTTGGTAGCGGGGTCCACGAGGCCGGCGCGAACCGTGGGTGGCCTGAAACAGGCGCGCGTCGCTCATTTGGTAGCGGGGTCCACGAGGCCGGCGTGAACCGTGGGTGGCCCGAGTCAGGGGCGCGTCGCTCATCGCACGCCCTTGGCTTCGGCGACGAAGCGCCAGACCTTGTCCGGGTCCTTGCGTCCCGGCTGCGTCTCCACGCCGGAGTTCACGTCCACGGCGTACGGCCGTGCCGTCGCAACCGCCCGCCCCACGTTTTCCGGCGTCAGCCCGGCCGACAGGACGACCCGCCAGCGGTGGCCGGTCAGGTCGCGCGCCGCCGTCCACTCGATGGGCTGGCGCGGCTCACCCTCGCTCCAGCGCGCGGCGCTGTCGAGCAGGAGGGCCGCCGCGCACTTCCGGTAGCGTTCGGCGATGAGCGGCGTCCACGGTGGGCGACCCCCGAGCGCGTCCGAGGGCGCGAGCTTGAGGGTCTTGATCACCGGCAGCGCGTAGCCCTCGAGGTCCTCCGGCCGCTCGTCGCCGTGGAACTGCAGCGCGCGGAGCCCGCACGCCTCGGCGACGGCCTTCACGTGCCCCGCCGGGTGATCCCAGAAGACGCCGACGGACGTGACGAACGGCGGCAGGGCGCGGATGATCGGCGCCGCCTGCTCGGGCGTGACGAACCGCGGCGTCCCCTCGACGAAGATGAAGCCGAGGGCGTCGGCGCCCGCCTCGACCGCGACCCTCGCGTCCTCGAGGTTCGTGATCCCGCAGACCTTGACCCTAACCATCGAGCGTGAGCTCCCGGAGCTTCGCCCCGACGTCGACGGCGCGGACGAGCCCCTCGCCGACGAGCACGGCGTGGGCGCCCGCGTCCACCACCCGCCGGACCTGGTCGCCGGTGAAGAACCCGCTCTCGCTGACGACGATCGGCCCCGGCGGGATCAACGGCAGGAGCTCGAGCGTCGTCTCGATGCGCGTCTCGAAGGTGCGGAGGTCGCGGTTGTTGAGGCCGACGATCCGGGCGCCCGCGCCGAGCGCCGCGTCGAGCTCGCCCGCGGTGTGGCACTCGATCAGCGCCGCGAGGCCGAGGCCCTTCGCCGCGGCGACGAGGTCGCGCAGACCCGCGGGCGCCAGGATCGCGACGATCAGCAGCACCGCGTCGGCGCCGGCCGCGCGCGACTCCCAGAGCTGGTACTCGTCGAGCGTGAAATCCTTGCGGAGGAGGGGCAGAGGCACGGCCGCGCGGATCGGCGCGAGGAGGTCGAGGCTCCCCTGGAAGTACTTCTCGTCGGTGAGGACCGAGATCGCGTGGGCGCCCGCCGCGGCGTAGCTCCGCGCGAGGGCGAGCGGGTCGAGGTCGCCCGCGAGGACGCCGCGGGAGGGTGACGCCTTCTTCACCTCGGCGATCAGGCGCGCGCGCCCGGGCCTTCCTGCGAGCGCGCCCTCGAAATCGCGGGCGGGCCCGGCCTGCGCGACCCGGCGCTCGAGCTCGGCGCGCGGGGTCGCGGCCCGGCGGCGCGCGATTTCCTGGCGCTTGTCGCGGACGATGTCGTCGAGGATGCTCATGGCGTGAGACGCACACCCGCGCTCAGAAGTCGCGGCGGAGTGCCTGGCGTCGGAGCGTGTCGAGCGGCACGCGCGTGAGCTGGTCCAGCACGAAGTCGCGCAGGGTGCGCGGCGGCGGGAGGTCGCGGGCGATGCGCCCCGCGGCGACGAGCGGCTTGAGGAGGGGCTCCCACGTCGCCCCGTCGCGCCCGGGGGGCTTCTTGCCTTCGGGCAGCACGAGCGTCTCGCTCGTGCCGCGGCGGCGGTAGACCGCCTTCGCGCCCGACCACTTGCCGCGCTTGGCCACGGGCCGCCCCTCGATCTCCATGATGTCGAGCGCGAAGTTCAGCACCGGCGCGTTGGCGATCGAGGTGCCGACGCCGTAGCCGTCGACGACCGGGTTCAGGTTGAGGATCTCGTACTCGTCGATCCCGCCCGACGCCAGGATCTTCACGTGACCGAAGCCGCGGAGGTCGAGCTCCCAACGGACCTCCTCGATGATCCGGTAGAAGTCACCCCGCCGTGACGAGGGCGTGTCGAGCCGGACCGCGTAGAGGTCCTTGCCGAGCGCCTCGGCCACGCGGATCGCCTCGAACTTCTCGTCCTGGAGCGTGTCGATGAGCGCCACGCGGCGCACCTTCGTGTCCACGACGTCGTGGAACGCGCGCAGGGCCTCGACCGTGTCCCCGACCATGAGCACGAGCGAGTGCGGAATCGTGCCCGTCGGGTCGGCGTCGATCAGCTCGGCGGACTTGGTGACGGCGACGCCGTCGCAGCCGCCGATGAACGCGTTGCGCTCGATCATGGGCGCGAGCGACGGATGCATCCGGCGCGCGCCGAACGAGATCACCTGACGCTCGCCCGCGGCCTTCTTACACCGCGCCGCCTTGGTCGCGATGCCGGAGGCCTGGCAGAGGAGACCGAGGAGCGCGGTCTCGTATTGCGCCCACTCGACGTAGGTCCCCTCGATGCGGAGCACGGGCTGGTACGGCTCGAAGAGCGTCCCCTCGTCCATCGCCAGCACGTCCACGCGCAGGCCCTCGAGCAGGCTCGCGGCCTCCTCGACGCCGGCGAGGACGCCCCAGCGCCAGTCCTCGGGCAGGGACTTGAGGTAAACCTCGGCCTTGACGCGCTTCGTGTCCTTGCGGTGGGTCAGGATCTGGACCGTGCGGGCGAAGTAGACGTCCGAGACCTCGCCGCTCTTGATCTCGGCGTCGGAGGCTGTATGGAACGGGCGCTTCGGGGTCTTCGCCATTATATGTGCGGCCTTCCCGTACTCGGAAGGTTCCGAAAAGTGTGTCAGAACCCCGGGGGCAAGTCAAACCACGCGCCGCGCGCGAGAGGCTAGAGCTTGAGCGCCTTGAGGTAGGTCCGGAACTCGTCGGCGAGGTCGGGGCGCGCCAGCGCGAACTCGACCGTCGCCTTGAGGAAGCCCAGCTTGTCGCCGGTATCGTAGCGCCGCCCCTCGAACTCGACGGCGTACATGGGGCGCCGCGCGCGCAGGGTCCGGAGCGCGTCGGTCAGCTGGATCTCGCCGTTCTTGCCCGCCGCCGTCTCGGCCAGGATCGAGAACAGCTCGGGCGTCAGCACGTAGCGGCCGATGATCGCGAGGTCCGAGGGCGCCTCCGATGGCCGCGGCTTCTCGACGAGGTCGAGGATCTCGTAGACGTTGCCGCCGATCGGACGCGGCGCGATCACGCCGTACTGGCCGAGGCGCGCCCGCGGCACGCGCTCGACGGCCAGCACGGGCCCGCCGAAACGCTCGAAGGCGTCGAGGAGCTGACGCATGCACGGGGTCGGCGCCGCCCCGATGATGTCGTCGCCGAGGAACACGGCGAAGGGCTCCTCGCCCACGAGCGCGCGGGCGCAGAGGATCGCGTGGCCGAGGCCGAGGGGCTCCTTCTGCCGGACGTAGGAGACCGAGGCCAGCTCGGAGATCGTCTTGATCTGGGCGAGCTCCTCGGTCTTACCGCGGTCGTTCAGGTAGTACTCGAGCTCGAACGAAGCGTCGAAGTGGTCCTCGATCGCGCGCTTGCCGCGGCCGGTGACGATGATGATCTCATTCAGCCCCGAGGCCACCGCCTCCTCGACGACGTACTGGATCATCGGCTTGTCGACGAGCGGGAGCATCTCCTTGGGCTGCGCCTTCGTCGCGGGCAGGAAGCGCGTGCCGAGCCCCGCCGCCGGGAACACGCCCTTGCGGACATTCATCGGCACATTATACATACGCGGGCGCTCAGTCCCGCGGGCGGACGCGGCCGATCCCCTCGAGGATGGCGACGATCGCCAGCACGCACGCCGCCTGGACGAGCACGAGCACGACCTCGTGCGGAGCCGCGTCCTTCAAGAGGATGGCCGAGAGGCCGAGCGTCGCCGCGATGAAGAAGATCAGCAGCACGCTCTGGGTCTTCGTGAGGCCGAGGGCCTGGAACCGGTGGTGGATGTGGTCCTTGCCCGTGTAGGCGAGCCACTCGGCAAGGGAGTGCACCTTGCCGGTGACCACGCGCCCGACGCCGACGAAGGCGATGTCGAAGAGCGGCACGCCCAGGATCAGCATGGGGGTGAGCAGCGACACGAGGGGATTGTTCTGGGCCCACACGCCCATCACCGCGAGCCCCGCCAGCGTGAAGCCGATGAACGAGGCGCCGCTGTCGCCGAGGAAGATCGTGGCGCCGCCCGGCCGGAAGTTGTACGGAAGGAACCCGAGGCACGCCCCCACGAGCGCCGCCGAGAGGAACATGAGGTAGCGCTGTCCGGTCTGGAGCGACACGAGGCTGAAGAAGATGCCGGCGATGACGCCGAGGCCCGCGGCCAGCCCGTCCATGCCGTCGAGGAACTGGATCGAGTTCGTCACCGTGAGGAACCAGAGGGTGGTGAGGAGCACGTTCAGCCAGACGACGCCGGGGACCCAGGTCGGCACCGCGTCGAGGACGACGCCGTACCCGATCGCCGCCGCCGCCGCCGCCACCTGGCCGGCGAGCTTGAGTCGCGCGGGCACGTCGAACACGTCGTCGAGGACACCGAGGGCGACGACGATCGCCCCGCCGACCGCGACGCCCTTCAGGCCGCGCGAGAACTCGAAGTTGGCGAGCACGGTCGCCGCGAGCGCGGCCCAGACCGCGACGCCCCCGAGCAGCGGCGTCGCGACGCGGTGCACCTTGCGCTCCGCGGGCAGGTCGAGCACGCCCCGCCAGTGGGCGACACCCCGCACGAGCGGCGTCACGAAGAACGCCAGGCCCCACGCGAGCAGCGCGAGGTAGAGCCACAGCAGGCGCGCAGCCACGAACGCGTCGCGCACCGGCGACAGCAGGAGCACCGCCGGGAGCACGAGGCGGGGGAGCGTGAAGCGATCGATCACGCCGCCAGCGCCGCCGCGAGCGCCGCCGCGACCGCGTCCGCCTCGGCGTCGGTCAGGAGCGGGTAGCACGGGAGCGACAGGCACGTCTCCCACAGCCGCTCGGCGTCCCGGTAACCGTCGAGTCCGAGCGCCCGGTGGATCGGGCGGAAGACCGGGCGCCGCGCGCTCACGCCGCGCCGGGCGAGCTCCTCGATGACGCGCTCGAGCGGCCGCTCCACGCGCACGACGAACCGGTGGTAGACGTGGCGGGCGCCCGCGTCGGCGGGCACGCGGCAGCGGGCGACCCCGGCGAGGGCGCCGCGGTAGCGCGCGGCGATCTCGCGTCGGCGGGCCAGGAAGGCGTCGAGCCGGGTGAGCTGGCCGCGGCCGAGGGCCGCCTGCATATCCGTCAGCTTGTAGTTGAAGCGCGGGGCGAGGTCCGCGCGCTCGTCGTAGTCGCGCGCGTCGCGCACCCGCGCGACGTGGTCGGCGGGACCGGCGACGGCGCCGCCCTCGCCCGTGGTGAGAAGCTTGGTCGCGTAGAACGAGCACACGGAGAGCGCGCCCCGGGAGCCCGCGGGCCGGCCGTCGGCGACCGCGCCGATCGCCTGGGCGCAGTCCTCGACGAGCGGGACGCCGAGCGCGAGGAGCTCGTCGAGGCCGACCGCGAGCCCGAAAGGGTGGACGGCGACGATCGCGCGGGTGCGTCGCGTGCGGCGCCGCGCCGCGTCCTTGGGCGACAGGCCGAGCGTCTCGGGGTCGGCGTCGGCCAGCACCGGGGTCGCGCCGCACCGGGTCACCGCGTGGTGGAGCGCGTCGCACGCGTAGGTGGGCACGATGACCTCATCGCCCGCGCCCGCGCCGAGGGCGCGCAGCGCCAGCTCGAGGGCGGCGCTGCCCGAGCTCACCGCGGCGGCCGCCGGCACGCCGAGCCGGGGCGCCAGCTCCCCCTCGAAGGCGGCGACCTCCTCTCCCTGCGCGAGGTGACCCGAACGGACGACACGCGCCACGCGCCCGACGTCCTCCTCGCTGAGCGTGGGCCTCGAGTGGGCGATCACCGGGATCCGGCTAGAGGTTGAGGAGCAGCCTGACCGACTGGAATGCCTCGGCGTACTTCACCCGCGCCTGGATGCCGCGGAAGTTAGCCGACGACTTCGCCAGCTCGAGAATGGTGAGGTCCTCGATGTTCGTCTTCGCCACCTGCGAGCGGTGGGCCTCGAGGCTCGCGAGCTTGATGTCGAGCACGTCGGCGATGTCGGTGTAGCAGTTCGGCCGGAACTCGACCGTCGACGGGACCTCGAAGAAGAGGAAGTTCGGGACGTAGCGCGTCGCGGACATGGCGCACTGGGCCAGGTGACGGTGGTCTTGGTGCGTGTCCTCGGGCGAGTTCACGAAGATCATCCGCGGCTCGATCTGCCGGATCACCGCCTCGATGCGCACGATCAGCTCGCGCGAGAGCGGCACCTCGGTGTCCTGGTACTCGCCCCAGAACACCTCGCGGACGCTGAGAGTCCGGGCCGCATCCTTCTGCTCCCGGCGCCGCACCTCCGCGTCGCCACCGAGCGCGCCGTCGGACGCGATGAACATGTAGACGCCGTTCCCCTTGCGCGCGTACTTGGCGAGCATGCCACCGCAGCCGTACTCGATGTCGTCGGGGTGGGCGCCGAGCGCGAGGATGTTCATTTAGGCGGACTCAGGGCGCGAGGCGCGCCCACGCGTTGCCGCGGCACAGGATGGCGAGGGCCTCATCTCCGTGCATCAATAATATGTCAAGGGCCGAGAGAGCAGTGACGAATTCCCCGTGGAGCTGGGCGTACACGGGGTGCGCGTACTCCTGGGCCTCCACGGCGATCCCGGCCGTCCGGAACTGGGCGAGATCCATGTAGCGCGCGCCGTCCCGCCCCGCGAGGTAGGTGTCGGCGCCCACGGCCCGGCAGAGGGCCACGAGGCGAGCGGTCGCGTCCTCGACCGGTGCGGGGCCGAGGTCGAGCGCCGACGCGAGCGTGACCGGCGTCGTCACCCCGAGCGCCCGCGCCAGCCACTCGGCGCTCGCGGCCGCGAGCGGCGCCAGCCGGTCCCACGCGCGCGCGTAGAAGGCGCCGAGGCCGTCACGGTAGCGGGCGAAGTGCGGCGCCCGCGCATAGCCGAGCTCGATCGCGCGCAGGTGGCGGGCGGCCCAGGGCTGGGCGGCATCGACGCCGACGTCGCGGATCGCCGTCGCCAGGCGCGCCTGCACGGGCACGGTCAGCCACTGCGGGCCCTGGCTCGTCTTGATCCGGTTCCGGTTCTGCCAGCCGTTCTTCTCGTACTGCACGGTGTCGAGGAAGATGAAGCAGTCCGCGGCGGCCCACTTGGCGACGTAGCCGAGCCACGGGAGGTAGTGCGGCTGGTGGATCGCGACCTTCACCGGCGAGCCTCGGCCGCGCGAGGCCCGCCCGTCACGGCGCCTTCACGAAGATCGGGTTGGACAGGAGGCGGCCCGGCCCGCGCGCGTCCAGGCGGTAGAAGGCCGGCGCGCCGTCGAAGACCTCGCGATGGACCTGGCGCAAGGGCGTGCTCCCCGCCCAGACCGCGACGACCGCGCCGTTCCGGACGAGCGTCGCGCGCACGTCGCCCGCCGAGCCGTCGAGCGTCTCCACGGCCACGTGGACCTCGAGCGCGGTCCCCGCGGGCGCGGCGAGCATCTCACCCGAGATCGCGACGCGCTCGCCCGCGCGCACGGCGAACTGGGCGAGCGCGAGCCCGGCGGCCGCGGACCGCTGGAGCGCGTACATGCGGCCTTGCCGGAGGGCCTCGAGCACGCCGCGCTCCGACCGCTCGGCGACGAGGAACACCGTCTGGATCGGCCCCACCCGCTTGCCCGCGCTCAATCCGTGAAAGCCCGACTCGCCCACCGCCCACGCGGGCCGGCTGCGCGCGCCCGCCGTGTACTGCGAGAGGAGCCGGTCCCAGCCGCCGCCCGGGAGCTCGAAGCGCGTCGTGTCCTCGTAGATCGCGCCGAAGGCCGTGTAGCGGGCGGTCCGCTGGAGGTCGTCGGTGTACGGGTCCGTCCGCCAGGAGACCCGCACGGGCCCGACCCACTGTTCGCCGCTGTCGTGCGCCTCCGGGAACGACCAGACGGTGGCGCCCCCGAGCCGCTCCACGTAGTCGATGAGCGCCTGGTGAGGTCCGGAACCGAGCTCGCGGTAGGGCGGATACGGCGCCGTCACGAAGGGCCAGGCGCGGACGAACGCCGTCGCGCCGATGGCGAGCAGGAGCCCGCCCAGGAAGAGACGCCGGCGGCGGACGACGACGACACTGCGCCCGACACGCGCGAGGGCCCGACGCTTCGTCGCGACGAGCACCGCGCCGGGCACGACGAGGAGGACGGGGACGAGGTCCAGCGCCGCCGCCGCGTCGAAGGCGCCGGCGCCGGCGTTGCTCGCGGCCGGGAGCGCCTGCAGTGCCGCGGGGTCGGTCACGCCGAAGACGAGGAGATTCTTCTGCGTATCGTGGAGCTCCATGTCGAGCCGCCACGGCGCGCCCGTCCAGTGGTAGTGCGGGAGCACCTCGACGCCCGGGAGGAGCAGGACGCGCGGGTTCCGGGTGCGCGCCTCGGCGACGCGCTGGAGGTAGTGCTCCAGCCCGAGGCCCAGGACCGAGCGCTCCTCGCGCACGACCCGCGTGAGCGCGCGGAAGGGCGGCAGCCCGTACTCGATGCGGAGCAGGTAGTTCTCGGTCATCAGGAGCGCGTCGACGCCGGCCTTCTCCGCCATCGTCTGGAGCTGCTCGAGCGGGAAATCGCCGGTCGTGAGGTCGGAGTGGACGTGGAGGACCGCGGGCAGGCGCTCGTACTCGGCGCCGCCGGCGGCCGCGGGCGCGACCCCGAGCAGCAGGAGGGCGAACGGCGCCACGCGGCGGCGCCAGGCACCCTTCCGACCACGCCGCGCGGTGCCCGCTACGATAGCCGCTTCTCCCGGGCGAGCGCCGCGTACACCTCACACAGCCTCCGGTCGGCGACCGCGCTCGAAAACGCCTCCGCGCGGGCCACGGCCTCCACGCCGAGCCGCGCGCGGAGCCCCGCGTCGCGGCCAAGCTCGACGAGTGCCTCCGCGAGCGCCACCGCGTCCTCGGGCGGGACCAGGCGCCCGCTCTCGCCGTCGACGATGACCGAGGGGATCCCGCCGACCGCGGCGCCGACGACGGGGAGGCCGAGCGCCATCGCCTCCACGATCGCGCGCCCCATCCCCTCGTTGCGCGAGGGCGCGGCGACGACGTCGGCAGCCGCGAGCCACGGCGTGGGATCTGCGACCGCGCCGCTCAGCCGAAGCCGCGAGGCGACGCCGAGCGCGGCGGCGCGTGCCTCGAGCGTCCGACGCTCCGGGCCGTCGCCGACGAGCACGAGGTGCGCGGCGGGCACGCCCGCGCAGAGAGCCGGCAGCGCCTCCACGAGCAGGTCGAACCCCTTGACCGGCACGAAGCGGCCGAGCCCCGCGACGATGAACGCCGCCGGAGGAAGGCCGAGCTGCTCGCGCGCGGCCCCGCGCGACGGCGCCGCCGCGCGCAGGCGCTCGACCGGCACGCCGCTCGGCACGCTGACGTACTGCGCCCGGCGCCCGACGCCGCGCGCCAGGTGCTCCTCGGTGCCGCGGTCCGTCAGCGTCACGATCCGGTCGCTCCAGCGCGCGGCGCGCCGCTCCAGCGCCGTGAAGAGCGCGCTCGTGCACCGCCCCCAGTAGCCGTAGAAGACGTGGCCGTGGGGCTGGTGGATGACGGCGGGCACCCGCATGAGCCGCGCCGCGAGCCGGCCGACGAAGCCCGCCTTCGACGTGTGCGTGTGGACGACGTGCGGCCGCTCGGCGGCGATGATGCGGCGAAGCCGGAGGAGCGCGCCGAGGTCACGGAGCGGCGCCACGGCGCGGCCGAGCGCCGGGACGTCGACGAGCCGCACGCCGCGCCGCCGCGCGGCCTCGAGCGTCGAGGGGTCGGACTCACGGAACGAGACCGCCAGCGCCACCTCGTGACCCGCGCGCTGGAGCGCCACGATCGACGCCAGCGTGTTCTCCGACGAGCCGCCGAGCGTGAGGCGCGTGATCACGTGCAGGACGCGCAGGCTCACTGGTAACCGGGTCCGCGAGGCCGGCGTGCACCGTGGGTGGCCTGAGCCAGGCGCGCGCCGTATCGGTCGACGTGGGGGGCCCCGACATGGCCCCCCAGACCCCCCCACGCTCGGAGCGCCCCGGGAAACCCGTGGCGCTCCTCGACCAGGCGCGCGCCGGTCAATTTGTAGCGGGGTCCGCGAGGCCGGCGTGCACCGTGGGTGGCCCGAGCGAGGCGCGCGTCGCTCACTGCATCCCCGCGACGCGCTCGAGGGCCTCGGCGAGGGCGGCGATCGCGCGGTCCCACCCGTAGTGCGCCTCGGCGTGCCGGCGGCACTCCGCGCGCAGCCGGGCCGCGTCCGCGGGGTCGGTCAGCCGCTCGAGCAGGCCCGTGAGGTCGTCGGCCAGCGTCTCCGGCGCGAGGCCGCGGAAGATGAGCGAGGGCGAGAGGGGCGCCAGGATCTCCGGCGTCGCCCCGACGCGCGTGCCGAGGACGGGCGTCCCGCACGCGAGCGCCTCGACCGTGACGAGGCCGAAGCCCTCGAGCTCCCGCGTCGGCAGGACGAAGACGTCGGCGGCCTGGTAGAAGGCCGGCAGCGTGCGGTCCGGGATGAACCCGAGGAAGCGCACGTGGCCGTCGAGCCCGAGGGCCGCGCCGAGGGCCTCGAGCTCGCCCCGGAGCGAGCCCGCGCCGCCGAGCAGCAGGAGCGCCTCGGGGACGCGTGCCTTCACGCGCGCCATCGCGCGCAGCAGGAGGTCGAGCCCCATGCGGCGCTCGAGGTTCCGCACGGTGAGGAGCAGCGGGCGGCCCTCGGGCAGCCCGAGCGCCCGACGGACGGCGGCGCGGTCGGCGGCCGGACGGAACCGCTCGAGCTCCACCGCGCCCGGGATCTTCACGATCCGCTCCGGCGGGATGCGGTAGAGCGTCTCGAGCTGGCCCGCCGAGAAGTCGCTGAGCACGTGGATCAGGCGCGCGCGCCGGAGGCAGGCGCGCTCGACCAGCCAGAGCGCGGCGGCGCCGAAGCCGCCCGCGAGGCCGCCGCGGTGGCGGCGGGTCATCCCGTGGCGCGCGCGATACTCGAGGGGTGCTGGCGAGTGGAAGGTGTAGAGCATGGGGAGCCGACGCGCCGCGGGCGAGAGCAGCGCGCCGTAGCCCGCGAGCGGCTGGTAGAGGTGCAGCACGTCCGCGGGGCTCTCGGCGAGGTCCGCCGACGTCGCGCGCCGCGCCGCCAGGATCGAGGTCCGGACGAAGCCCGCCACCGACCGGTGATCCATCGGGAAGTGGCGGACGTGAACGCCGGCGAGGTCGAGCGGCGCCTGACCGCCGTCCGCATGCGCACGGCTGACCACGCGCACGCGATGGCCGAGCGCGGCGAGCCGCGACGCCTGCTCCCGGAGCATCCGCTCTGCCCCGCCCTCTGGCCGCGCGGGTGAGACGTCGGACACCATGAGGATCCGGAGCGTGCGCGGGCGCGCGACCACCGGGCGCCCCGCCCGGGTCCCGCGCGCGTGGGCACCTCCGAGCGACCACTGCCCGCCGCGATCGAGGTACTCGCGGATCCACAGCTCGGTCATCATGAGCGTGAAGAGGCGGTCGGCGTGGTCGCGGGCGCCGCCCGCGTGCTCGCGCCGGAGCCGCTCCACCTCCGCGGGCTCGAAGAGGCCCCGCGCGGCGACGAGCGAGGGCGCCAGGAGGTCCTCCAGCGTCGCCCGGAGATCAGAGGTGAGCCACGCGCCGAGCGGGATCATGAAGCCTTGCTTCCGGTGCTCGAGCACCGGCCGGGGCAAGACGTCCGCGAACGCCGTCTTGAGGAGCCCCTTGAGCCGACGCCCCGGGATCTTCACCGAGGGCGGGATGGCCAGGCTCGCCTCGACGAGCCGGTGGTCGCAGAAAGGCGCCCGCAGCTCGAGCGAGTTCGCCATGCTCATCCGGTCCGCCATGACGAGGAGGTCGTCGGGCAGGTAGGTCGCGAGGTCGATGCGGAAGGCCCCGTCCAGCGGGTCGCCGTGGCCGTGGGTCTCGAACGCGCTCCGCTGCGCCGCGTCCACGGAGGACGTCAGCAGCGCGCCGAGCGCGGGCGTCGCGAGCCGCGCCAGCTCCTCGTCGCCGAAGAAGCGCGTCCAGCGCAGGTAGCGCTCGGGCAGCGGCGCCTCGGCCCCCGCGGCGAAGCGGCGCACCCAGCCGCCCAGGTTCCGGCTGGTGCGCGACTCGCGAACCAGGGCTTGCGCGAGCGCGCCCGCCGCGCGGCGCGCCGCGCGCGGGAGCCGCGCGTAGAGCTCGGAGGCGCGGACGCCCAAGTAGCGCGGGTAGCCGCCGAAGGTCTCGTCGCCGCCGATGCCCGAGAGGGCGACCTTCACGAGTCGCGCCGTCGCCTGGGCGACCGCGAACGTCGGCACCGCGGAGGAGTCGGCGAACGGCTCGTCGAAGTGGCGGACGATCGTGGGCAAGAGCTCGGCGACGTTCGGCTCCAGGACCTCCTCGTGGTGGTCGGTGCCGAAGCGCTCGGCGACGAGCCGCGCGTAGGGCAGCTCGTCGTAAGAGGCGAAGGCGCGGGCGAAGCCGATCGAGACGGTCGTGATGCGCCCGCTCGTGACCTCCCGCATGCTCGCCACGACCGCGCTCGAATCGATGCCGCCCGACAGGAAGACGCCGAGCGGCACGTCGCTCTCGAGCCTCAGCCTGACCGCGTCGCGCAGCTGCTCGCGCAGCGTCGCGGCCGTGTCCTCGATCGACGCCGGGAGCACCGCCGCCGGACCCGGCGGCAATTGCCAGTAGCGGGAGAGCGTCAGCCGCCCGTCGACGAGCGTGGCCGTGTGGGCCGGCGGGAGCTTCAGCATCCCCGCGTAGATCGAGCTACGCCCGGGCGTATAGCCGAAGGCGAGGTAGTGGTGGAAGGCCGCCCAGTCGACGTCGCGCGACACGGCGGGGTGCCGGAGGAGGGCCTTCGGCTCGGACGCGAAGGCGAGGAGGCCGCCGTGCTGCCAGTAGTAGAGGGGCTTCTTGCCCAGGCGGTCGCGCGCGAGGAACAGGGCCCGCCGCGCGCGGTCCCAGAGGGCCAACGCGAACATGCCGCGCAGGCGCTCGACGCACGCCTCGCCGAACGTGGCGTACGCCTGGAGGATCACCTCGGTGTCGCTCTGCGTCCGGAATCGCCGACCACGCGCCTCGAGCTCCGCCCGGAGCTCGCGGAAGTTGTAGATCTCGCCGTTGAACACGAGCCAGAAGCGCTCGTCGGCGTCGCTCATCGGCTGCCGCCCCGTGACGAGGTCGATGATCGCGAGCCGCGTCATGCCGAGCGCCACGCCGGGCTCGGCGTGGACGCCCATGTCGTCGGGCCCGCGATGGCGGAGCAGGTCGAGCATCGCCGGCAGGAGGTCCGGCGGCGCCTCGCCGATGACGCCGGCGATGCCGCACATCAGCGAGGGCTCCCGGCGACCCGGGCGAGCAGCTCGAGCACGCGCCCGGCGGTACGGTCGGCGGTGTAGAGTGAGGCGCGCGCGAGGCCGCGCCGCCGGAGCTCCGCCCGCAACCCCCCGTCCGCGAGCACGCGCGCCAGCGCCCCGGCGATCTCTTCGGGGCGCGCGGCGTCGGCGACGAGCCCGGCGTCGGCCACGAGCTCGGGCAGGGCGCCGCGGTTCGACACGACGACGGGCGTCCCGCACGCCATCGCCTCGAGCGCCGGCAGGCCGAACCCCTCCTCGAGCGAGGGCAGAACGGCGACCGTCGCGCCGGCGTACAGGCCCGGGAGGTCGCGGTCCGCCACGAGCCCGGCGAACACGACGCGGTCCGCCACGCCGAGCTCGCGCGCGCGCGCCTCCAGGAGGGGCCGGCCCGCGCGGTCGCCTCCGGCGAGGACCAGGGCGTGCGCCGCCCGGAGCGCCGCGGGCAGCGCCGCGTACGCGGCGAGCAGCCGGGGCAGGTTCTTGTGCGGCCGGAAGTTCCCCACGTAGAGAATGTAGGAGGAAGCGATCCCGTCGCGCCCGGGGGCGGGCGGTGCCGGCGCCCTGAACTCCGGGCCGAGCGCGACGGGGATCACCGTCACCCGCGCCGGGTCGATCCCGAGACGCGCCGCGATCTCGCGCCGTGAGTGCTCCGAGTCGGTGACGATCGCGGCGGCGCGGCGGGCGTAGAGCCGCGCCAGCCGGATCAGCGTCGCGTCATGGAGCCTCCGGCGCCGGCCAGGGTAGCCGATGAAGAAGAGGTCGTGGATCGTGAGCACCACCGGACAGGGCGCGGCGAGCGGGCCCTTGTAGTAGGGCGACAGGAAGACCGTCGCGCCGTCCTCGCGGAGCGCGCGGGGCAGCCGCACCTGATCCCACACTTGCGTCAGGCGCCCCGCGAGGACGCGCGTGGCGACGCCGGGAAGTGTCTCGTCGACCACCGTCGAGCCGTCGCCGTAGACGACGCACGGCCAGCCCGCGCGCGACGCCGCGCGCAGCACCTCGGTGACGTAGCGACGGATCCCGGTGCGCACCCCGGGGCGGAGCTCCCGGCCGTCCACGCCGAGCCGGACGCCAAGCGTCACGCCGTCTCCGGCTTCTGGGCCTTGAAGATCATCTCGCAGAAGCCGACGTACCGGCAGTCGAGGATCTCGTAGCCGAGGGCGCGAAGCTCGGCGGACAGCGTGGCGCGCGAGTAGTGCGTGATGTGCTCGTGCGCGTAGGCGCCGGGCAGCAGCGTGCCGTAGACCCATTCGAGCGCCCACCAGAGCCATCGACCGTAGTCCGGGGTCCCGACGATGAGGATCCCGCCCGGCTTCAGCACGCGCCGGGCCTCGGCGAGATGCTCGCTGGCGTTCGGCACGTGCTCGATCACCTCCGACGTGATGAGCGTGGCGACGCTCGCCGGGCGCAGCGGCAGGCGGTCGCCGCTCGCGCGGAGCAGCCGCCGGTGGCGAGGCCGGAGCCAGCGCAGCTTGCTCTGGAGGATATCGATCCCGACGGCGTCGGCGAGGTCGAGGAGGATCCGGCTCGAGCCGCAGCCCACGTCCACGACGCCGGCGCGGCCGTCCAGGTAGCCCAGCACGATGCGGTGGCGCGTTCGCTGCCAGTACCGCTGGAGCCAGATCGGGCTGTCGAACGCGCGATAGTCGTAGTCCGCCGCGACGACGGAGTTGCGCAGCCGCCACATGCGCACCAGGGTCTTCGCGAACGCCCAGCCGAACTTGACGAGGCGCGCGTGGGAGCGGCCGGAGCCCCGCGCCATGTAGTGGAAGGGCACCTCGACGATACGCCAGCCCTCGGCGTGGACGCGGATCAGGATCTCCTCGAGCACGTCGAAGTCCCTGGCCTCCAGGGTGAGCCCCGTGACCACGTCACGACGGTACATCCGAAATCCGCTCGAGAGATCGCGAAGCGGGAGGGAGAGCGTCCGCCGGTACGCGCGGTTGAGGATCTGGCTCAGGAGGCGCCGGAACCAGCCCATGTCGGCGCGCCCTCCGGCGACGTAGCGGGAGGCGACGAGGACCTCCCCTTCGTCCCTTCGCTGCCAGAAGCTCTCGAGGAAGAGAGGCCGGTGGGACAGGTCGGCGTCCATGGTGACCACGTAGGCGGCCTTGGTGGCCGCGAAGCCGGCGAGCAGCGCGCCCGCGTAGCCGCGCACCTCCTGGCCGACGACGCGCGCGCCGCGGCGCAGGGCCGCCTCGCGCGTGCCGTCCTCGGAGCCGCCGTCGACCACGACCACCTCCGCCACGACGCCGAGGCCGGCGAGCGTCTCCCGTAGCGCGGGGAGCAGGAGCTCGAGATTCTCGCGCTCGTTCCACGCGGGAATGACGATGGCGAGCTCCGGCGACACGGAGCTCATGGGTCGCCGGCCTCACCGCGGCCGTCGTCAGAGGTCAGAAGCAGCAGGACCACGCCGACGAGGAAGAGCGGGCTCGTGAAGACCTGGACCAGGCCAAGCCCGCTCCAGGCGAGCGCCTGAGCGCGGGGCGGCATCGTCCCGTTCACCGCCCGCGCGCCGACCCAGAGCAGGAACGGAAGGAACCAGGTCGCGTAGTACGACTCGAAGGCGCCCAGGACGAGCGGTGGAATCAACAAGCCTGGCGCCAGGTCGCGGAACACCGACGGGCACGGCCCGAGGCGCACGGCGAAGAGGACCGCCGCGAGACTGCCGAGGACGGTGTTCGAGGGCTCGAGCCATCGGCCGAGCGACAGGAGGCCGTGTTGCTCGAGCTTTCGCAGCAGGATGAAGGGCAGGCTGAAGTTGAACCGCAGCTCGTAGCCGATCGTCAGCTGAGCCGTGTGCCCGATCTGCGGGAACTGCCCCAGCGTCTGCCAGGTGACGCCGCCTGGGAGCACGACCGCCACGGCGACGAACGCTGCGACGATCGCGACCGACCACCAACCGACCCGGGCGCTGGGGGAAGGGCCCCCACCCCGGCGCAGCCCGCCCAGGGCCGCCTCACCCAGCGCCCGAACCCCGAACGCCGCCGGGAAGATCAGCAGCGGGGGCTTGATCATCCCGGCGATCACGAGGGCCGCGGCGCACCCGACCTCACGCCCGAGGCCACGCCACCGATCCCAGACGAGGGCGCCGAGCACCCAGAAGCCGAGAGCGAGGATGATCGTCTGTCCCGTCGCCCACGCCGACAGGACGGGGTTCGTCGTCACGAGGAGCAGGACCAGAAGGACGCCCGCAAGGCTCGACGCCGGGCGCGCCGTGCGAAGCAGGAGGACCGCGGCGCCGAGGCTCGCCGCGAGGATCAGGAGGTTCAGGCCCCAGAGGACGCTCCCGGCCCACTCGATCGGCAGCCGGCCAGCACCGGCGAGGAGGTGGATGAACCAGTACGTCGGGATCGGAAAGTTGTTACCGACCGCGTACGGCGATCCGCCGAGAACGTACGTGTCGCGGGCCGCATGGTAGAAGACCCAGTAGTCGTTCGAGGGCGTGTGCGCGCTCGCCCACCGACCGGGCGTGGTGAAGTTCGTCGTCAGGATCGAGAGCCAGCGTGCGTCCCAAAGGTTCAGCAGCAGCCAGGCCGACAGGAGCCCCAGGAGCAGCCCCTGTCGCCGGCGTGGACCCACGGGCGTGAACGCGAGGGCGGCGAGGACGCTTGCCACCATCAGCCGCAGGCCCTCCACCCGTGTCGGCAGCGCCGCCCGCGCGAAGCAGGCCCACGCGAGCGCGACGGCGACGAGCACCGTCGCCGCGAGGAATCGGACGTCCCGTGGCGCCTCCACCGTCACGGAGTTCGGACCCGTCGAGCGTCGGCGTCCCGGATCTGGTAGATCACCACGCGGCGGCCCGCCCGGTCCTCCTCGACGTGGGCGAGCTCCAGGTCCGGGCGCACCCGAGCGCCCGCCACGAGCCCCAGCAGGTCGGGACGCGACTCCGGGAGGCGGACGCTATCGGCGACCACGAAGCGCGCGCCGAGGCTCCGTCCCTCGGCGAGCGCGGCGTCGAGCGAGCGCTGTCCGAACGGGATCGCCCGGGCCTCCGCGTAGTGGGCGATCACGGGATAGCGTCCGATGAACGTGGCTCCCGGCCCGGTGGAGCGACGGATCCAGAGCCCGGCCTGCTTCTCGACGGCGGCCGGGTCCTGCCGGAACCATGGGCGCGCGATCCACGGGCCGAAACTCAGCAGCACGACGACGAGCAGGATCCGGGCGCGCACCGACAGGTGCGGCGACGGGTCGTCGGGCTGTCCGAGACGCCGTAGGCCGATCGCCGCGATGATGCTCAGCACCGGCACGAGGGGCGTGCCGTAGCGAGCGTCGAGGACGAACAGCAAAAGACCGAGGAGCGGCAACGGTGCGATCGCGAGAAACCACTCCGGCGGCGCCGGGCCGCGCCTCCACTGGAGCTGGACCAGGCCCACGGCCAGCAGCGCGATCCCGCCCGACTGGAGCAGCCCGGGCGCGAAATACTTGTCCACCAGATGGAGGTTGATCGCGATTCGCTTCACGGCCTCCCGGGGGCGGGCGAGCACGTAGTCGAGGAGCGTCCGCGGGACATCGGGCGCCGGGTCCGTGATCGCACGCTCCATGGCCGCGCCCGGACGCTCGTCGCCGACGCTCTCGGCGAACACGAGCGTCTGTCCCACCTTGCCGCTCCAGTGCCAGTGCCCCGTCTCGCGCTTGACGAGCGCCATGTACGGGAACAAGACCGCGCACCAGACGAGCGTGAGCACACCGAGTCCGGCCAGGACGTGGCGCGACGCGCGCCAGGCGACGAGCCGCGGTGCCCGCGCCAGCACGACCCAGGCGAGCGCCAGGTAGGCCATGCCCTCCGGGCGCGACAACGTCGTCAGCCCCCCGAGAACCCCGGCGAGGGCCGCGGACCCGAGCGATCCCGTGCGCAGGGCGCGCACGAGCACGACGAAGAACGTCGTGAGGGTGAGGCCGGCGATGGGTTCGGAGAGCACGCGGGTGCTGGCCTCGACCGCCGACGGGCTCACGGCCACCAGCAGGCCGGCGAGCCAGGCGACCCGCGCGTCCGTCGCTCCACGGCTGAGCCAGAGCGTGGGCCACACCCACAGGCCACCGAGCACCGCCGAGACGACGCGCGCGACCCATTCCGCGTCGGCCGAGAGCCAGAGAAACGGCGTGAGGAGGATGGAGTAGAGGGGTGGGTGGAGCACGGTGAACGCACCGAAGTCGGAGAGGAGTGCACGGGCGTTGGTCAGATAGGTGATGCCGTCCACCTCGATCCCTTCGCGCCGACTCGCGACGGCCAGGCGGAGCAGGATCGCGGCCCCCGAGAGGATGAGCCCGGGGAGCCAGAGGCCGTCCCCGCGCCGGCCGCCCCCGCCCTCCGCCTCAGCGGGGGACGCCATCGACCCGTCCCGGCGCGAGGACCGCGTCGTAGAGCTGCTGGATGCGCGCGACGTGAGCGGCGAGCGTGAAGCGCGCGCGCACGTCCGCCGCCGCGGCGCGGACGCGGGCCCGCGTGGCGTCGGGATCGGTCAATGTGCTCACGATCGCTCCTGCCAGCGCGCCTGGATCCTCGGGTGGAACGAGGAGCCCGGTTCGACCATCGACGCAGACCTCGGGGATACCTCCCACGCGCGTGGCGACGACCGGGACCTCGGCGGCCATGGCCTCGATCAGGACGCGGCCGAACGCCTCCTGCCTCGACGGGACGACGACCGCCTCGGCCATCCCCAGAAACGGACGGGGGTCGGCCTGGTGCCCGACGAACGTGGCCCGCACGTCGGCCGCGCGCGCGTCCGCCTCGAGGGCGGCGCGCATCGGACCGTCCCCGACCAGGACGAACCTCACCCGCGGCAGCGCCCGCTGGACGACCCGGGCCGCCTCGAGAAAAACGTCGGGACCTTTGCCGTGCTCGAGGCGTCCGATGTAGACGACCGCCCCCTCCGCCGACGGCGCGGGCGTCGTCGTGGCGTGGGCCCCAGGGCTGAACATCTCGAGGTCCACACCGTTCGGAACGATGTGGACCTTCGTCCCCGCACCGGCGCGCCCGCGAAAGCGCCCGGCGGCAGCGGCCGAGTTCGCCACGATGGCGCTCGACAGCCGCAGCAGGAGACCGTCGAGCCACGGGTCCCGATCGACGATCCTGACGTGCCAGATGACGGGGATCCGAGATCTCCGGGCCGCGAGCCCGGCGTACAGGGCAGAACGACTCCCGTGCGCGTGGACGAGTCGAATGCGCCGTGCGGAGAGGAGCGCGCGCAGGTCGCGGACCGCGCGACCGCCCGCGAGGAGGGTCCAGGGCCGCACCGTGGGGAGCGGTCGGAGGGCGAGCGGGACGCCGATGCGGCGCAGCTCGATCGCCATGCCGCCCTCCCCGGGCACGTGGACGTGCGGAGCGAACCGCCGCCGGTCGAGCCCGCGCACCAACCCGAGCAGGCTCTCTTCTCCGCCACCGATCCGATCCGCGAAGTTCGCCATGAGGAGGACGGGCTGAGGCTCGCTCACCCGGTCCGATCTCCGGCGCGCTCACGGACCACCGTCCGGTACAGCTCGAGGGTCGCCTGAGCGCTGACGGCCCACGACCAGCGGGCCGTCACGAGGTCGCGCGCCGCGGCCGCCATGCGGGCCGCGCCCGCGGGATCCTCGAGGACCCCGCCGAGCGCCGCGGCGAGCGCCGCCGCGTCGCCGGGAGGCACGAGCCTGGCGCTCACGCCGTCCGTCAGGAACTCGCGGAACGCGCCCACCGCGGTCGCCACGACAGGCGTCCCGAGGCTGCAGGCGATGCGGAGCGACCCGCTGTCCGTCACCTCACGATAGTTATACACGGCGACGTCGGCCGCTCCGAAGTAGAGGGCGACCTCCGCGTGGGGCACGTAGGTCGGACGGAACGTCACGGCGTCGGCCACGCCGGCGCCCTCGATCGCCCGATGATACGCGGCTTCGCTGCCAACCAGGAGCGGCCCCACGATCACGAGGCTGGCGTCGGGATGACGCGCACGCACCGCCGCCCACGCGCCGATCAGCTCGAGGATGCCCTTGTACGGTCGGATCGCGCCGAACGCCAGGACGAGACGGCCACCCGCCGCGAGGCCGAGGCGACGGCGCGCGCGCGCGCGATCGACGCCGCCGCCGGGCGCGAAGAACCCATAGTCCCCGTGGTGGATGACCTTGATCCGCGCCGCGGGGCCGAGCCGTCGCGCCGCGAGCGCGGCCGCCTCCTGCGTGTGGACGACGACCGCGTCGGCGGCGCGCAGCACGCGCCACCACGTCCAGTCCTCCCAGCGCACGTTCTCGTGGCTCCGCACGTTGTGGACCGTGCCGACGAGCGGTCGGCGCCGCCGGACGAGCGGCCAGAGCCACCCGTCGAAGCGCGTCGAGAGGAGGCTCTGGACGTGGACGACGTCGGGGCCCAGCGCGGCGAGGTGCCTGAGGAGCCGGCCGGCGGCGCGCGGGTACCCGTGGCGCCCGTCGAAGCATCGCTCCACGCGGAACGCGCGCGGGAGCTCGCCGAGCTCGTACCGGACGTTCGTGAGCAGCCACGGCTCGGCGCCGCACTCACTGAGCGCGTTGCAGAGATTGAAGGCATAGTGCGCGATGCCGCCCCAGCCCCCCGTCTCGACGATGGCGACCTTCACGGCGGCCGCTCGATCCCTACACCGCCGCCGACGGCCCGAGGGCGCGCAGGAGCCGCGCGCACGCGCCCTCTTTGGCGCGGAGCAGGGCCGCGCGCCGCCGGTCGAGCGGCGGATAGCGCACGGGCAGGCCCGCCATCCGGCCGAGCGTGCCGAGCACGACGGCCAGGGTGAGCGCGGCCCGGGCCGCGCGGCCGTGGTGCTTGCGGAAGTAGCGGACGTAGCTCAGGTAGTACTCGACCTGCCGCGCCGACGTTTCTCGCGTGCTCGCGCCGAGGTGGTGGACGGCGCGCGCGTCGGGGCAGAAGGCCACGCCGAGCCCGGCGGCGCGGAAGCGCCGGCAGAGGTCCGTCTCCTCGAAGTACATCCTGAAGCCTTCGTCGAAGCCACCGACGCGGGCGAAGGCGTCGCCGCGGATCAGCATCACCGCCCCCGACACGCAGTCTACCGGCGTGTCGCGCGAGAGGTCGCGGTCCGCGTAGTAGAACCTCCGCACCCAGCGGTTCTCCGGCAGGAGCGCGTGGACGCCGAGGAGCTCGCCCAGTGCCTGACCGAGCGTGGGGAAGCGCTTGCACGACCGCTGCGGCGTTCCGTCGGGATAGGCGAGCGCAGGCCCGGCGAGTGCGCACTCCGGATGGCCCGCGAGGTAGGCGCGCAGCGTTTGGAGGCTCGCCGGCGCGAGCATCACGTCGGCGTTCATCGCGCAGAGGTACACGGCCGGGTGGAGAGCCGCCGCCCGATTGATGGCAGGGCCATAGCCGGGGTTGTCGGGGTTCTCCAGCAGCACGACGTCGGGGAACGCGGCCCGCACCGCCGCGCACGTGCCGTCGCCCGAGCCGTTGTCCGCGGCGACGACGACGGCGTCGCGCCCGTCCGTCGCGACCCGCGCCGAGGCGAGCGCCGCGAGCGTCAGCTCGCGCGTGTTGTAGCTCACCACGACCACCGCCATCTCGGTCATGGTCCCGACGGGGCGGCGGCGCGGCCGCGGAGCCACCTGAGCCACGCGCCGCGCTGCAGCGGCCAGAGCCGGAGCGACGCGGCGAAGTATCCCGCGGCCTCGCGCCAGCGCCCCTCGGCCGCCAGCGCGTCGCCGAGGCCGTTGTACGCGTCGGCGACCGAGCGGCGGGCGGGCACGCCGGCCTCACGGACGGCCGCGGGGAACAAACGGTGCGCCGTCACGAGCGTCAGGTATCGCATCCGGTCCATGCGCGCGCGGTCGCTCGAGAGCGTCCGGGGGCGCGCCCGGTAGACGAACGTCGGCTCGGCGCTGTGGGCCACCGCGTGACGAACGGCGAGACGGAGCCAGAGCTCCCAGTCCTCCGTGCCGCGGATCGTCTCGTCGAAGCCGCCGAGCCCGCTGACGACGTCACGACGCGCGATGACGGCGTCGGCCGTGATGAAGTTCCGGCGCAGGAGCCCGGTGAAGATCCATCCCTCGACCCGGTCGTCGACCGGCGGGTAGCACGCGGAGAAGCGTTGCCGCACGAGGGTCGGGTCCTCGAGCCAGCCGTCGGTGTGGGCCCAGACCGTGTCGGCGCTGGCGAGGAGCCGGGCGCGGCACGCGAGGGCGCCCGGGAGCAGAAGGTCGTCGGCGTCGAGGAACACCACGGCGTCCGTAGAGAGCCGGGCCAGGCCGACGTTGCGGGCCGCGGCCGGGCCCCGGTTCGTCTGGGTCACGCCCGTGATCCGCCCCGCGAAGGGCCGCAACGCGTCGGCGGTCCCGTCGGTCGAGCCGTCGTCCACGACGACGACGTGCGCGGGCGCCGGCTCCTGGGCGAGGGCGCTCTCGATCGCCGCCGTCACCGTGGCCGCCGAATTGTACGTCGGGATCACGACGCCGACGCTCAGCAGGGCCGGGCCTCGCGCGCGCGTGCCTTCTCGACCACGATCACCGTCCGGTACGCGGGCCGGCGGTCGAGCAGCCTGAGCAGCGGCCGGAGCGGCCGCGCGATCACACGGAGCGCGTTCGTGAGCGCGCGGTGTGAGCACCAGTCCCAGGCGGTCGGGGCCAGGAGGTCGGCGAGGAGCGCCGAGTAGCGCGCGCCGCGAGCCCGCGCCTCCCAGCGCATGACGACGCGGTGGGCGGGCAGCCAGGCGTTGTCGAGGGCGGCCCAGCGCGCGCCGTCGAGGGCGGGAGCGACCTCGCCCGTGCTGGGGAACGGATGCGCGAGATGCTCGGCGAGCCAGCCCGGGCGTGGGAGCCCGCGCGCCCTGAGCCAGCGGTCGTACTCGCGGTCGTGCGCCTCGGCGGAGGCCCCGGCCGGAAACCCGATGGCGACCGTGCCGCGCGCCACCCGGACGCACTCGCGGACGATCCCGGCGCGCGCGCCGGGCGCCACGTGCTCCAGGACGTCGATCATCAGCACGAGGTCGAAGGCGTCCGCGGCGAAGGGCAGCGCCGCGCCGTCGGCGCGCACCGCGAGCATCTGGGCGCTCGGGCGCCGCGCGGCGCCCGTGTAGTCCGAGAAGTCCGTCTCGGCGCCGACGAAGCGCCGCGTGAGGAACTTTGCGAGCCCCTCCGAGCCCGGCCCGACCTCGAGGATATGCCGCGGGCGCCCTCCCTCGATGAGCGGGATGACCGGCGCGTAGCGGACGAGCTGGCTCATCATGGCGAGCGCGTCGGACGCGTCCGCCTGAGGAGCCGCCGGACGCCTCCCGTCGTCAGCGCCCAGGCGAGATGCCTCAACGAGCCGAGCCGCCGCGCGTCGGGGTCCCAGCGCGACTCGAATCCGGAGAGCTCCCACGCCTTGGCCTCGACCAGGAACCGGTAGAACGCGAACAGCACGCTCAGGAGCAGCCCGGCCATGCCGTCGCGATATCCCCGCGCGGTGATGAAGCGGAACCAGAACGCGGAGAGCCCGGCCCACAGCGCCGTCCGCGGCCCGCCGAACGGTTGGCCCCCGGCGAGCCTGGTCCGGGCCTCCTTGCCCGCGTAGGTGTCGAACTTGAGGACGACGTCGGTGAGGGTCGTGCCCTGGCGGTCGTGGACGATCCACGCGCCGTCCTCGACCGGGAGGTACGCCACGGGGCCGTCGATGACGGCCGCGCTGTGCAGCTGGTCCGGATAGCGGCCCGCGCCGCGCCTGAAGAGACGCAGCTGGTAGTCGGGAAAGCCCCCGGCGTGCGGCACGGGCAGCCCGAAGAAGTAGTTCATCCGTGGGATCCAGACGCCGGCCGTCGCGGGGCTCGCCGCGACGTGCTCCTCGAGGCGGCGCACGAGCTTCGCGGGGATCAGCTCGTCGGCGTCCACGATCAGGACCCACTCGCCGGTGGCGGCGTCAATTCCATGATTCCGCGCGAACTCCATGTGGGGAATCCACGCCTGCGGGAGAATCGCGGTCGCCAGCGGGCCGGCGAGCTCGCGCGTGCGGTCTTCGCTCGTCATGTCCACGACGATCCGCTCGTGGCACCAGGCGAGGTGCTCGAGACAGCGGCGGATGTTGAGCTCCTCGTTCCGCGCGACGACGACGGCGGAGAACCGTGGCCGGCCCGGGTCCGGCTTCATGCGGTCCCCCGCGCCGGGCGGCGCGCGGTCGCGATCATGACGTTGAACGCGTCGTGTCCCGCCAGCACCCAGGCCCGATCCCGAAGCCGGCCGAGCACCGCGCGGAACCCGTGGGCGGGCGACGGCGAGGCGCGGCCGGCGTCCCCGAACTGGTCCGCGTCCTCGATGCGCACGGCCGCGAGCCCAGCGCGCTCCAGGGCCAGGCGCAGCGCCCACGGCGAGAAGTGATAGAGGTGGAACTCGACGAACTGTTCCCAGCGACGGCCCATCCACGCAGCGGTCACGCTGTTCGCGTTCTGGGTCTGGATCACGAGGAGCCCGCCGGGCCGGAGCCAGCGCGTCGTCTCGGCGAGCGCCGCGACGGGGTTGGCGAGGTGCTCGAGCGTGTCCCACATCGTGACGACGTCCACGGGTGCCTGACCCGGCGGCAGCGGCCGCCCGAGATCGCCCTCGTACACCGGAGCTCCCGAGGTCGTGGCGGCGAGCTGCACCGCGGAGGGCGAGACGTCGAGTCCCGCCGCCTTCCAGCCGCGCGTGCGCGCGACCGCGAGGAAGCGGCCCGCGCCGCACCCCGCGTCGAGGAGACTCCCGACGCCGGCCTCCATCTCGATCCTCGTGAGACGGCGGTGGGCCAGCCGGGTCTGCCCCTCTTCGGTCTCCGCGGGGTACTCGCGCGCGAAATAGTCGCTCGAATAGAGCGCGGCGGCCTGGGCGGGCGACGGCTGCGGATCGTAGAAGACGAGGCCGCACCCGCGGCAGCGGACCACCTGGCGGCCCGAGCGTGTCGCGGTGAACAGCACGCGGAGATCGCGCGAGCCGCAGAGCCGGCAGTCGACCCACAGGGACCACACCTCGCCACTCACGGCGTCATCCCCCGGAGCCGTCGGATCCCGTCACGCAGCGCGCGCGCCGTCTGCCCCGGGAGCGCGCGGAGCGACGCTCGCAGCGAGAGGTTCCTCGGGTCGGACAGCTCGGACAGCAGTCGGCACTTCTCGGTGTAGAGCTTCGGGTGGACGACCGACAGCCGGCGCCGGTCCGTCATCAGCCACCTCTGTTTCAAGGCGGCGTGCCGGTCGAGCTGGTCGCGCCGGCAGAAGAAGAGGACGTTCTGCGCGTACCACCATTCGACCTCGGTGGTCTCCCACAGCTCGTCCCGGAGCGCGTCGATCGGGACAAACCCGCGCTGCTCGAATCGTTCGACCCAGTACGGCGGCCACTGCTCGTTCAGGTGGCGGAAGCCCCCCTGGCCCGGCACGGCCGCGGAGAAGAGCACGACCGGCCCGAGCTCCGTCACCGACCCCACGAAGGCGTCGGCGGCTTCCGGCGGCAGGTGCTCGGCGACCTCGAGCGTGACGACGAGGTCGAACCGCTCGACCACGTCGAGCGGCCGCGTGACGTCGCGCGCGCGGAAGCACTCGTGCGGGATCTCGAGGCGTCCGCGATCCACGTACTCACCGTCGATCCCGAGGATCGTCCGCACGCCCCGCTCTCTGAACACCGCGAGCCAGCTGCCCACGCCGCACCCGACGTCGACGACGCTCGATGGGGAGACGAGCTCGAGCACCAGCGGCACGACGCGCTCGGCCGAGCGCCGGGCGGTCTTCCGCAGTCCCTCGAAGAACTCCGGCGGGTAGCCCTGGATCATCCCTGGAGCGCCGTGCGCCAGTCGGCGACGAGCTCGACGCGCCACGCCGCACCGCCCAGGAGCAGGACGAGACCGACGTAGGCCGCGAACGACACGCCGCCGCCGATCAGCAGTGAGAGGAGGTCGTGGATCCACACCTCGGACAGCGCGCCGAGCGCGAGCGCGCTCACGAGGGCGGCGGCGAGCGGGACGCGGACCGCCGGCAGGAAGCGGATCGGGACCGAGCGGCGCAGCACGAGCAGCGGGGCCACGCTCGTGACCGACACGCCGACGCTCGCGACGGCGAAGCCGAGGAAGCCGAGCCAGGGGACCAGCGCCAGCGTGAGGCCCCAGACGAGCGCCGCCCACCCGAGGCTCAGGCGGAAGACGAGGTCGGCCCGGCCCAGACCGTAGAGCGCGTGGACCAGGATCGTCGAGGTGCCGCCGAGGAGCGTGGTGACGCAGAAGAGCCGCATCGCCGGGATCGCCGGCGCCCAGGCTTCCCCGTACACGAGCCGCACGATCGGATCGGCGCCCGCGAGCAGCAGGAGCGCCGCCGGATAGAGCACGGTGGCGATCCGGTTGAGCGCGCGCTCCGTGGCCAGGCCGAACCGCTCGCGATCGTCCTGGACGCGTGAGAGCGCCGGGAAGAGCACCTTGCCCGCGATCGCCACGAGCTGGAGCGGCTGGAAGGCGAGCGTCGACGCCCAGTTGAGGAAGCCGACCGCCGCAACGCCGCTCCACGCCGTCACGATGGTGGGCATGCTCGCGTCGCGGGCGATCCCGATCAGGGCGCTCCCCTGGAACGGCAGGCCGAACCGGAGGACCGGGGCGAGCTCACGCGGTCTCCAGGCCAGGCGCAGCCGCGCGGGCGCGGCGCTCCAGACGATCGCGACGTTGGCGAGACGCGCGACGAGCGCGCCGAGGACGAAGCTCCAGAGCCCGGCGCCCGCTAGGGCGGCGGCGACGGCGAGCGTGTAAAAGACGACCGTGTCCACGGTCTCGGCGATGGCGAGCGGCAGATACGCGAGCCGCCGCTCGAGGAGAACCGCCGCCGGCATCCGCAGGGACGCGAGCACGATCAGCAGCGCCAGGCAGCGAAGCGGCGCGGCCACGTCGGCGGCGGGGTCGAGCCAGCGCGCCACCACGGGCGCGAGCCCCACGACGCCGAGGGCCAGCACGCTCGCGAGGGCGAGGTTCAGTGTGAACGTCGTCCCGAGCGTCACGCTGGGGTCGAGATCGCGCCGTTGGACCAGCGCCGCGCCGAGGCCGAGGTCGGAGAGGGTGACGCCGAGGCCGATCACGAACGAGAAGATCGCGTAGAGCCCGAACTCCGCGGGCGTGAGGAGCCGGGCCAGGGCGATGCCGCCCGCGGCGATCACGAGGAGGCTCGCGACCCGCTGCGCCGCGAGGACGATGAAGCTGCGAAGGGTGCGGCCGCGGAGCCCGAGTGCGTCGGCCGGCGTCATCGACCTCCGTGTTCGCTCACGTAACCGCGAAGGGTCCGCTGCCAGGACCCCTGGGCCTTCAGAATCAGCTCCACGCACTCACGGACCGCCCCCTGCCCGCCCGCGGCGCGCGTGACGGCGTGGGCAACCGCCACGACCGCCGCCGCCGCGTCTCTGACGGCGAGGGCGAGGCCCACGCGCTGCATCGCCGGGATGTCGAGGAGGTCGTCGCCGAGGTACGCGACCGCGTCGGCGGCCAGGCCGAACTCGGTCATGAGCGCCTCCACGGTCTCGCCCTTCCGGCGGGCACCCAGGACGACCGAGTCCACGCCGAGCTTCGCCCCGCGCGCCTTGGCGATCGGGCTCGACTCGCCCGTCACGATCGCCGTGCGCAGGCCCGCGCGCTTGGCGAGCGCCACCGCGACTCCGTCGCGGGTGTGGAAGGCCTTCAGCTCGTCACCGCGCTCCGAGAGGATCATGCGGCCGTCCGTCAGCACCCCGTCCACGTCCATCACGAGAAGCCGGACCCGGCGGGCCCGCGCCAGCACGCGACGGGCGAGCCTCACGCGACGCGCCGGGCGGGACGCACCGGACGCAGCGGACGCGCCGGCGCCGCCGTCTCCTGCGCCGCGAGGACCGGGAGCGCGATGACCACGGCGGCGAAGAACCAGAAAGGCTCCATGATGCGCACGATGATGAAGGTGTTCGCGCCGATCGCGTGCACGAGGAGCCCGACGAGGCCCGCGACGAAGCCGAGCGCCAGGCCCCGCTCGTCGCCGTCCGCGAGCGAGCGGATCGAGCCGACGCCGCCCCGGAACACGGACCAGGCGAGCCAGAGGAACGCGCCGAGGCCGATGATCCCCGTCTCGACGAGGGTCCGCGCGTACTGGGCGTCCATGAAGGCGAACCCCGTCACGCCGTAGCCGAGGAACGGGTGCTTGGCCCAGCCCGCGAGCGCCGACTGGAAGCTGATCAGCCGCGCGGACGTCGACGGGTCGAAGGCGACGCGCCCCAGCTTCACCGTCGCCTGGCCCGTCTCCGGCTGGAACGTGTAGAGGAGCCGGTTCACGACCGGCGTGGGCAGGAGCGTGAGCGTCAGGGGCGAGGCGACGACCGCGAGCAGCAGCGCGAGGGTGACGACCTTCCGGCGCGTGGAGAACGCGGCCAGCGTCCCGAGCACGAACGGCACGCCGAGGAACGAGGCGCGCGAGAGCGTATAGGCGAAGGGCAGCCCCATCAGCGCGACCAGGCCGAGGCACACCGCGCGCACGCGGATGCGCGTGGTCTCGAGCGCGATGCCGCCGGCGATCGCCATCATCAGGAGCAGATAGCCGCCCAGGGTGTTCGGCTCGCCCTCCTTGCCCTCGAACGGCGCCGACACGCGCTCTCCCGACGGGATCTGCGAGGCGCCGATCAGGCTGACGATGACCGCCGTGAGGAACGCCGCGGTGACGAGGCGCCACACCTGCGGCCGGTCCCCCAGGTTGTTCACGACCATGAAGTAGACGATGAAGTACTCGACGTACTTCAAGACGTAGAAGAAGCCGCCGAGGCCCTGGACCGTGCCCGTCGCGTAGCCGACGAGCGTCGCGAGCGCGGTCGTCGCGAGGTAGGCGAGGATCGGCCGATTGAGCGGCGTCTTGAGCGTGAGGCCGAGCTCCTTGTTGACCGCAGTCTTCGCGAGCCAGCTCAGCGCGACCACGAGCAACAGGATGTCCTCGCTCCGGATGACGAACCGCCGGCCCTCGGCGAGCGCGCCGCCCGCGCCGAACTGGGGCGAGAGCAGCATGGAGAAGACGACGAGGTAGAGGCCGATCTCCGTCTTGATGAAGACGACGAGGAAGACGGCGAGGGCGATCGCCAGGACGAACGCGGAATCCATCGGCCGGCGGGGAGCCTGGCGCTACTTCACCCGGACGACCCGGTTCGCGAGGCCGGCGCGCGTCAGCTCCTGGCTCGTCACCTGGCCTTCCTCGGACGTCGCGAAGCTGCCGAGCCGCAGCGTGAACGTGAGAGCCTCCCCCGGCTGTAGGGCCACGCGCACGCGGTAGCCGGCCGCGCGGACCCGCTCGGCCAGCTGCACCGCGCCGCGCAGCGGCAGCGGCGCGCCGACGCGCACGCCACGCGGCTCACCGTCGCCCAGCGCCATCGCGTCGCCGAAGCCCTGCTCACGGAGAGTGGCGACGACCGCCTGCGCCTCACGGGCGCTCGGGACCTGCTCGATGAGCACGGCGTACACGGCCGCGCCCGTGTCGCGCTGGCGCAAGCGGACGGTCGCGTAGCCGGCCCGGCTCAGCTGGAGCTCGACGCGCTCCACGTCCTCCCGCTTCGTGAACGGCCCGAGCTCCAGCGCGAAGCGCGCGGCGGCCGCCGCCGCCGGCGGCGGCGGCGCGGGTGCCTGCACCTCGGGCGCGGGCGGGGGGCCCGGCGCCTGAGCCGCCGCAGCGGGAGCCACGCTCTCGGGCGCAGGGGCCGGGGCGACCGGCGCGGGGGCCGGGGCAACGGGCGCGGGGGCCGCCGCGACCGACTCGGGCGCGACCGGAGGCGGCGCCGGCGCCACGAGAGGGGGCGGCGCGGCGCTGGCCGGCGCCGGAGCCGCCGGCCGGGGTGCCGCGAGCCTCTGGCGCAGGAGCTGCCGCGGTCCGAGGTCGCTCGTCAGCCACCCCGCACGCCATGCGAAGAGCCCGGCGACCGCGGCCCCCGCGAGGACCACGAGCAGCGCGAGCAGGAGGCCGCGGCGGGGTCCGCGGCGCGCCCTCGCGGGCTCGTCGGCGGCCGGCGCGTACGCGCCCGCCACCTCGGCCGGGCGCTCGGCGATCGTCGTCTCCTTGCCGCCACCGCGCCGGAAGAGCTTACGGAAGAAGCCGCCGACCCGCTGGAGCTGCTCCTTGCGGGCGTCGACGACCGTCTCCTCGCCGTAGTAGTGCGTGTAGTAGTGCGTGTACGCGTAGCCGGCGATCTCGCTCTTGACGTCGTTGAGGACGACGCCCCAGACCTTGCCGCCGACGTTCTCGATATGGACCTTGGCGCGCTTCAGGACGAGGCGCCCCACCTTGCCCGCCTGGTAGACGAGGATCACGCCGTCCGTCTGCGACGCCACGATCGCCGAGTCGGTGACCGGCAGGACCGGCGGCGTGTCGATCAGGACGATGTCGTACTCCTCGCGCACGGCTTGGAGGAACGCGGTCATCGCCGGCGTCGAGAGGAGCTCGGAGGGGTTCGCCGGGATCGGCCCGGCCTCGATGATGTGCAGGTTGTCGAGGCCCGGCGCGGACATGATGTCTTCCATCTCGAAGCGGCCCATGAGGATGTCCGCGACGGTGCGAATGCAGTCGCGCCACTGGACGCTGCCGACCAGGATGTCGGAGAGCCCGGGCTCGCGCTCGATGCCGAAGAAGCGATGGATGCTCGGGCGGCGCATGTTGGAGCCGACGAGGAGCGTGCGCTGCCCGCTCTGCGCCATCGTGATCGCCAGGTTGACGATCGTCGTCGTCTTGCCTTCCTGCAGGGTCGCGCTGGTCACGACGAGGAGCTTTCCCGCCCGCTCCAGGCGCGCGAACTGGATGTTCGTCCGGAGCGTGCGGAACGCCTCGGCAACCGGCGACTTCGGGTCGAAGTGGGTGATGAGCAGCGAGTGGCTCAGGAGCGCGTCCGGCTCCATCTGCGCCAGCGCGGGCCGTCGCGCGAGGATGCTCTGGACCGTCGCCCGCGCGTCGATGTGCGGCACCACGCCGAGGACCGGGACCTCGAGGTACGCCTCGATGTCCTCGATCGTGCCGATCGAGGTGTCGAGCGTCTCCTGCACGAAGGCGAGGACCAGCCCGAGCGACAGGCCGAGGATCGCGCCCACGAGGACGGTGTTCAGCATCTCCGCGCCGATGGGCGTGTCGGACTCGATGGCCGGCCGGACGATCGTCACCTCCTCGATCTTCTCCGACTCCTTGATGAGCGCCTCCTGGTGCTTCGTCTTCAGGAGCGTGAGGAGGTCGTCGTTGTTCTTCGCCTCCCGCTGGAGTCGCTGCATCGTCAGCTCGACCTCGGGGATCTCGCGGTTCTTCTGGAGGAGCTCGCCCATCTGCCGGTTGAGGATCTCCTCGCGGCTGCGGAGGGCGGCGATCTGGGCCCCGACCTCGCGCCGCATCTCCATGCGGACCTCGCGCATACGGTCGTCGAGCGCCTGGAGCCGCGGGTGCTTGTCGGTCACCTCGAGCGCGAGGTTGTTGCGCTCGAGGAGGAGCTCCGAATACATGCTCTGGAGCCGCTGTACGGCCGGGTTCGTCGTGTCGACGAAGACGCGCTCGCCCGTGTTGGCCGCGTCGGTCCGGACGAGCCGCTGCTGCACCAGCTCGAGCTCGGTCCGCTGCTGGCGGGCCTTCTCGATGTCGCCCCGCACCTGCGTGAAGAGCGAGAGCAGCACCGACGACTCGGCGCCGGGCGAGATGATCCGGTTGGCCTCGCGGAACGCCCACACCTCGGACTCGGCCCGCTTCACGCGCCCCTCGACCTCCTTCAGCTGGCTCTCGATGAACTTGCGCGCCTCGGTGACCCGGACGTTGCGCTGGGCCTTGTTGTAGTCGCGGTAGACCTCGGCGACCGTGTTGGCGATGTCCCGGGCCTCGCGCTGGTTGGTCGAGGTCACCGTGATCTCGAGGATGCTCGTGGTCGGGACCCGGGCGATCTTGACCTTCGAGCCGATCGCGTCGAGCGCGGCCCAGTAGCTCTTCGCCTCGCGGAGCGCCTCGCCGGAGGCGGTCTCCGGTAGCCGGCCGAGCCGCTTCGCGGCTTCCTCGAGGATCGGGTAGCTCTTGATGAGCGTCACCTGGGTCTCGATGTTGTCCGCGCTGGAGTACGAGAGCACCTCGACGAGCAGGCCCGAGAGCTGAGTGGACTGCTCGAACTTCACCGCGGCCGTCGCCTGGTAGTTCGGGACCTTTTGCTTGGCGATCCAAAAGCTGAGCCCCGCGACGAGCACCGTCGCGGTGATGATGATCACCCGCCGGCGGTGGATGATCATCCAGTAGTCGCGGAGGTTCATCTCGTACTGTGCCACTAGTGCCCGCCCTCCGCGACCGCACCGGTGATGTAGAGGAAGGGCGCCTCGGCGAGGTCGGTCGTCTTCGGCGCGGGGAGACGCTGGCCCTTGCCGTCGGCGATGATCTCGACGCGGGGCCGGAGCGGATGGCTGCGGTTCACGGCGATGACGCGCCCCATCTCGCCCGTGTTGAGGCGCACGAGCGTGCCCGGCGGAAAGACCGAGACCTCGGAGAGCAGCGCCTTGACGAGCGCGGACGGGAAGGACTCGTGCTTCCCCCGCACGATGTCGCGGATCGCCTCGTGCGGGCGGACGCGCGGCCGCGAGGTCGGCGGGACGGTGAGCCCCGCATACGTGTCGACGAGGCCCAGGATCTTGGCGTCGGGGTGGATCGCCACGGCGGCGAGCCCCTGGGGGAAGCCCTGCCCTTGCTCGCGCTCGTGGTGCTGCAACACCGCCTCGACGATGCCCTCGTGGGGCGGCGTGAAGCGCCGAAGCAGGTCGGCGCCGAGCCGCGGGTGCGAGTGATACTGCGTCTGCTCCTCGGGCGAGAGCGCGTCGAGCCGCCGCAGCACGCCTTCGGGCAGTTGCCAGAGCCCGACGTCGATGAGGGCCCCCGCGATGCCAAGCGGGATGAGGCGCCGGCGCTCGTAACCGAGGTCGATGCCGATGCGGATCGCGAGCACCGCGACGCGCGCTTGGTGGAACGCGAGGTAATCGATGCCGGGCGGCGCCGCGGGGTTGTTGGCCGCCCAGAACAGGTCGCCGGCGCGCTCGAGCGAGCCGACGACGCGCACGATCAGGCGCTCGAGATCGCCCCACGGGAACTGCCCGCCAGCGCGTGCGACCTCGCGCACCCGCGCGATGCACACCTGCAGCTCACCCAGCAGCGGCTCGGCGCTCTCGCCCGGCGCCTCGGCTCGCGCGCGCGTCTCCGGCGCAGGCCGCGCGGGCTCGGCCTGCTTCGGCGGCGCGGGTGGCGGCGGCGTCAGATCGGCGAGGCGCGTGCGGGGGAGCGCCGGCGGCACGCCGGCTCCCGCGGCCGGCCGCTTGGCGGCCGTGTCCTTGTCCGTCTCCGCCGCGGGCTTCGGGGCGACGACGGTGCCACGCACGAGGTCGCTCATCCGTACCATCAGGACACGCCCACCATGTCCTTGATGACCTCGGCGATGATCTTGTCCCCGATCTCCGTGGCGCGCTTCGAGAAGCCGACGAGCAGGGCGACGTCGCAGAGGTTGTTGATCTCGCGCGGCGTCCCGCGCGTGAAGTCGAAGATGAGCTTGATCGCCCCCTCGGTGAAGAGCTGCCTCGTCTGGCCCGCCATCGTCAGGCGGTGCGCGATGTAGTTCGCCGTGTGCGTGTAGTCGAGCGTGTTCAGGTGGTAGCGGAGCGTGATCCGCTGGTCGAGGTGCTTCATCCGCCGCACCTTGACGGCGAGCTCGGGCGAGCCGATGAGGAGGAGCGTCACGAGGAAGCGTTCGTCGGTCTGGAAGTTCAGGAGCAACCGGAGCTCCTCGAAGACGGCGTCGTCGTCGATCAGCTGCGCCTCGTCCACGATGACGACGCTGTCGCGTCCGGCCTGGAAGTTCCGGTAGAAGGCGTCGTTCAGCAAATGGAGAAGCTCGGGCTTGTTCTTCTCGTCCGTCTCGACACCGAGCTGGTAGAGCACCTCGCGGAGGAACTCGACCGGGGTCCAGCTCGGGTTGGTCAGGAGGCCGATCTCGTAGCGGTCGGCCTCGAGCCGCTGGATGAGGGCGCGCGACAGCGTGGTCTTGCCGCACCCGTACTCGCCCGTGAGCATCCCGCAGCCCTTGCGGTGGCGGACCGTGTACACGAGCCGCACCAGGGCTTCCTCGTGGTCCGGCGAGAGGTAAAAGAATTTCGGGTTCGGCGAGTTGTCGAATGGTGATTCGGCGAGCTCCCAGTACGCTTCGTACATTAGTTCAGGGCCTCGACAACGGGCCGTTGAAGAGGATGTAGACGCCGGTGTACGCGGTGACGAGCCCGGCGAGGACCGACGCGATCTGCAGGTAGTCCTGCCACCACTTCACCGCGACCTCGGGCACCGTGACGACCGCGCCCGGCTCGAGCGGCGGCGCATCGGCCATCGCGTAGGTCCTGCCGTTGCGGAAGGTCACGGCCGTCCCGGGGAGCTTGGCGCGGTTGGTCGGCCCGCCCGCGAGCGTGACGTACTCCCGCGGCGTGAGGTCGGGCCGGAAGTCCAGACCGCCGGGCGTCCTGACCTCGCCGACGACGTAGACCTTGTCCTCGACGATGGGCAGGAGGACGACGTCGCCGTTCTGGAGCAGGACGTTCTGCGTCTCGTCCTTCTCGACGAGCAACCGGTGGAGGTCGACGGGGATCCGCTGCCGCGGCCCGGTCTGGCCGCTGCGCTCGATCACCGTGAGCCGCAGGTCGGCGTACGCCGCCGCGCCGCCGGCGCGGACGACGACGTCGCGGACGCGGTCGCCCTGCGCCAGCTCGAAGCGCTGCACGATCGTCGCCTTGCCGGCCACGCTCGTCTTGCTGGACTCGGGCGTGCCGGTGAAGGCGCCGCGCACCTCGACGACGTCCTGGAGCACGGAAAGCGGCGGCACGAACAGCGCGTCGCCGGGCTGGAGCGGCACGTCGGCCGGCGCCCGGAGCGCGGTGTGGAGGTCGAGCGTGAGCGTTTCCTTGCGGCCATCGGCGCCGACGCGCGTGAGCCGCGCCTCGGCCCCCGCCGCGGCCTGGCTCAGGCCCCCGACGAGGTCGAGGAGCGCCGCGAGCGAGCCGTCGGGACCGATCTCATACTCCCCGGGCCGGCGGACGGCGCCCGCCAGCATGACCGAGGGGCCCTTCGGGGGCACGAGGATCCTCATACCCTCCTCGACGAACGGGTTCTGGGAGAGATCGCCCCTGAGCTCGAAGCGCAGCAGGTCCATCTCGGCCTGACCGCTTTTCCTGGCCACGAGGACGCGCCGCAGGCTGCCGCGCGGCGTGACGCCGCCCGCCTCGAGGGTGACCTCGTGGAGCCGCCGCGTGGCGCTCACCGTCATCGTCCCTGGCCGCTCGACCTCGCCCGAGACGGTGATCTCGAAGGTGCGGGGCGCGACGACGGCGACCGTCACGTCCACGAACTTGTAGATCGCGTGCGCGCGTGCGGCGATGCGCCGGTGGGCCTCGAGCAACGTGAGACCCGAGAGCGGGATCGAGCCGAGGGGCGGCATGTTGACGGCGCCTTCCAGGTCGACGGCGACCTGGGAGCGGATCACTTCGAGGCGGCCGGCGATCTGTACGTCGAGGATGTCGCCGGGACCCACCCGGTACTCAGGGCCCGGAATGATGCGGCTCGGGGGCGGAGGCGCCGCGGCCGGCAGCACCGGTCGCGCGGGAACGGCCGGAGGCGCGGCCGGCGGACCCGTCGCCCCTTGCTGCGCGAACCCTGGGACGGGCGCCAGCAGGGACATGATTAGTGTTGCGCTCAGAGCCCTGCGAAAGATGTGCCGTTTCATCGTGGCTCGAGGCCATTGGCCCCGATTGTGCCATTTTCTCTTTTCGGGCTTCCGAGCGTCAAGGAAAATACATGATTGCAATAGTTTCCTTGACACTCGCCCGTTTCGGCCGCTAAGATCCACAACGCCGCCGCGCCCCGCGCGAACGCATTCCGGAAGGCGGTCCCCGATGCTCTCGAAGACAGGTCGCGCCGCGATCGTCCTGACCGCTTTTTTCGCCTTTTCCGGCGCGGGCTTCTGGATCCACGCAATTCTCTACACCGGCCGCCCCGCTCCGCCTCAGACCGTCACGGCGCCCGTCCAGGGCGCGGACACACTCCAGTCGGCCTTCGTGAGCGTCGCCGAGCGCGTCCGGCCCGCCGTCGTCCACATCGGGACCGTGCAGGTCGCGCGCTCCCGACGGCCGCCGGCGATGCCGGGACCCTTTGCGGACGATCCCGCGTTCAAGGACTTCTTCGACCAGTTCTTTGGGCGCGGTCCAGGCCGTCGCGAGGAGTTCCATCAGCCCGGCCTCGGCTCGGGCGTGATCATCGACAAGCGCGGTTACGTGCTCACCAACCTGCACGTCGTGCGCGGCGCCGACGGGGTGACGGTGCGCCTGGCGTCGAAGGAGGAGTTTCGCGGGCGTGTCGTCGGCACCGACGCGAAGACCGACCTCGCGGTGGTCCGCTTCGAGCCGACGGTGCCGCTCACGGTGGCCTCGCTCGGCGACTCCGACACCCTGCGCGTCGGCGAGTGGGCGATCGCGATCGGCAACCCCTTCGGCCTCGATCAGACCGTGACGGTCGGTGTCGTGAGCGCGACGGGGCGCTCCGACGTCGGCATCGCGACCTACGAGAACTTCATCCAGACCGACGCGTCGATCAACCCCGGCAACTCGGGCGGCCCGCTCGTGAACCTCAAGGGCGAGGTGATCGGGATCAACACGGCGATCGTCGCGACCGGGCAGGGCATCGGCTTCGCCATCCCGGCGAACATGGTCCGGCGCATCACGAGCCAGCTCATCGACCGCGGTCGCGTGACGCGCGGCTGGATCGGCGTGGCCATGCAGCCCCTGACGCCGGAGCTCGCGCAGGCGCTCGGCCTGCCCGACACGCACGGCGCCGTCGTCGCGCGCGTCTATCCGGGGAGCCCCGCCGCCGCCGCCGGTCTCCAGCAGAACGACGTGATCGTCACGTTCGAGAGCACGCCGGTGGACGACTACCACCACCTCCAGCGCCTGTCGGCGGACGCCGAGGTCGGCACGGCGGTGGCGGTCGGCGTCGTGCGCAGCCGCGAACGCCGGACCGTCCAGCTCACGATCGCTGAGGCGCCGGACCGCGTCGGCGCCGACGGTCAGACGCCGCGGCGCTGAGGGACCGTCCGCATGGGGGCCATGTCGGGGCCCGTCGGGTTATCGAGGGGCGCCACGGCTCCGCCGGGGCGTCCCGAGCCACCCGGGGGGTTTGGGGGCCATGTCGGGGCCCCCATGTTCAATTAGGCGACGAACGGGGGGATCGGCGGGATCTCCAGCTGCTGGGTCTTCACCTGCTTGACGCCCGGGACGGCGCGCGCCACCTCGACGGCCCGGTCGAGCGCGGCCGTGCCCTCGAGCGTGACCACGCCCCCCTGCGCGTCCACGGTGATGCGGTAGCGGCGCGTCTCCGGGTGCGTGGCGAGGGCCACCTGCACGCGCGAGGCCAGCGCCCGCGAGGCGACGAGCCGTCGCCCATCCTCGGCCGTCGCCAACTCCGGCCGGCGCACGAGCCCCGCGAGCATCTCGACCACGGCGTCGTACGGAAGCTTCTCGACGTTCACGATCAGCTCGTAGAGGTTCGGGTCCGAGATGTCGACCTCGTAGAGGTAGCGCATCCGGCCCGCCTTTTCCGCGTCGTCGCGCCGCACGAAGTCGGCGGCCGCGCGGTGCGTGGGCGTCTCGCCCGTCATCTCGGCGGTGCGCTTGATCCACTGCTTCACCCGATGCTCGAACGGCGCGATCAGGCGCACGCGCAGCGCGTGCGGCACGCCGCGCAGGAGCCACTGGCCGCCGCCGCGCATGAGCACGCAATTGTCCTGCTCGGCGAACTCGAGGAGCGTGGTCTGGAGGACGGTGATGTGGTGGCGCGTCTCGGTGTCGAACCGCTCGAACAGGGTCGGCTTCGACTCGTCGAGATGCGACAGCCGCTCCTCGGCGAGCCCGTAGCGGCGCGCGGCGTCGAGCAGCAGCTCCTGGTTCACGTAGCGATAGCCAAGCCGCTGCGCGAGCGCCATGCCGATCTCCGGGCCGCCCGCGCCCATCTGGTGCGAGATCACGAGTATGGCCATGGCTCACCCCCGCCGGTACTTCTCTTTGAGCGCCGCCGGCGCGATCGCGATGCGCTTCCCGCCGACGTCGTCCAGGATGTACACCTCGTCCGTGAGCGATCCGCTCGCGAACACCTCGAACACCTCGAGCGCCGCCTCGAGGGTCGTCTCCGGGCGCGTGTCCATCATTTCCTCGACGGCGGCGCGCGGCAGCCGCGTCATGTCCACCCTCCTGGGGCGCCAAGCCTATCCCACAAGGGCACGGCGGGGCAAGGCGCGCGCCGCCCCGCGAGCAGGTCGGCGGCGGGCGCCGCCAGGGCGTCGCCGGCCGGCGCTAGCCGAACCACCGCGCCGGCGGCGGCGGCGTCGCGGGCATCCACGCGATTGGGAGGCGATCGAAGCTCCCGGCGAACGAGTAGGCGGGCCACGGTCCCGTCGGGACGACCGCGATGCCCGAGGCACGCGACGCGACCGGCGCGATGCGCGCGAGGAAGGCGTGCACCTCGGGCCGTGGGACGAGGAACGCGACCGCGCCGGCGACGTTGTCGCCGTGCGCCGAGGAGGAAAACCGCCAACGCGCGACGCCCGCGCGCTCGACGAGGAGCTCGGCCAGGTCGCCGAGCTCCGCCACCCCGGGCGCGCCCCCGGCGCACTCGCGGCACACGCGGTCCGCGCCGTGCCCGCAATGGAGTCTCAAGAGCTTCACGCTCATCTCCACGCGGCCGCGCAGCTCGGCCAGGGTCGAGCAGATGCGCGCCCGGTGCGCCTCGAGCCAGTCGGGGAGCTCCGCGGCCGGCACGACGGTGCCGAAGCGGAACGGGAGGACGGCGGCCGCATCGAGCGTGGAGCGGACGACGTCGTGGTGGCTCCCGAGGGCGCGCGCGTTGGCGTCGGGCGGCCCGTCGCAGGGGCTCGCGATCAGCTGGAGCTCGTCCACGGGGTGCACGGCGACGGGGCCGAGGGAGGACGCGGGCGGGCTCCAGAACGCCGGCAGGCGCTCGACGATGGCGAACAGGTGCTGGTACATCGCCCTGCCCTCTCGGCCCCGACCGGGGCGCCGAATCGTGGTGAACGCTCTCGGGCGTGGTCCCGAGCCTACGGACGGGGCGATGCCGCGTCAAGCGCCATGACATAATGGGCTTCGACCGTGCCGAACCGGCGCCGCCCGAGGCTCCACCTCCTGCTCGCCGGCGCCGCGGCGCTCCTGGGCCTCGCGGGAAGCGCGCTCGCGGCCCGGCCCGCCCCCACGCTGCCCGCCGACTTGCCCCCGGCCGAGCGGCTGCAGCTCCAGCAGGTCACCGAGCAGGCGTCGGTCGCGACGCGCGCCGACGGCGAGCCCTTCATCACGCGGCGCGACGTCTTCGAGTACCTCCTCGACCATCCCGAGCTCGCGACCCACGTCACGCGCGCGCTGAAGCTCGCGCGCTACCGGATCTGGCGCGAGGACGACGGCCTCTGGCTCGACGACGGCTGGGGCGCGACGGGCCGCTTCTCGGTCGTGCACGCGACGAACGGGACGCGGGTGATGTACGCACGCGGCCAGTACAAGCCCTGGCTCCTGCCGACGATCAACGGTCAGGCCGTGGTCGTCATCGAGTACGTGGCACAGCCGGCGCCCGACAGCCGGAGCCTCATCACGACGACGGTCACGGGCTTCGTGAAGCTCGACAGCCGCCTGCTCGAGTGGGCGGGGCGCTTCGCCAAGGCCGCGGCGGCCGCGAAGGCCGAGAAGGAGGCCCGGCTCCTCGTCCGCGTCTTCGCGCGCGCGAGCCGGGGGATCGAGAACGATCCGGCCGGCGTCTACGAGCTCGTGCGCAAGCGCCCCGACGCGCCGCGGCGCGACCTCGAGGAGTTCCACCGGCTACTTCAGCTTCGCTGAGACCCGCGCGAGCCCCTCGCGGAACCGCGTCACGCCAGGATTGAGGCGCACCGCCGTCTCGTACGCCGCGCGCGCCTCGTCCCAGCGTCCCTCCTCGTCGAGCGCGCGCCCGAGCCGGGCGTGGGCGTCGGCGTGATCGGGCCGGCGCCCCAGGACGGCGCGCGCGGCCTCGCCGAGCTCGCGGAAGCGCCCCTGCGCCTCGAGCGCGTCCCAGAGGACGAAGTGCGCGCGCGCCTCGTCCCCGTCGAGCCGGAGCGCCTCGCGGCACGCGGCCTCCGCCTCGTCGGCGCGCCCGAGCGCCAGGAGCGCCCCGGCGAGCCCCGCCTGCGCCGTCACGGACGCGGGCTTGATGCGCACGGCGGCTCGGTATGCGGCCTCGGCCTCCGCCCAGCGCTGGCGCTCGACGAACATCTCGCCGAGGTCACAGTGGGCGCGCACGTAGGCGGGCCTGAGCTGGATCGCCTGGTGGAACGCGCGCTCCGCCTCGTCGTGGCGTCCTTGCCAGTAGAGCGACACGCCGAGCCCGCGGTGGAGCACGGGGTGCCGCGGCCGGAGCCCGAGCGCCTCGCGGTAGGCCGCCTCCGCCTCGGCGTGCTTGCCTTGCCGCCCGAGGCCGAGCGCGAAGTTGGCGCGCGCCTTGAGCGACTCGGGCCGCAGGCGCACCGCCTCGCGCAGCGCCGTCTCCGCGTCCGCGTGTCGTCCCTGGCGACCGAGGGCCACGCCGAGCTCGTAGTGGAGGTCGCCGTCGTCGGGTCGGAGCCCGAGCGCCCGGCGGAACGCCTCGGCGGCGGCCGCGTAGTCGCCGGCCGCGCCGAGCGCGAGCCCGCGGCCCGTGAGCAGATCGGCGTCGTCGGGCTCGAGCCGGAGCGCCTCCGCGTACGTGGCCGCCTCCTCCGCCCATCGGCCCTGTCGCCGCAGCGTCACCGCGAGGCCAACGTACGAGGGCACGTGCCCGGGACGGAGCCGGATCGCCGCGCGGAACGCCGCGGCCGCCTCGTCGTAACGGCCGTGACGCTCGAGCGCCACGGCGAGGTGGTGGTGGGAGCGCGCGTCGCGCGGCGCGCGGCGGGTCGCCTCGCGGAAGGCCGTCACGGCCTCGGCGTAGCGGTGGCAGCGTCGGAGCGCCAGGCCGAGTCGCTGGTGGAGGTGCGCGGCGTCGGGACGCAGGCGCACCGCCTCGCGGTACGCGGCGATCGCCTCGACGAGGCGGCCCTGCCGCTCGAGAGCCAGGCCCCAGCCGAGGCGCGCCTTCGCGTCGCGCGGCCGCTCGCTGAGCGTCTCGCGGAACGTCACGGCGGCCTCGGCGTACCGTCCCTGCTCGTAGAGCGCGACGGCCAGCTCGACCCGCGCCGCCGGGTCGCGCCGCGCGGCGTCGCGATGGATCGCCTCGGCCTCCGCCGGGCGCCGCTGGCGGCGCAGCACCGTCCCGAGGTTGGCGCGGGCCGTCCGATCGCCGGGCTTCAAGCGGAGCGCCTCGCGGAGCGCCGTCTCGGCCGCAGCCCAGGCCGCCTGACGCGCGAGCGCCAGGCCCAGGCTCACGTGCGCTTTCACGAAATCGGGGCGCAGGCGGGCGGCTTCCGTGAACGCCGCGGCCGCGTCGGCGTACCGCGCCTGCTCGAAGAGGGCGCCGCCGAGCTCGGCGTGCGCCGACGCGCTCCGGGGCGCGAGCGCCACCGCGCGGCGAAACGCGGCCTCCGCCTCGTCGGCGCGGCGCTGACGGCGCAGGGCGAGGCCGAGCCCCACGTGCGCCGGGGCATCGTCGGGCCGGCGAGCGAGCGCCTCGCGGAACGCCGCCTCGGCGTCGCCCCAGCGCCCCTGCGCGGCGAGCGCACGCGCCCGGCCGAGGAGCGGGGCGACCTCGCCGCTCATCCGGGCAACACGGCGGTCGCCTCGATCTCCACCAGCAGGTCCTCACGCACGAGGCGTGAGATCTCGACCAGCGTGCTGGCCGGGCGGTGCGCGCCGAAGTATTCCTGACGGACGACGTTGACCTTCTCCCGGTCGGCGACGTTCCTGAGGAAGACGGTGACCTTGCACACGTCGGCGAACGTGGCGCCCGCCGCGGCGAGGCACGTCTTGAGGTTCTCGTGCACCTGGCGGGCCTGTGCGAGGACGTCGCCGCCGCCGACGGTGCGCCCCTGGGCGTCCGTCGCGACGCAGCCCGAGACGAAGACGAGGCGCCCCGCCTTGACGACGTGGGTGAAGTGGCTGATGGGCTCGGACATCCCCGGAACCCTGATCTCTTCGCGACGACCCAGATCGCTCATCTCTCGCTCCGTGCGGTGGGAGTGGACGCGCGCGTCTGATCTGGAGCCGCGCCCCTGCGAAAACGTGGCAGATCCGGGCGAGAACTGCAACCCCCGATGCTCGAATCCTACCGACGCTGACCGGCGACGGCACCGTCGATCAGCATGAACACCCCCAGCAGCGTGAGCAGGGCCCCGCCCAAGAACCAACCCACGAGGCCCAACTTCCACGTATGTTCGGTCGCTCCCGCGAGAAACCCCAGGATTCCGCACAGGCACCCGAGCAACGCCGCCACCCGCGCCGCCATGCTTCGCGTCTTGCCGTATGCCATGTGGTCTCCCTTCCGTCACGCGACGTCGCGCGCCGCATGACTACGCCACGCCAACTCCGGGCTATTGAGCCGCCACGCATCCAGCGGGATGCGGATGGGACCACCTTACGCTGCGTGTCGCTCGCTGAAACGATGAATTCTTCGTCCGGACGGTCCAAGGGAGGAGCGGTGGGGGGGTGGAGCCGGCGGCGGGACTTGAACCCGCGACCTGCTGATTACGAATCAGCTGCTCTGCCACTGAGCTACACCGGCACCGGAGCCTCACTATAAAGCATTCGGTGCGGGCCCGCCAGGCGAGGCCGGCCGGGCGACGCGTATACTGCTGCCGGTGGGCCCCGTCGTCCGCCTCCTCCCCGCGGCGCTGCTCGTCTACGCGGTCCTCGCGCTCGGCCTCGCGCGCTGGTGGGTCTCGGGGCTCGCGGCGCCGGTGATCGCGTTCCTGCTCTGGCGTCGCCATCCCCGCGCGCGCTTCGCCGCGTACGTGTTCCTCTCCGTGGTCGCGCTGCGCGGCGTGCTCACGCGTCATTGGCTCGCGTTCACGTTCGCCGCGCTCGCCGTCGCGCTCATGCAGACGGCCGCCGCGCGGCGGACGTGGCCGCCGCTCCGCGCCGGCCGGACACGCGGCGACCGCTTCTGCTAGAATGGCGCGGTCATGAAGTTCCTATGCCTCGACTGCGACCAACCGATGAAGCTCCACTCGACGGAGGGACCCGAGGAGGGCTCGCTCAGCGTCACGTTCCGCTGTCCGGAGTGCGGCTTCCGCGTCGCGATGCTCACGAATCCGTTCGAGACGCAGATGGTGCGAAGCCTCGGCGTGAAGGTCGGCGGCCGGGCCGCGCCCGTCGAGCCGTTCGAGCACCTGCGGAGCTCGCTCGCGCACGCGCGGCCCGACGCGTTCGAGGGCACGCCCGCCGGTGGCGCCGCGAGCGAGGGGCCGAGCTGCCCCTTCGCGGCGACGCTCAACGAGGGCGCCGCGGCGGCGCCGTCCGGCGTCGTGTGGACACCCGAGGCCGAGGCGCGCATCGAGCGCATACCGTCGTTCATCCGGCCGATGGCCCGGCGGGCGATCGAGCGGTACGCCGAGGACAAGGGCCACGCGTCCATCACCGAGGCGGTGCTGGACGAGGCGCGCGCCACGTTCGGCATGTAGCGGGATGACCAAGGCCGATCTCGTCGTGCGGATGGCGCAGGCCGCGGGCTGGCCGAAGGCGGCGACGGAGCGGGCCGTCCGGGCCATGCTCGCGGGCGTGCGCGCCTCGCTCAAGCGCGGCGACTCCGTGACCCTGGTCGGCTTCGGCACCTTTTCCGTCGCTCGCCGCAAGCCGCGCACGACGAAAAATCCAAGAACGGGCCAGTCCGTCACCGTCGGCGGCCGCGTGCCGCGCTTCAAGCCGTCGAAGGAATTGAAGCAGGCGGTCCGCTGAACGAGGTGCCTCCGACACGATCACTCGCCGTGCTGGTGGCGCTCGCCGCCCTCCTGGCTCCTCTCCTCGCGTCTGCACAGGCCCTCCAGCCGCCCTCGCCCAACGGCCGCCCCGTCATAGTCAGCGCCGGCTCGGCGCTCGTCGTCGATCCCGAGGGACGCGTGCTCTTCGCCAAGAACGCCGAGGACGAGCGGGCACCGGCGAGCCTCGTCAAGCTCATGACGCTCTACCTCGCCTACGAGGACCTCGACCGCGGCAAGGTGGATATCGAGGAGCCGGTCCAGGTCAGCCACTACGCCGCGATGACGCCGAAGTACCGCATGGGCCTCCGCGCGGGCGCGTGGGTGCCGCTGCGCGTCCTGCTCGAGGGGGTCGCGATCGCGTCGGCGAACGACGCCGCGACGGCGCTCGCCGAGCGCCTCTCGGGCGACGAGGCGGCGTTCGTCGAGCGGATGAACGCGAAGGCCCGGGAACTCGCCCTCCCGGCCACGCGGTTCGCGAACGCCCACGGGCTGCCCGACCCGTCCCAGCGCAGCAGCGCCCGCGACCTCGCCGTGCTCACCACGCGCCTCCTCCACGACTATCCGGACGCGCGCATCCTGCTCGGGGGCCAGACCTTCGTCTTCAACGGCCGCGTCCACGTGCGGCACATCCCGCTCTTCAACGACCCGGTCGGCGTCCAGGCGCTCAAGACCGGCTTCACGCGCGAGGCGGGCTACAACCTGGCCGTCTCGGTGTGGCGGGGTCAACAGCAATTCGTCATGATCGTGCTCGGCTCGCGTACGCGCGGGCTGTCGTTCCTCGACGCGAAGAAGCTCCTGCACTACGCGTTCGTCGAGACCGGGCTCGAGCAGGCACCCGAGGAGCGTGAGCGTCCGCCCAAGAAGCCCGCCCGCAGGCGCCGCGCCGCCGCCTCGCCGTGACCGTGCGCGGCTACGTCTTCGACGCCTACGGCACGCTCTTCGACGTCCACTCGGTCGTCGAGGCGGGGCGCGCGGTCACGCGCGACCCGGCGGCGCTCTCGGCGACGTGGCGCCAGAAGCAGCTCGAGTACACGTGGCTCCGGGCGCTCATGGGGCGCTACGAGGACTTCGGCGCGGTGACCGAGGCGGCGCTCCGCTGGACGCTGCGGCGCCTCGAGCTGAAGGCGGGCGAGGCTGACGTGCGACGGCTGATGGAGGCGTATCACTCGCTCGCGTGCTTTCCCGAGGTGAGGCCGGCCCTCGAGCGCCTGGCGGGGCGCCCGCGCGCGATCCTCTCGAACGGCTCGCCGGCCATGCTCGAGGCCGCGGTGCGCTCGAGCGGCCTCGGTCGCCACCTCGAGCACGTGCTCTCCGTGGACGCGGTCAAGACGTACAAGCCCGCGCCGCAGGTCTACGCGCTTGGGCCCCGGGCGCTCTCCCTCCCCGCCAGCGAGCTCCTCTTCGTCTCGTCGAACGCGTGGGACGTCGCGGGCGCGAAGGCGTTCGGCTACCGCGTGGCGTGGTGCAACCGGCAGGACGCGCCCGCGGAGGAGCTCGGCCTCAGCGCCGATGTGATCGTCACGAGCCTCGCCGAGCTCCCGCTCTAGAGGGCACAAAGAAAGGGCGGCTCGCCGACCGCGAGCCGCCCGAGACGGTGGAACGGCGTCCGTCTACCTCTTGCCGAGCCTCTTCCGCTTCACGTAGGCCCAGAGCTTCTTGGTCATCACGGACGGCCCGATCGCCGCGCTCCCGAAGACCTTCTCCACGGAGTCCTTGCAGCCCTTGAAGCTGATTGCGTACCCGCCGAACGCCTTCCTGCCCTTCGCCATGTCCTCCTCCTCCTTTGGTGGTCGGGCATCCGCACCCTGACTTCCCTAGGGGGTATTACTACCACATGTACGAGGGGAGGCAAGAAAAAAACACCATCGCTTGGGGGTCCTCCGCCGTCCGGGAAATACCCCCAGAGGGTATGAGGCCACGCGACGCCGCCCGGCCTGTGGTCAGCGTCGGTCGAACGCGGGCATCACGTCACGCGCGAACCAGCGGAGCTGCTCCTTGAACTCCTTCGGCGGGATGCCCTCCGCCCAGTGGATCATGAAGTCCTCGAGCCCCGGGTACTTCGCCTCGATGGACTTGATCCCCTCGATGACGTGCGCGGGCGGCCCGCAGAACCACGCCTTCTGCTTGATGCCGTCGGCGAGCGTGGGCACGCGCGCGGGGGCGCCCGGCGTGCCCCACGTGCGCCCCTGCTCGTCCGCGTAGCGCACGAAGCCGAACGGCGCGAACCACTTGTAGCGCTCGTCATGCGAGGGCTCGACGCGCCGCTTGGCCTCCTCGGGCGTGTCGGCGAGGTAGAGCCCGGCGCCCCAGATCATGTCCTCGCCGAGCTGCTTGCGATGGCCGTGCTTCGCGCAGGCGTCGCGGTACGCCTTCACCATGTCGTCGAGGATCTTCTCGCCGTTGAGGGTCACCATGGCCTTGAAGTTCTTGCTCGCCATGTAGTCGATGGACTTGCTGCTCGCGATCGGCATCCAGATCTCCACGGGCAGGTGCTTCGGCCGCGGCACGCACGTGATCTCGGTGAGCTGGTAGCCGCGGTAGTCGACCGCCGGCGGGCAGTCGTAGCGCTTGCCGTGGTGGCTGAACGCCTCCTCGTTGAAGCACTTGAGCAGGAGGTCGATCTGCTCCTCGAACAGCTCCCGGTTCGCCGCCTGGTCGATGACGGGCGCGTCGAACGTCTCCACCTCACGCGAGTGATAGCCGCGGCCCACGCCCATGATCACGCGCCCGTCGGTGACGATGTCCGCCATGGCGTAGTCCTCGGCCAGGCGGATCGGATGCCACATCGGGACCACGTTGAAGGCGCAGCCGAGCTTGAGCCGCCGCGTCAGGGTGGCGAGCCAGAGCGAGAGCTGGATGAGGTTCGGGAAGCACTCGTAGCCCTCGCGCTGGAAGTGGTGCTCCGCCGTCCAGAGGGCGTAGTACCCGAGCTCGTCCATCAGCTGGGCGACGTCGCGCGCGGCGAAGAACGGCGCGCTCAGCCGCTCGTTGTCGTAGCGCCGCGCATCGGCGGGCGTGCCCTGCAACCCGATGTTGTCGAGCTCGACCTGGCCGACGTAGAGCACGTGGAATCGTTTGATCATCGCGCTGTCCATCCTCCGTCGATGACGAGCGTGTGTCCCGTGACGTAGGCGGCCTCCTCGCTCGCCAGGTAGCAGGCCGCCGCCGCGATCTCCTCCACCGTCCCGCGCCGCCCGGCCGGCGTCACGGCCTTGATGGCGGCCTCGTCGCCGCCGATGCCGCGCATCACCGGCGCCCCGGCCCCCAGGATCCGCGTCGAATTCTGCCGGAGGCTCGTCGCGATCGGGCCGGGGCAGATGGCGTTCACCGTGACGCCCTGGGCGGCGTGGGTCGCGGCGAGCACGCGCGTGAGCCCGACGACCCCGTGCTTGGAGGCGACGTAGGCGGGGCCGCCGCCGTCGCCGATGAGCCCGGCGACCGAGGCGATGTTGACGATGCGCCCGGCGCCGCGCGGCGCCATCTCCGCGAGGGCGCGCTTGCAGCCGTGGAACGTCCCGGTGAGGTTGATCGCGACGACGCGCTCGAAGACGGCCGGCGTCAGCTCGTCGACGCGGGCGTAGCCGTCGAGGATCCCCGCCGCGTTCACCATGATCGCGAGCGGGCCGAGCCGGCCAACCGCCGCCGCGACGGCGCCGTCGACGTCGCCCCAGCGGCTGACGTCGCCGGAGACGAAGAACGCCCGGCCGCCCTTGGCCTCGATCGCCTGGACGGTGTCCTTCCCGCCGTCGGGCAGGAGGTCGAAGACCGCCACGGGCGCGCCCGCGGCGCCGAGCGCCACGGCGATTGCGCGCCCGATCCCCGAGCCGCCACCGGTGACGAGGGCCGCGCCGGGGACGAGACTCATCGTCCGACGAACTCCGCGACCGCCGCGGCGGCGACGTCGGGCGTCTCGTGGAGCACCATGTGGCCGCCCGGCAGGAGCGAGAGCGCCGCGCCCTTGATGCGCTGCTGCCAGGCCTCCGCGTACACGACCGGGTTCGCGCGGTCGGCGTCGCCCCAGAGGACGAGCGTCGGCGCCGCGATCCGGTGCAGGCGCTTCTTGATCCCCTTGTCGGGGATCGGCCAGACGAACTTCGCCATCGCGGCGCGCCGCTGGATGGACTCGATCTGCGCCGCGAGATTCTCCTCCTCGCTCGCGGGCCCCGCGGCCCACCGCCGTGCGGCCTCGGAGGCGGGATCGCGGAAGAGCACGGCGGGCAGGTCCTCGCGCGGGAGGATGAGGAGGTCCTCCGACGGCGCATCGTCGCGCCAGAGGCCGAGGGGCGACACGAGGACCAGGCGCCCGACGCGCTCGGGGAAGACCGCGGCCAGCTCGGCGGCGACCATCCCACCGAAGAAGTGGCCGACCAGGGACACGGTCCCGATGCCGAGGGCGTCCAGCAGCTCCTCGTAGGCCAGCGTGAGGTCGAACACGTCCTCCAGCGTCTCGAGGCCCGCGGAGCCGGCCACGCCCGGAT
>QHSZ01000085.1 GCA_003220595.1 Candidatus Rokuibacteriota bacterium | reverse complement strand
CGCCACCGGCAAGGTCGAGCTGATCCCGCTCGGCGCGGGCGCCGCCCCGCACGGCGTGATCGTCGGGCCGGACGGCGCGCCGTGGGTCACGGAGGGCGGCACCAACGCGATCGTCCGCGTCGATCCGCAGACCCGCGCGGTGAGGCGCTGGCCGCTGCCCGAAGCGCGCGGTCACGCGAACCTCAACACGCTGACCTTTGACAAGCGTGGCCGCGTCTGGTTTACCGGCCAGAGCGGCGTCTACGGCCGGCTCGACCCGCAGAGCGGCGCGATGCAAGTCTGGGACGCCCCGCGCGGCCGCGGTCCCTACGGCATCGCGACGACGCCGGACGGCGCCGTGTACTACGCCTCGCTCGCCGGCAGCCACATCGCGCGTGTGGACCTCGACACGGGCGTCGCCACGGTCATCGAGCCGCCGACGAAGGACCAGGGCGCGCGCCGCGTCTGGTCGGACGGGAAGGGCCGGATCTGGGTCAGCGAGTGGAACGGGGGGAACGTGAGCCGCTACGATCCGGCTACGAGCGCCTGGAAGACGTGGAGGCTCCCCGGCGCAGCGCCGCGCGCCTATGCCGTCTACGTGGACGACAAGGACATGGTCTGGCTCTCCGACTGGGGGGCCAACGCGATGGTCCGCTTCGACCCGGAGACCGAGAAGTTCCAGGCGTTTCCGAGCGAGCGCGGCGGCGCGAACGTGCGCCAGATCCTCGGGCGCCCCGGCGAGGTGTGGGCGCCGGAGTCCGGCGCCGATCGGCTCGTCGTCTATCGCACGAAGTGACGCCGTGAAGCTCCTCTTCTTCGACGACTTCAGACTGGGCGTGCTCACGGGCGACGCGGTCGTCGACGTGTCGCAGGTGGTGCGCGACATTCCGCACACCGGGCCGCACGATCTCGTCAGCGGGCTGATCGAGCGGTTCGCCGACTACAAGGGGCGCCTGGCGGACGCGGTCGGGCGGGGCCGGGGCGTGCCGGTCGGCCAGGTCAGGATCCGCCCTCCCCTGCCGAAGCCGTACAACATCGTCGCGATGGCGGTGAACTACATGGAGGACGGCACGCGCGCCGAGCCCGCGCCCATCAACGCGTTCCACAAGTCCCCGAACGCCGTCATCGGCGACGGCGACACCATGGTGCTGCCCGACGTCCCCGCCACGATCTTCGAGGGCGAGGCGGAGGTGGCGCTGGTGATCGGCCGGCGCGCCTCCCACGTGCGCGCGGCGGAGGCCATGAGCTACGTCTTCGGCTACACCAACTTCATCGACGGCTCCGCCCGCGGCTTGCCGCCCGCCGGCAACACCTTCTACCAGATGAAGTCGCGCGACACCTTCGCGCCGATGGGCCCCTACCTGGTGACGGCCGACGAGGTGCCCGACCCCCACGGCCTTCAGATACGACTCTGGGTGAACGGGACGCTCAAGCAGAACTTCAGCACGAGCGACATGGCCCACCGGATCCCGCGCTGCATCGAGTGGGTCACCTCCATTCACACGCTCGAGCCCGGCGACGTGCTCGCGACCGGAACGAACCACCGCGGGCTCAGCGCCTTCCAGGACGGCGACCGGATCGAGCTGGAGGCGGAGCGCCTGGGCCGGTTGCGCGTGCAGGTCCGCGACGAGCTCAAGCGCACCTGGGCCCGGGAGACCCGGCTCGAGCGGCAGGAGAAGAAGCTCGAAGGGACGACGCCGCAGCTGACGGGCAAGCACGCGCCGAAGCAGGGCGGGTAGGGCTCAGCGACGCGCGCTCATCCCGTCCGTGTTGACGAGGTCCTTCGCCGTCCAGCCGTCCAGGTCGTACTCGGCCATGCACGTCTCGGCGAACTGCTTCCAGCGCTCGTACTGGCCCGACGCGAGCGCGCCGAACAGGGCGTAGCGCCGGATCTCCTCGTGGCTGCCCGAGTAATTGATCTCGTAGAGCTCGTGGCGGCCGCCGAACTCGCTGCCGATCGCGTCCCACAGGAGCTTCATCAGCTTGACCCGGCCCACCGCGTCCACCCCGCCCGAGCCGCGCAGGTAGAGATCGAGGTACTTGCGGAGCTCCGCCGTCTTGAAGTCGCGCGCGTGTGAGTTCAGGTAGATGAGCCCGCTCGCCACGGTCTTCTCGATGAGGTTCTTCACCTGGACGTAGGCCTCGGGCGCCAGCACCTGGTAGGCCGCGGCCGGCTCCATGCCGGGCAGGATGCAACCGCCCGTCCACGGGTCGGCGGTCTTCGCCATCGCGTCCGAGAGTCCCCAGATCATGTTGCGCCACGCGATGACCTCGCCGAGGTTCGCCTCGACGCCCCGGAACGTCCGCGACCCGGTGATCTCCGTCGCCTTGATCATGAGGCCCGTGATGAAATCGAGCTTCACGGCGAGCCGCGTGCAGCCGTGGATGAGGGCGCGCGGGAGGAAGCCGGTGCGCGGGAAGAAGTTGTTCGCCTTCTCGACGTCGGCGTACACGAACACGTCCTCCCAGGGGACGAACACGTCGTCCATGACGAAGATCGCGTCGTTCTCGTCGAGCCGGCTCGAGAGCGGGTAGTCGAAGGGGCTGCCCAGCAGGGCGGCGCGCATCTCGTTCGAGACGCGGCAGATCAGCTTCACGCCCTTCGCGTTCGTCGGCACCATGAACACGACCGCGAAGTTCCGGCCCTGCACCGGGATGAGGCCGTGATGCGCGACGAAGGTGAAGTGCGTCAGCGCGGAGCCCGTCGCCACCACCTTGGCGCCCGACACGTGGATGCCCGCGTCGGTCTCCTTCGTGACGTGGGCGTAGAGGTCGGTGGGGCCGCCGGTTGCACCGGGCGCCATGTTGCGGTCCACCGGGGGGTGGATGATCGCGTGGTTGATGAACGGCACGCGCTCCTGCGCGAACCGATACCAGCGCCGGGCGTTCTCCTGGTAGGGCGCGTAGAACTCCGCGTTGGCCCCGAGGGTCGCGAGGAACGCCGCCTTGTAGTCGGGTGAGCGCCCGAGCCAGCCGTAGGTGAGGCGCGCCCACGCGGCGATCGCGTCGCGCCCCGCCACCTGCTCCGGGAGCGTCGTCGGGGCGCGGAAGTAGCGATGCGTGAACCCGCCCCAGTCGGTCGGCATGGTGAGGACGCCCGCGCCGCGTGTGTGGTCCTCGTGGAGCGCGTCGTACAGGCGCGCGAGCATCCGGGCGCAGTTCTGGAACGCCGGGTGCGCGGTGATGTTCTTGACGCGCTCGCCGTAGATCCAGACCTCCCGACCGTCGTCGAGGCTCGCCAGGAACTCCTTACCGGTGTACGGCAGCGTCAGCGTCTTCGGTGTGGCTCCCGTGGGCATGGACGCACCCCCGTGGCGGTCAGGTCTTCAGCGCGAACTTCTGGAACGTGTGGCAGCCGGCAGGCGCGAGCCCGCGGCTCACCGCGAACGTCCAGGTCACCTCGCTCACGTAGACGTCGCCCCGCGAGTCCACGGCCAGACCGTGCGGCGCCGCGAAGCTCCCGGGCGCGCAGGCGTCGGCGCCGCCCCACCGCGTCAGCACCCGGCCCGCGCCGTCGTAGACGCTCACCCGGCCGCAGCGCGCCGTGTGGATGGGCCCGTGGCGCTGCGACGTCTGGCCCTGGTGCCACCACAGCTCGGAGACGTAGGCGCGGCCCTGCGCGTCGAACACCAGGTGGGTCGGCCGCTGCGTGTCGGTCCACTCGGCGAGGTACTCGCCGTCCGGGCTGAAGATCTGGATGCGGTCGTTCTCGCGGTCGCAGACGAAGACACGCCCGTCCGCGGCGACGGCGATGCCGTGCGGCAGATAGAACTGACCGGGGCCGCCGCCCGGCACACCCCACGACCGTCTGAGCTCGCCGCTCGGCGAGAACCGGTGCACGCGACAGTTGCCGTAGCCGTCGGAGACGTACAGGTCCCCCGTCGGCGCGACCGCGAGGTTCGTCGGGCGGTTGAACGGGCCGCCGGGCCGCGCGACGCTCCCGGTGTTCTTGCCGTCGTAGCCGGTCGCCGACGGCGTGTTCATGGTCCCGAGCGTCATCAGAAGCTTCCCGTCCGGCGTGAACTTCCGCACGGTGTGGTTGCCGTCGTCCGTGCAGTAGAGCATCTCGTCCGGGCCGACGGTGATGCCGTGGGTCCGGTAGGTGAACTCGCCTCCGCCCCAGGAGCCCAGGAACTTGCCCGTGCGGTCGTAGACGATGATCGGATGATCGCCGCGGCAGATCAGGAAGACGCGATCCTCCGAGTCGACGGCCACGCCCGCGACGTCGCGGTGCTCGTACCCCGGAGGCAGCTGCTCCCAGCCTGGGACCACCTCGTAGCGCAGCGCCTGCGTCTGCATGCGGCCAGACCTCCTCGGCGGCGCGCTCCGCGCGCTCCCCGCCCCGCCACGGTTCGCGGCCGGAGTATGGAAGCGGCGCGGCACCGAGTCAAGCCGCCGAGGACGGCGCGAGCTTGACGATGGACGGCATGACCTCGGCAGCGAACAGGTCGATCGAGGCGCCCGCCTCGGCCTCGCCCATGTCGCCGAACATCATCCGGCAGACGAAGTAGCTGCACCCGCTCTCGGCGACCTGGCGCTCGATCTCCTCGCGCACGCGGCCCGGCGTCCCCACGATGGCGGCGCCCCGCTGGCGCGCCTCGTCGAAGTCGCGGGCGAAGTTGACGGGGATCGAGTTGAAGTCGCGCCAGAGCTTGGTCAGGTTCGCGTACCAGACGGCGTAGTTCGGCCGGGCGAGGGCCTCGGCCTCGGCCTCGGTGGGCGCGACGATCACCTGGCGCGACATGCCGAGCTTCGGCATCGGCGCCGTGCCGTGCGTGCGCTGCCACACCTCGCGGTAGCGCTCGAAGAGCGGCCGCGCCCGCTCGCTCGTCGTGTTGGTGATGACGTGCACCTTGTTCGTCGCCGCCCACGCGGCTCCGGCGAGGTGGCCGAGGCCGTACCAGAGCGGCGGGTGCGGCTGCTGGAAGGGCCGGAGGACCATCGGCACCTTGCGGAACGTGTAGCGCCGCCCGCGATGGTCGAGGACCTCGCTCGTGAGTCCCCGCAGGACGATCTCGAGCGTCTCGAGGTAGATCTCCTCCGTCTCCAGGTGGTGCAGGTCGAAGTACGCCATCTCGTACGGGACGATGCCCCGGCCCACGCCGAAGTCGAAACGACCGCGTGAGAGCTGATCGAGCATGCAGACCTCTTCGATGAGCCGGAGCGGATTGTAGAGCGGCATGCAGTAGACGCACGGCCCCAGCCGGATGCGCTGGGTCCGCTGGGTGGCGGCGGCGAGGAAGATCCCCGGCGCCGGCGCCGTCCCCAGCGGCGTCGCATGGTGCTCGGCCAGGTGATACGCGGAGAACCCGGCCGCATCGTACTTCTCGAGGAGACGCAGCCGGCTCTCGTAGTGCTCGTGGAGCGGCACGTCGCGACGGTCGAGATGATCGAAGATCCCCAGCTCCATGTCAGACCTGGCCGACCCACGACGCGTCGGCCACGGCACGCCAGCGCTCGCGGATCCGCTCGAACGCGTCCCGCGGCGGCGCGCCGGCGCCGAGCAGCGTCGCGTTCTGCTGCCAGCGCTCCACCTTCGTGGTGCCGACGATCGCCGTGTGCACGCCCGGCACGCCGAGCGTGAAGCGGAGCGCGGTGCCCACGGCCGTGTCCCCTGGGGCCTTCAGGAACTCGTAGTCGAGCGTCCGGAGGCGCGACCAGTAAGTCTGGTGGTAGGACTCGGCCGGCTTCCGCGCGTACCGCCACGCGGCGTTGGCCAGCGGCCGCTTGGCGATGACGCCCATCGCCCTCTCACGCGCCAGCGGCAGCGAGAGCTCGATGGCCTCCTGGTCCGCGATGCTGACGGAGGTCTGGAGCGTGTCGAAGCGGCCGGACTCGACCGCATAGCGCGCCGCCTCGCCGTCGCCGCTGTAGCCGATGTACCGCGTGAGGCCCCGCTGGCGCGCCTGCTCGAGCGCGCCGATCGCGTCACCCCGCCGGAGCTCGGCGAGCGAGCAGCTGTGGAGCTGGACGAGGTCGAGGTAGTCGGTCGCGAGGCGGCGCAGGCTGCGCTCGATGCTGGCGAGGAGCGCGGCGGGCCGCCAATCCTCGCTCGCCCAGCCGCGGGCGTGGCCGCACTTGGTGAACAGGTAGCACTCGCGCCGCCTCCCGCCGATGGCCCGGCCGATGAGGGTCTCGCTGTTCTCGTAGCACTCGGCCGTGTCGATCACGTTGAGGCCGGCGTCCAGCGCGCCGCCGAGGAGCCGTGCGACCGTGCGGCCGCTCACGCCCTGGTAACCGATCTCCGCGCCCCCGAAGCCGAGGACGCTCGCCACCATGTCGGTCTTGCCGAGCCGGCGCCGATCCATACCTCGCGGAGACTAGACCCCGGGAGGCAGGGACGTCAATAAGTCCAGGCCGGTAAATGACGGCTGAGGGGCCGCGTCTTAAGGGCTAGCAGTCAGCTCCACCAAGGAGGAAACGCCATGAGACGCGTGGCTGCCGTGGTCCTGATCGCGATGCTGCTGTTGCCCGGCGTGGCGCTGGCCGGCTCGTCCACCGACGCCGCCCTGGGCCTGGGCGCGTTCGCCGTGTTCAACCAGATCATCTCGGGGACGGGCATCTTCGGGCGCCCCGCGCCCATCGTCCAGCCGGTCGTGATGGCCCCGCCGCCGCCGGTCATCGTCGTGCCGCCGCCGCCCGCTATCGTGTACCAGGTCCCGGCCCCCGTGTACTACCGGACCTACGTGCACTACGTGCCGGCATACCCGGTCTGGGTGCCGCCGGGTCACGCCACGCACGGCCGCTGGCAGAAGCACGGGTGGCGTCATCACGACGACTGATCCGCTGATCCGCGACTGATCCGCTGAAGCCGGCCTGACCTCCGCCCCCCCGGCGGGGGCCCGGCCGTGTCGCGCCCACCCCGCCACACCGCCCGCTTTGCCGTGCTAGGATGCGCGCGGCGGCCATGAAGGTCACCCACGTTACGACGCGCGTGCTGAGCACCCCGGCCGACAACCCGCTGGTCGTCGGCCTCCCCGCCCCGAGCGACACGCGCGAGTTCGTCACGCTCGAGCTCGGCACCGACCAGGGTCTCGTGGGCCTGGGCCTCACGTTCTTCGGCGGCGCGCTGACGCAGGCACTCAAGACCGCCGTGGACGGTCTCGCGCGCCTCGTCGTCGGCGACGACCCGACGCAGGTGGAGGCCATCGCCCTGAAGCTGCGGCGCGCCGCGGGCGGCGCAGGCCCAGGCGGGATCTTCACGCTGGCGCTCTCGGCCATCGACATCGCGTGCTGGGACCTCAAGGGAAAGGCGGTGGGCCAGTCCGTGTGCGCGCTCCTGGGCGGCCTGCGCGACCGCGTGCCGACGTATGCGAGCGGCGCCCTCATGCGCCCGCATCCCGTGGACTACCTGGGGAAGGCGGGAAAGCGCCTCAGGGACATGGGCTTCAGGCAGATGAAGATGCAGTGCGGGAGCGAGCCCACCGTGGCGGCCTCCCTCGAGCGCGTGCTCGTGGTGCGCGAGGCCGTCGGCCCGGACGTCGACCTCATGTGCGACATCAACCAGCTCTGGAGCGTGAACCACGCGATCGAGGTCGGGCGACGCCTCGAGCCCTATCATCTGTACTGGCTCGAGGACCCGGTCGCCCACGACGACTACGCCGGCCTCGCGCGCGTGGCCGACGCCCTCACCACGCCGATCGCCGCGGGCGAGTACCACTACGGCATCGTGCCGTTCCGCCATCTCCTCGAGGCGCGCTCCATCGACGTCGTGATGATCGACCTCGTGCGCGTCGGCGGCATCACGCAGTGGATGAAAGTCGCGGGCATGGCCGAGGCCTTCAACCTCCCCGTGGTGAGCCACCTGGTCCCCGAGATCCACGTCCATCTGGTGGCGGCGATCCCCAACGGGCTCACCGTCGAGTACATGCCGTGGACCCTGCGGCTCTTCGAAGAAACGCCCGCGCTCGAGGGCGGTCGGCTCACGGTGCCGACGAAGCCGGGCCTCGGCCTCGCGTTCGATCAGGCCGCGATCAAGCGCTACGAGCTCGCCTGACCGGCTACGGCTCGGGCAGCGCGACCACGCGCAGGCGCACGGGAAAGACGCCGGCCCCCACGCTGTCGATGGCGCGCGCGGCCGCGTACGAGAGGTCGATGACACGGCCGCGGACCGCCGGGCCGCGATCGTTGATGCGCACCTCCACCGAGCGACCGTTGCGGAGGCTGGTGACGCGCACGCGCGCGCCGAAGGGAAGCGTCGGGTGGGCCGCCGTGAGCTTGTACATGTCGTAGACCTCTCCGCTCGCGGTCCGGCGGCCATGGAAGGGCCGGCCGTACCACGAGGCCTCGCCCGTGCGCTCGGCGGACGCCGACGGCGGCGGCGAGGGGCGGACGACCGCGCAGCCTGCCAAGAGGACGAGGATCAGGAGCCAGCGACCCATCGCATGTGCGTCCCCTTGACAGTGTACCGGAACGGCTCTAGCCTGACCCATAGCGCAGGTTCGGCGCGATAATTCATATATGAGTGACGCGCAGCGCAGAGATCCCTCGCAGTTCCGCCTGTCGGCCTTCCGCCTCTCGGGCCGCGGAGTCTTCTGACCCTACCGCCCCTCCCCGCGTAACGCGATAGGATCTCGGGTCCTGTCGCGGCAGCGGGTCCGCCCTGTCGCCTTCGCGACGCATCGCCCTCTGGGATATGCCCAGATTTTTTCACTTTTTTTCACTGTTGAGGAGGTCAGGATGTCTGAGGTCCGATTCATGGAAGCCGCCAACACCGCGGTGCCGCCCAGCATCGTCGGCACCGCGCCACAGATGCTCGAGATCTACGAGACCGTCCGGCGCGTCGCGCCGACCCGCAGTACCGTCCTCATTCAGGGGGAGACCGGGACGGGCAAGGAATTGATCGCGCGCGCCCTCCACGCCGCAAGCCCGCGGGCCTCGCGGCCCTTCGTGACGGTGGACTGCAGCGCCCTGGCCGAGAGCCTGCTCGAGAGCGAGCTGTTCGGTCACGTCCGGGGCGCCTTCACCGGCGCCGTGACCGACAAGCGTGGGCTCTTCGAGGCGGCACACGGCGGGACGTGCTTTCTCGACGAGGTCGGGGAGTTCAGTCCGTGCATGCAGGCGAAGCTGCTGCGGGTCCTTCAAGAGCACGAGGTGAAGCGCGTCGGGGGAACCGAGAGCTTCAAGATGGATGTCAGGGTCATCGCCGCGACCAACCGCGACCTGGGAGCGCTGGTCGCCGACGGGAAATTCCGAGAAGACCTCTTCTACCGCCTGAGCGTCGTGACGATCGTCCTGCCGCCCCTTCGCGAGCGGCGCGAGGACATCCCGCTGCTCGCCACGCACTTTCTCAAGACGTACGTCGCCGCGAACGACAAGCCGGTGGCCGCGATCTCGCCCGAGGCGATGGCGTGGCTCGTCGGCTACGGCTGGCCCGGGAACGTCCGCGAGCTGGAGCACGCCATCGAGCGCGCCGTCGCCCTGACGACGAATTCCGTGCTCCGCCCCGACGACCTGCCGCCCAAGCTCGGGAGCGCGGCAGGACGGGAGGGCGCGGTCGCCGGGCCGCCCCTGAGCCTGCGGGAGGTGGTGACCCGTCACGTGCGCCGCGTGTTGAAGGACGCGCGGTGGAACAAGAAGCTCGCCGCTCAGCTGCTCGGCATCCACCGGCGGACCCTCTACCGGCTCACGAAGCGCTACGGCATTCCCCTGGGCGAGGGTGAGCGTGAGTGAGGCGGAGTGGCTCACGCGGCCGCGCGACGGCCACACCCAGCCAACGACGCGAACTCGCTGCGCTTCTCCCGAGAGCCGGCCGTGCAGTGTGACGCTTTGATCGCCGTCGGCGCGGCGACGCGCGCCACACCCTGCCGACGTGCGCTCGCGGCGCCAGTGTCGGCGGTCACTTAGACGGGGCGCCCGTCGCCTCAGCGTGGCGACGGGCTGGCAGGCGCATTGCTCCGCTGCTCGGCGGTCGCGTCGACACCGAGGGGTGGGAGTCGCACAACGCAGATTGAAACGTACCCGCGAAAGCGACGACGACCCGATCGCGTGACGCGCGAGGAGGGCGGTGCGGACCTCTCCGCCCAATCGGTCACGGCGGCGTGCGTAGGCCCGAACAGGCCACCGCTGCCGTGACCGGTCCACCCGGCGCGCGCTTTCCCCCGCCGCGTATGTCGTAACGCTGTAAAATCCCTCCAGTCCATCGACCTCGACCGAAGGGGTTGCCCATGGCGACGCTACCTCCCGACGACGCGCTGCTGGCCGACCTGGACAAGGTGGTGCGGGACACGCTCGCCTATTTCGAGGGGCCGGGGCGGGCGAGCAAGGCCCGCGTCGACCGCTGGCAGGCTCGCGACGTGCTGATGCACTTCATCTACTTCCACGACGCCACCGCGTGGGGCATCCAGTCGGTGGCCACGGGCGGACCCCTCTGGCCGGTGCCGGGGGACTCCGACACCGTGAACGAGGTGTGCCGGCGCCTGCACGAGCAGGAGAGCCTCGACGAGCTCCTGGTCCAGGTGCGACTGGCCCACGCCCGGCTGTTGCGCGCCGCCCGCGGCGCGCCCGATCTCGACACGCCCTGCTTTCGGCGGGCGAACGGTGACACCATGACGGGACGGCAGCGGCTCGAGCTGCTCGCCCGTCACTGGGCGGAGCACGTTCAGGAGCTGCGGGCGGCAGCCAAGGCGGGATAGCTCCGGCCGAGTACCCGCGCTTCGGGCCGCCCCGCTCCTGGTGTACCCTCTCGCATCAGTGAGAGGAGCGACCATGGATCTCCTGAACGGCAGGGTGGCGGTGATCACCGGCGCGAGCAAGGGCATCGGGCGGGTCATGAGCCGCCTCTTCGCGGCCGAGGGCGCGGCCGTGGTCTGCGCCGCCCGCTCCGGCGCGCTGGTGGAGGAAACGGCCGCGCTCATCGCCAAGGACGGCGGGCGCGCCATCGCGGTGACGGCCGACGCCGCCAGGGAAGCGGACGTGAAGCGGATGGTCACGGCGGGCCTGCAGGCCTTCGGCAAGATCGACACGCTCGTCAACAACGCCGGTGACGGCGGGCCGACCAAGCCGGTGCAGGAGTACACCGAGGAAGACTGGTTCTACACGATCAACTCCTGCCTCACCAGCTCGTACATGTGCATCCGCTTCGTCGCGCCCGAGATCATCAAGGCCGGCGGCGGGGCCATCGTGAATATCTCGTCGGGGGCGGGACGTCGCGGGCTCCCCTACCGCATCGGCTACTGCTCGGCCAAGGCCGGCCAGGTCGGGATGACCTACGGCGTGGCCCTGGAGCTGGCGCCGTACAACATCACCGTCAACTGCGTCGCCCCCGGCGCCATCGAGGGCGATCGCATCGACCGCGTCATCGAGGGGCAGGCCAAGGTGCGGGGCATCTCGGTCGACGCCATGCGCCAGACGCTGATCGAGCGCTCGCCGCTCAAGCGGATGGCTCGAGCGGACGACATCGCGGCGGCCGCGGCGTTCCTGTGCAGTCCGCTCGCGCGCAACATCTCGGGCCAGGTCCTCCCGGTCAACGCCGGGGAGCCGGCCGGCTGACCCACACGGAGATTTCATGGCCCACAAGGGAATGAAGTTCGGCATCTTCCTCGCGCCGTTCCACCGCATCGGCGAGAACCCCACGCTCGCCCTGGCGCGCGACATGGAGTTGATCGAGTGGCTCGACTACCTCGGCTACGACGAGGTCTGGGTGGGCGAGCACCACTCGGCGGGCTGGGAGCTGATCGCCTCGCCCGAGATCTTCATCGCCGCCGCTGCCGAGCGGACGCGCCACATCATGCTCGGCTCCGGCGTGACGAGCCTGCCCTACCACCACCCGCTCCTCGTGGCCCAGCGCTTCGTCCAGCTCGACCACATGACACGCGGTCGCGCGATGCTCGGCTGCGGGCCGGGCGCCCTGGTGTCCGACGCGTACATGCTGGGGATCGAGCCCGTGACCCAGCGGGTGCGGATGGAGGAGTCGCTCGACGCCATCATGCGCCTTCTTCGTTGCGCGGAGCCGGTGACGATAAAGACCGACTGGTTCGAGCTGCGCGAAGCGCGTCTCCACCTGGCCCCGTACACCGAGCCGCACTTCCCGATCGCCGTGGCGAGCACGATCACCCCCGCCGGCGTGACGGCGGCGGGCAAGCACGGTCTCGGCGTGCTCTCGCTCGGCGCGGGCCTGCCGGGCGGGCCCGAGGCCCTGGCCGATCAGTGGACGATCGCCGAGGAGACCGCCGCCCGGCACGGCAAGCGGATGGACCGGAAGGACTGGCGCCTCGTGGTGAACGTCCACGTCGCGGACGAGGACGAGCAGGCCCTGCGCGAGGTGGAGCGCGCCGAGCGGCACGAGACGATCACCTACTTCGAGGAGACGCTCGGCCGCCCGCCGGGCCGGGCCGACGATCCCTTGCGCGAGGGCGTGCAGATGGGCACGACCCTGGTCGGCTCGCCCGAGACCGTGATCCGCGGCATCGGGCGGCTCGAGGAGCTGAGCCGGGGCGGCTTCGGCGGGATCCTGTTCCGCGCCCACGAGTGGGCCAACCGCGAGAAGACACTCAAGAGCTACGAGCTCTTCGCCCGCTACGTGATGCCACGCTTCCAGGGCTCGCTCGACACCATCCGCGGCTCGAACGAGTGGGCGCGCGGCAACCGCAAGACCATCTTTGGCCCCAACGTGGAAGCCGTGCGCCGGGCCTACCTGGACGCCGGCCGCCCGATCCCCGCCGAGTACCGCCAGCGCACCTCCGGCGCGCGCGACGTGGAGCCGCCCGCTTCCTGACCGCGGGGCGGCCTCACGGCCGCTTCAGCCGGAGGTCCTCGTACGGCGACAGGTAGAAACCGGGGATCGCGTTGGCCAGGATGTCGTCCACCCGCGGCCCGAGCCCGGTTGGAAAGCCGAGGTGGTACACCGGCGCCTGCGTCACCTGCTCGTGCAGGATGCGCTGGAGCTGGTGCAGGACCGTCTCGCGCTTCTTGCGGTCGAGCTCCTTCGCCTGCCGGCGGAAGAGGTCGTCCACCTCGGGCAGCGCGCCGAAGGCGAAGGCGCCGTTCGCGGTGACGAACGACTCGAGCCGCGTGGCCGCGTTGCCGGAGATGCCGGTGATCGTGAGCACCACCCCGCGCAGCTTCTTCTCACGCCACGCCGTCAGGAAGGTCGCCCGCTCCATGGTGCGCATCTTCGTGCGGATGCCGACCGCGTGGAGCCATCCCATGATGGCCTCGCCCATCGCCGTGTAGGGCGGGAAGGGTGTGAGGTCGCCCGCGTCGAACCCGTTCGGATAGCCGGCCTCGGCGAGGAGCAGTCGCGCGCGCTTGGGGTCGTAGGGATGCGGCTCGAAGGGCAGGGCGAACTCGAAGTCGCGCGGGACGATGCTACCGGTCGGACGCGAGAGGCCCAGGGTCTCGGCCTGGTTGAGCGCCTGGCGGTCGACGGCGAGGCTCGCGGCCAGGCGCACCCGGCGGTCGGCCCAGGGGGACTTGGGATCCCACTGCTCCGGGAAGTCGAGCCAGAAGATACCGAGGAGCGGCGCCACCAGCCGCAGCCCCGGGGTCCGCCGGATGTCCTCGGCGGTCGCGCCGCTCAGGAGGAAAGCGACGTCGACTTCGCCGCTCTTCAGCGCCGCCGCGCGCGTCGTCTCGTCCGGCAGGATCCGGAAGACGAGGCGCTTGATCGCGGGGGCCCGGCGCCAGTAGCCGTCGAAGGCCTCGAGGACCAACTCCACGCCCGGCCTGAAGCTCACGAACTTGTACGGCCCGGCGCCGACCGGCGCCTTCCGGAAGCCATCCTCCCCGACCCGCTCGACGTACCGCTGGGGCACGACCCACCCGGGGCTCGCGACCAGGGTGCCGTAGAACGCGGGAAAGTCTGGCCACGGCTCCCTGAGGACGAATCGCAGGCGACCGGGTCCAAGGATCTTAATTTCCTTCACGTTCTCCTTGAAGAGCTTCGCCGCGCCCCCCTTGTAACGCTCGAACGAGAACTTCACGTCGTCGGCCGTCACAGGATCCCCGTTGTGGAAGTGGACGCCCTGACGCAGGGTGAACTCGACAGCGAGTCCGTCCTTGGACATGCTCCACGACTCGGCGAGGCTCGGCGATGCGGCGGCGCCGGGCATGGGCTTCAGCAGCGCATCGTGGAGCGCGTAGAGCGTGAGATAGGGTGTGATGATGCTTTCGCTCTCGGCGGGGTCGAGCCAGCGCGCGGGCAGGCTGTAGTGGAGGGCGAAGGTGAGCGTCCCCTCGGGCGCCGCCGCGGCGGCCGACGCGCCGGCCAGCAGGAGGACCGCGCCGAGCCCCGGCAGAAAGCGCCGGGCCGCCCGCCGACTCACAGGTCGGCGACCTCGACCGCCTCGCCCGACGCGGCGCTCCGGGCCACCGCCTCGGTGAACTCCATGTAGCGCACCCCGTCCTCGAACGTCGTGCGGGAGACCTTCTCGGCGCCGCGAATCGCGCCGACGAACTCCTCTTCGACCCGCCAGCCGATCCGCCGCTCGGCGGGGATCGGGATCTCACGGAGCTCCGTGTCGCCGCGCCGCCCGCCGGAGAGGCGCCTGGCGTCGGCCTCGAGCCGGAGCGTGCCCTCGCTCCCGAAGATCCACACCTCGCTCGGCGGGGCCAGCGCGGTGACCGCGCTGAACCGGAGATGGGCGACGGCGCCGCCCCGGAGCGTGGCCAGGACGTCCACGTGATCGGGCACGCGCACGTCGTGCCAGGCTCCGTCGGCGTCGCGCCGACGCGGCACCGTGACCCTCGTCGCCGCCTGCACGCGGCGGGCGGGGCCGAGCCAGCGCATCATCGCCTCGTACCAGATGCCCATGTTGAGGACGTTGAGCCCGCTGAGCGACGCGTCGTGGCGCCAGTGCATCGGCTCCGCCGGATCGACGAAGCGGCCCTGGGCCGCCTGCAGCTCGACCGCCAGGACCTCGCCCGCGTAGCCCTCGCCGAGCAGGCGCTGCAGGGTCGCGTCCACCTCGAGCGTGTGAGGGGCCGGCACGAGCTGGGCGACGAGGTGCGGCGCTCGGCGCGCGGCGTCGAGCATGCGCCGCCCGTCGGCGGCGTCCATGGCCATGCGCGCCTCGCAGAGGACGTGCTTGCCGTGCTCGAGCGCCGCCACCGTGATCTCGCGGTGCATGTAGGGCCAGGTACCGATGCAGACCGCGTCGACCTCGCGAGCCCGCACCAGCTCATGCCAGTCCGCGTAGACGCGGGGGATGCCGAAGTCGCGTGCGACGCGCTCGCCCGACTCTTTCGTCCGGTTGGCGACCGCCACCAGCTCGATGCCGGAGAGCTTCTGGAAGCCCGGGATGTGCCGGCTCCGGGTGTTCTTGCCGGCGCCGACGAAGCCTATCCGGATCGTCTCGCCGCTCATGGCGCGACATGGTAGCACTCCGCACCCGTGGCTGGTATCCTCTCGCACCAAGGATGATGCTCGTCCGCGCCCTCGTCCTGCTTCCCTTCATCGCCTACCTGGTGACCCTGCCGCCCCACCTCGTCCACCACCTCTTCGAGCACGACGCGGCCGACACCGACGACTGCGCGTTCGCGGCGGCCGCCGAACGACACCACGCGGCGCCGACGCCCGTCGTCTCGCTGCCGCCCGCCCTCGGCCTCGTGTCGGCCGTCGCGCCCAAGACGGACGCTCACCAGACCGCCCGCCCGCCACGCCCCGCCGGCGCGCGGGCGCCCCCTTCCGCCGCCTAGTCCCTCACGTCGTCCACGCCGTCGCCAGCTCGCCAGGGCGAGTCGCTGCGCGTCGCTACGCCCCGTGCGTCTGGCGTCGGCCCAGGCTCATCATCCGACCGCACAGGAGGGGACTATGCGCAGACTCTTGGGAGCCGCCGTCATCGGGAGCGTCGCGCTCCTCGCGCTGTCGCCGCTACCATGCTTCGCCCAGGCGCCGGACGCGTCCGAGATCGAGCTGCTCCGGCAGGAGATGCGGAGGCTGCAGGAGCGCCTCCAGAAGATCGAGCAGGCCAGCGCTCCCGCGCCCGCGGCGGCGCCGGCCGTGGGTCCGGTGGCCGCGCAGGCGCCGCCGGTCGTGGCGCCGCGCCCGGGCGAGCGCGAGCACCCGCTCGAGACGCTCGGACTGCCGAAGCCCGAGGTGGGCGGCGTCCGGATCTCGGGGTTCTTCGTCGGCTCCGCCAACTACAACTCGCACATCCAGATGGTGCCGGAGTTCGCGGGCAGCGCGCCCGTCAGCTCGGAGCCTCGTCGCACCGACTTCCGCTTCGACCAGTTCACGATCGGCGCCTTCAAGACGTTCGCGCCCTGGCTGTCGGCCGGCGCCAGCCTCGAGGTGGAGCGCCACATCCACCGTCACACGCACGGCTTCGATCCGGACTTCGGCTGCCTGAGCGGGGGCGCCCCCTGCACCGAGCAGTTCGGCAGCGAGGCGGCCACCACCGACGTCAGCTTGCACCGGTTCAACCTCACGGGCGTCGCGCCCCTCGGCAACGGCCTGGCCCTCTCCTTCGGCCGGTTCGACACGCCATACGGTATCGAGCGCCACGACGCTCCGCTGAACCTGACGGCGACCACCTCCGAGCTCCAGCGCTTCGGGCGCCCCCAGAGCATGACGGGCTTCCAGGCGGCGTACCAGTTCACGCCCTGGCTCGACGCCACGGCGTGGGTCGTCAACCGCTGGGAGAACGAGACCACCGAAGACCCCCTCGAAGACAACAACCGCGACAAGAGCGTCGGCGGGCGCATCGGCTTCACGCCGCTCCAGGGCGCCCAGCTCTTGAACTTCGGCATCGGCGGCTGGTGGGGCCCGGAGCGGGACAACGACACCCGCCACGACCGCTGGATCCTGGACGCCGACGTGACCTGGTCCCCGTTCTCCCGTCTGCTGCTGGCCGGCGAGCTCGTCTACGGGGGCGAGAACGAAGTCTCCTTCCGCCGGCGCGGCGTTCCCTTCCCGGCGCCGTCGGTCAACCGGCGCGGTGCGAACTGGCTGGGCCTCTACGCCCTCGGTCATTACGACTTCACGAGCTGGCTCGGGCTCACCTTCCGCTACGGCCTCTTCGACGACCCGGACGCCGCCCGGACGGGGGTTGCGCAGCTCCTCCAGTCGTGGACCATCACGCCGATCCTCCATCTCTCGCGCCTCATCCCCGACCTGCGGCCGCTCGGCGTGACCTACGCGCGGACCCAGCACCCGCTCGACTGGGTGGACGTGCGCTTCGAGTACCGCCTGGATCAGTCGAACCGGCCGGTGTTCTCGGACGCCAGGCCGAGCGTGCCGATCTCCGAGGCCGATCGCGTCGGCCACGAGGTCACCATGCAGTTCGTCGTCAACTTCTAGGAGCCAGCGATGAACGGAATCTATCTCGCGCGCCTGCCCCTGAGCGCGAAGGTCTTCTGCACGCTCTTCCTGGTGGGCATCGGCTGCGGCGCCGTCGCCGCCTTCGTGCAGGCGGCGACCGCCGTGGGCCTCTCGCCCGGCGACGTCGAGACGAGCCTCGCGCCCGACATGCCGATGACGCACCTGGGCCACGACCAGATGAGCGCCGAAAGGGAGATCGCGCTCGGCGAGGTCTCGAGGGCGGCCCGGGTCTGGATCCGGACGCCGCTCCTGATCCAGACGAGCCACACCCATCTGTTCGGCCAGACCCTCATCGCCGGCCTCCTCGGGCTCATCTTCCTGTTCGCGTCCGTCCGCGAGTGGCTGAAAGCGCTCATCGTGGCCCTGCCCTTCGTGGGGACGCTCATGGACATCGGCGGCATGTGGCTGACGCGCTTCGTCTGGCCCGGGCTGGCGGGCCTCGTCATCACCGGGGGCAGCCTCTTCGCCCTCGGCTACACGCTGATCACGATCGTCTCGCTCTGGCAGCTCTGGAGCAGAACGGAGGCACGCGCATGAACCGCTCCGCCGTCCGCGGTCTCGTCGGCCTCGTGGGCGCCGTGGTCCTGCTCGGCGGTGTCGCCGCCGCCCACATCACGCCGCCCGTCGTCCTCGTGTCCGATCGGGACGCGATCGTGGGCTTGCTCGCCGGCGCCCGCCGGTTCTTCGTGCGCGAGGTGCGCCTGGCGCCGGCCGAGCGCCAGGCGATCCGGCAGCAGACCGGCTGGAGTCCCGACGACGACTTCTATCGCTTCTACGTGGGCCGCGACGAGCAGAACCGCGTCGTCGCCGCCACCGTCTTCGTCACCGACTTCACGATCCACGGGCCCGTCCGGGTGGCGGTCGCCCTCGGGCCCGACGGCAAGGTGAAGGGTGCGACCGTGGTGGAGGTGACGGAAGAGACGTATATCTGGGTGAAGCCGCTGCTCGACGAGAACTTCACGCGCACCTACGTGGGCCGGGACGGGCGCGGCAGCTTCAAGGCCCCCGCGCGCCCGGACTCGATGGGGCAGTTCTACGCTCAGGTGATCGCGAGCCTGATCCAGCGCGCGGCGGTGCTGTTCGAGGTCTCCGTGGTCAAGCGCGGCGACGCCGCGTGACCGCCGGACGGCGCTCCCCGCGCGGGGCGCCGCGGAGGGGCGCTGCGCGCGGGGTATCATGCGGCGCAGCGGAGGGCCGGCTGCCCGCGGGGAGGACCGTCCATGGCACAGGAGCCCACTCGACCGTTCACAGGCGCGGAGTTCCTCGAGAGTCTGCGGGCCGGCCGGGAGGTCTGGATCTACGGCGAGCGGGTCGAGGACGTGACCACGCACCCGGCCTTCCGCAACCCCGCGCGCATGCTGGCGCGGCTCTACGACGCGCTGCACGAGCCCGCCACGCGCGCCGTGCTCACGTGCGCCACCGACGGAGGCTCGGAGGGCTTCACCCACCGCTACTTCCGCGCCCCGACGAGCGTCGCCGAGCTGGTCGACGCGCGCGACGCCATCGCCGCCTGGGCGCGCCTGAGCTACGGGTGGATGGGCCGGACGCCCGATTACAAGGCGGCCTTCCTCGCCACGCTCGGCGCGAACGCCGCCTTCTACACCCCCTACCAGGACAACGCCCGGCGCTGGTACCGCATGGCGCAGGAGCGCGTCCTCTACATGAACCACGCCCTCGTCCAGCCGCCGGTCGACCGCCACCGCCCGCCGGACGAGGTCGCCGACGTCTACGTGCACGTGGAGCGAGAGACGGACGCCGGGCTCGTCGTCAGCGGGGCGAAGGTCGTCGCCACCGGCTCGGCGCTCACGCACGCCAACTTCATCGCCCATCCGAGCACCGTGCCCATCAAGACCAAGGCGTTCGCGCTGACGTTCATCGCGGCCATGGACACGCCGGGCGTCAAGCTGATCTGTCGGCCGTCCTATGCCATGACGGCCGAGGTGATGGGCAGCCCGTTCGACTACCCCCTGTCCAGCCGCTTCGACGAGAACGACGCGATCCTCGTGCTCGACCACGCCCTGGTGCCGTGGGAGAACGTCTTCGTGTACGAGGACGTCGAGAAGTCGAACACCTTCTTCTCGCACTCCGGCTTCCTGCCCCGCGCCATGCTGCAGGGCTGCACGCGCCTCGCGGTGAAGCTCGACTTCATCGCCGGCCTGCTCCTGAAGGCCGTGGACGCCGTCGGCTCGAGCGAGACGCGCAACGTGCAGGCGTCGATCGGCGAGGCGATCGCCTGGCGCAACCTCTTCTGGGGCCTGAGCGACGCGATGGCGCGCGCGCCCGTCCCGTGGGTCGGCGACACCGTGCTGCCGAACCCGGAGCATGCGCAGGCCTACCGCGTCTTCTCGACCGTCGCCTACCCGCGTGTGAAGGAGCTCACCGAGAGCATCCTCGCGAGCGGCCTGATCTACCTCAACTCGCACGCCGTCGACTTCCGGACGCCGGCGCTGCGTCCGTACCTGGACAAGTACCTGCGCGGCTCCGACGGGACCGGTGCGGTCGAGCGCATCAAGCTCATGAAGCTCCTCTGGGACGCCGTGGGGACCGAGTTCGCCGGACGCCACGAGCTCTACGAGCGCAACTACGCCGGCGCCGCCGAGACCATCCGCGTCCTGACGCTCCAGATGGCCCAGGCGAGCGGGCAGGCGCAGAAGTTCCGGGGCTTCGCCGAGCAGTGCATGGCCGAGTACGATCTGGACGGCTGGACCGTGCCCGACCTGATCACGCCGGCGGACGTGAGCCTCTTCCCTCGGAAAATCGGTCGAAACTTGACTTAGTCAACTAAATGCTTGACATTGTCATCCACAGCCCGGCGACCGGCGAACGGGGGAGGATGGCGATGGCCGAGACCAGCTTCGCGCAGCGCGTCGCGGCCGTGCGGCGCTTCAACCGCTTCTACACGAAGCAGATCGGCCTGCTGCACGAAGGGTACCTCGAGAGCCCGTTCTCGCTCGCCGAGGTGCGGGTGCTCTACGAGCTGGCGCACCGCGACACGCCCACCGCGGCCGAGCTCGGCCGTGAGCTGGGGCTCGACGCCGGCTATCTGAGCCGCATCCTGCGCGGCTTCGCGAAGCGCGGGCTGATTCACCGCGCGCCGTCCAAGGCCGACGGCCGGCAGACCCTCCTGTCGCTGACCGAGAAGGGCCAGCGGGCGTTCGCGCCCCTCCACACGCGCTCGCGCGACGAGATCGGCGCGCTCCTGGCCAGGCTGTCCCCCGCCGAGCAGCACCGCGTGCTCCAGGCGATGCATACGATCGAGCACTCGCTCTCCGCCTCGCCCGAGCCGCGGACTCCGTACCTGCTCCGGCCCCACCAGCCCGGCGACATGGGTTGGGTCGTCCACCGCCACGGCACGCTCTACGCCCAGGAGTACGGCTGGGACGAGCGGTTCGAGGCGCTGGTCGCGGGCATCGTGGCGAAGTTCATCGACCACGAGGACCCGAAGCGGGAGCGCTGCTGGATCGCGGAGAAGGACGGCGAGATCGCCGGCAGCGTGTTCCTCGTCAGGCACTCGAACACCGTGGCCCAGCTGCGCCTGCTGCTCGTCGAGCCCAAGGCGCGCGGGCTCGGCATCGGCGCGCGCCTCGTGGACGAATGCGTGCGCTTCGCCCGGCACGCGGGTTACCGGAAGATCACGCTGTGGACCAACAGCGTGCTGCGCTCGGCCCGGCGCCTCTACCAGGCGGCCGGCTTCCGCCTGGTCCACGAGGCGCCCCACCGGAGCTTCGGCGCGGACCTGGTCGGCGAGACGTGGGAGCTCCCGCTGTGAAGTTCCTGCCCGCGGCGGCGGCGGCGGTGACCGGCATCCAGGTGGGCTCGGCCATCGTGGCCACGCGGTACGTCGTCGACCAGACGGGCCCGGCCTCGCTGGCGCTGCTGCGCTACCTCATCGGGCTCTGCTGTCTGCTGCCCCCGCTGCTGCTGTCCACGCCCAGGGCGCGGTTCGAGCGGCGCGATCTGCTCGCGATCAGCCTGCTCGGCATCACCCAGTTCGGCATCCTGATCGCGCTCCTGAACTACGGGCTCCGCTCCGTCCCGTCGGCCCGTGCGGCGCTGATCTTCGCGACCTTTCCCCTGCTGACGCTGGTCGTCGCCGCGGCCCTCCGTCACGAGCGGCTCACGCTGGCGAAGCTCGCTGGGGTGCTCCTGACGCTCGCGGGCGTGGGTCTGGCGCTCGGGGAGAAGGCGATCCGGTGGGACGGCGCAGCCACCGAGTGGATCGGCGAGCTGGCCGTGTTCGCGAGCGCCCTCTGCGGCGCCGTCTGCAGCGTCCTGTACCGGCCCTATCTGACGAAGTATCCGACGCTGGCGGTCAGCGCCTACGCCATGCTCGCCTCGGTCGGGTTCCTCGCGGTGCTCGCCGCCGCCGAGGGGTTCTTCGACGCCCTGCCCCACGTAACGCCGGGAGGCTGGCTGGCCGTCGCCTACATCGGGGTCGGCAGCGGCGCCGGCTACGTTCTCTGGCTCTGGGCGCTGCGCCACGCCACCCCGACGCGGGTGACCGTGTTCCTGGCGCTCAGTCCGGTGACGGCGGCCGGACTCGGCGCCCTGCTCCTCGGCGAGGCGATCTCGGCGGAGGCGCTGCTGGGGCTCGCGTGCGTCGCCCTCGGCTTAGCGCTCGCCCACTGGCGCGAGCGCGCCGTCGAGCCGCCGCGGACGTCGGCCTGAGGAACCGCAGCGTACGGCCATCGCGCGGCACGCGAACCGCGTCGGCGCCGTCAGCCGCAGGCGATCGCGTAGACGTCCTGGACGGCGTCCGGCAGCCGATGCTCGCGCCACGTGCGACCGCCGTCGGCGGTCCCGAAGACCTGACCGGTTCGGCTCGTGCAGTAGACCTGGTCGGGGTCCCGTGGGTGGAGCGCGACGGCCATCATGGTGCTCTCGGCCTTGACGTCGTGGTCGAAGCGAGTCCAGGTCTCGCCGAGGTCCAGGCTGCGGTAGAGCGCGCCGTCCTGGCTCCGCGCGGCCGGGCTCAGGCACGCGTACAGGACCCGGGGATCCTGCGGCGCCACGCGGACGTCGCGGCCGTAGGTGAGCGGCGAGAAGCGGCCGATCTGCATGTCCCGCCAGTGAGCGCCGCGATCGGTGCTCTGGAACAGCCCCATGCGGAGCGCCAGGAACACGGTACCCGGCCGGGCCGCGCTCACGCACACGGCGTGGCCGTCCAGCATGCCCTCGATGTCGGTGTCGCTGTCGATCCTGCTCTTGAGGTGTGGGAGCGCGGCCAGCTCGAGCAGGCCGGCGCTGCAGTCCTCCCACGTCTCGCCGCCGTCCGGGCTCCGCAGGGCGCCGCCGACCTCCAGCGCCGCGTACAGCTCGTCGGGGCGCTCCGGATCGGCCGTGAGGCGCATCACCCGGCAGACGAACGACTTCATCTTCACGCGCTCGACCGGCGCGACCTTCGGAAGCCGGCGCCACGTGTCGCCGCCGTCGTCGCTCCGGTAGACGGAGACCGGAGACGTGCCGGCGTAGAGGATGCGCGGATCGCGCGGATGCACGAGGATCGACCAGACCTCGGCGCCGTCGTCGGGGAAGGCGAGGCGCTCCCAGCGCTCACCCCGGTCCAGGCTCCGGTACGCGCCGGCGCGCGTGCCCAGGTAGACCACGTCGGGGTTCGTCGGGTGGACGGTGATCGCCTGGACGCTGGTCGCCTCCGGTAACCCCTTGGTGAGGCGCTCCCAGCGATCCTCACCAGCGGCCCGGCGGAAGACCCCGGCGAGCGTTCCCGGCTTCGACTGGGCTGCACCGACGTAGACGTGTGAGCGCGCCGACCGATCGGTCATGGTCGTGTCCTCCGGGCGACGGGCCTACTTCAATCCGGGCATTGCGAACCGCTTCTGCTCGAGCTCCTTCACGAGCGCCTGCGCCTGCTCCGGCGTGAACGCGACGAGCGGGGGGCGGACGATCGCCCAGGGGGTGTCGTGGGCGTAGTGGGCGATGGCGGCCTTGAGCGCCGGGATCATCGGAAACTTCTGGAAGACGCCGCGGATCTCGTCGAGGCGGGCCTGCTGGGCGTCGGCGTCGGCCACCTGCCAGGTGTCGTAGAGCCGCGCGATGGGGCCGGGGTGCACGTTGGCCGTCGCACTGATGCAGCCGGCGCCGCCGTGGCGCATGTTGCCCAGCAGGAAGGTCTCGGAGCCCGCGAACACGTCGAAGCCGGACTCGGCGAAGGCGTCGAGGAAAGCCTTCGTGTTGCTCCAGTCACCGCCGCTGTCCTTCATGCCCGCGATCTGGACCGGGTAGGCCTTCCGCAGGCGCTCCACGAGGCCGAGGGTGATGGGCACCTGGGCGACCGGCGGGATGTGGTAGAGGTACACGCGCAGACGCGCCTCGCCCACGCGCTCGATCACCTCCGCGAAATTCCTGAACAAGCCGTCGTCGCTCAGCCCCTTGTAGTAGAAGGGCGGCAGCATGAGCACGCCCGCGCAGCCGCGCTTGACCGCGTGCGCCGTGAGCCGCACGGTGTCCGTCAGCGCGCAGCAGCCGGTGCCCGGCATCATGCGCGCGGGGTCGACACCCGCGTCCACGAGCCGATCGAGCAGCTCGACGCGCTCCTCGACCGAGAGCGAGTTCGCCTCCGAGTTCGTCCCGAAGACGGCGAGGCCGACGTTCTGCGAGAGGAGCCACCGGCACTGGCGGACGAATCGCTCGGGGTCGGGCGACAGATCCGCGTTGAACGGCGTGACGACCGGCGAGAGCACGCCGGTGATGCGCTGGACGTCGCTCACGATGTCGGCTCCGCCCGTCAGGCCGGGCTGGCGACCGGGCGCGCCGCGGGCGCCCCGAAGACCGGGTTGTCCGTCCGATCCAGGAGGGCCTCGTCCCCTTCGGTCGAGAGCATCTCCGCATAGTTCTGCGCCGCGTCGATGTCCTGCTCCCACACCGCCCGCGGCAGCTCGTAGAGCACCTCGATGCCGTGCCCGTCGGGATCGGCGATGTAGACGCTGTGGGTCATACCGTGGTTCACGCGTCGCAGGAACGGCACCCCTCGGCTCCGGAGAAAGGCCACCTGCCGGAGCCACGATTCCCGGTCGGGCCACGCGACGGCCACGTGGTTCAGCCCCACCCGCTTCGGCAGCAGGTCCCACTGCGGCGGCTCACCGGTACGGTCGGCCGTGCCCTCGACCTGGGGGATCTCCGCCAGCGCGATATCGTGGTGGGTCACCTGGCCCGCCGCATCGAGGCCGCTGTAGAAGCGCATCTTGGGCCGCCGCCGCCCGGGAACGGGCTTGACCTCGGCGACGCACCGGAACCCCATGATGTCGGTCCAGAACGCGTGCGAGGCCTCGAGGTTCCGGACGTTGAGGACCACATGATTGACGCCGCGCGGCGGCTCTGCGTGGGTCGGCGGAACGTTCGGCATGGCACCCCTCCCTGAGCTCGTGCGTATTGTAAAGCATCCGATCACTCGACGCCGAGCTTGCGGTAGAGGGACGCCAGGCTGATGCCGAGCAGGCGGGCCGCCTTGCGCTTGTCCGAGCACGTCTCGGCCAGGACGTCCATGAGGTGCTGGCGCTCGAACCGCCTGACGGCCTCGCGAAGGTCGTGGGGACGCGTCTGGTCGGGAGGCAGAAGGTCGGCGGCCAGGTGCCGCAGCGAGATCAAATCGCCACCGCCGAGGACCATCGCCCGCTCGAGGACGTTCTGCAGTTCCCGGACGTTGCCCTTCCACGGCTGGCTCGTGAGCGCCCCGAGCGCCTCCCGCTCGACACCGAGGAACCGCGTGCCGAGCCGCGCGTTGAGGCGCTCGACGAGATGGTCGACCAGCAGCGGGATGTCACTGCGACGCTCGCGCAGCGGAGGCAGCGTGAGGTGCACGACGTTGAGCCGGTAGAAGAGGTCCTCGCGGAACCGGCCACCCGCGACCTCGGCCGCCAGGTCGCGGTTGGTGCTGGCGACGATCCGGACATCCACGGGCGAAGGCTTGGTGCCGCCCACCGGCCAGACGTGCTTCTCCTCGATGACCCGGAGGAGCTTGACCTGGAGCGGGAGCGGCAGCTCGCCGATCTCGTCCAGGAACAGCGTGCCCCGGCTGGCCGCCACAAAGAGCCCGGGGTTGGTCTGCACCGCCGTCGTGAAGGCGCCCCGCACGTGCCCGAAGAGCTGGCTCTCGAGCAGCGTCTCCGGAATCGCCCCGCAGTTGAGCGCGATGAACTCGCGGTCGGCCCGCCAGCTCGCGGCGTGGATCGCGCGCGCGGCGAGCTCCTTGCCCACGCCGCTCTCGCCGGAGATGAGCACGCCGCTGGGCGTGCGGGCGCAGCGCGCGATCTTCTCGCGCACCGCCTGAATCGCGATGCTCTCGCCGACGAGGGTATGCGCGACCCGCGGCGGGTGCAGGGCGCGCCGGAGGAGCCGTTCCTTTCCGAGGACCTCATGGTACTGGAGCAGGCGTCGCACGCAGCGTGTGAGCTCGTCCAGCGAGAAGGGCTTTTCGAGGTAGTCGCACGCGCCCCGGCGAAGGGCGGCGACGGCCGTCTCGAGGGTCGCGTACCCGGTCATCACGATGACCGCCACGCCCGGGTCGAGCACGCGCGATCGCTCCAGCAGGTCGAGGCCGTTGAGGCCCGGCATGACGAGGTCCGTCAGGACGATGTCGAACTCCTGCGCCTCGATACGGGTCAGGGCCTCTTCTCCACTGCAGGCCGTGGCCACGCGGTAGCCCTCGGACTGAAGCGACGTGTTCAGCGCGTCTTGCATCGACGGCTGGTCGTCCACGACGAGAATCGATGCGGTCATCGCTCGCCTCGCGGCGGGCGGGCTCGCTCCCGGCGAGGTCGATGACGGCACGCGCCGGAGCCCGGCCCTCTTCGCTCTTGGCCTTGACGCAGCCCTCGTGCTGCCGGAACACCTGGTCGGATGAACGCGGAGGTGAACTCTCTTCACGATAGCGTCCTTCGCGACACGACACAAGAGGGAGGTGACGGCGCACCCGCCCGGCCCGGTTCTCAGATCTGAGAAATCTCCCCCCTGTCGCTCCCACGGTTGAGAACGCGTGAGGGTCACCGCCACGCCAGGTTCCGGCTACGTCCGCACGGCGCCAGGCCTTTCGCGGGGACTCTCCGTCTGGCATTCCGCTTGCCCCGTACTCGAGTGCGCGATGCTTCGCGCCGTGCGCTTGCCCAGGGAGCCAGAGATGCGTGGGACGAACATCAAGCTGCTGATCGCCGTGATCGCCCTGTCGCTGCTCGGGATATCCGAGACCATTCAGGCGCAGTTCCGGGCGCGCGACCCCGGGGTCCGCGGCGGTTCCGCCGGCGCCGGCGGAGCCATCGAGGGCCTGACCGCCGAGGAGCAGGGACTCTTCGCCGCCGGCCTCGAGGACTTCGAGGAGGTCGACGGCGTCGGCGAAGGGCTCGGTCCCCGCTTCAACCTCGACAGCTGCCTCGGCTGTCACGCCCAGCCGGCGACGGGCGGCACCTCTCCGGCCGTCAACCCGCAGGTCGCCGTCGCGACCGCGTTCGGCGCGCGCAACGTCGTGCCGCGGTTCATCACGCCGGACGGTCCCGTCCGCGAGGCGCGGTTCCGGTACAAGGCGGACGGCACGCGTGACGGTGGTGTTCACGCGCTCTTCGTGATCAGCGGCCGCGTCGACGAGTCCGGCAGCGCGGCCGCCTGCGGCATCGAGCAGGAGAACTTCGACGCCCAGCTCGGCCGCAACAACGTGATCTTCCGGATCCCGACGCCGACGTTCGGGGTCGGGCTCATCGAGCAGATTCCGGATCGTGTCATCACCGCCAATCAGGCCGCGGCGTTCCTCCTCAAGCGGGCCCTCGGCATCACCGGTCGCGCCAACCGGAACGGCAACGACGGCACGATCGCGCGCTTCGGCTGGAAGGCGCAGAACAAGTCCCTGCTGCTCTTCTCGGGCGAGGCCTACAACGTGGAGATGGGGATCACGAACGAGCTCTTCCAGACCGAGCGTGACGAGACGCCCGGCTGTCAGTTCGCCACGGTGCCCAACAACGTGACGGCAGGGAACGGCGGCGGCGGCGCCGAGACGCTCAGCGCGATCGAGAAGTTCAGCTTCTTCATGCGCTTCCTGGCTCCGCCCATCCCGTCGGCCAGCACCCCGGGCGGAGCCTTGTCGATCGGGCGCGGGCGCCAGGTCTTCGCGTTCGTCGGCTGCGGGCTCTGCCACACGCCGACGCTTCGGACTGGCAACGCGACCGTCGCCGCCCTGCGCTACCAGAACGTCAACCTGTACTCCGACCTGCTGGTGCATCAGATGGGGCCGGGGCTCGCCGACGACGTCGTGCAGGGCGGGGCCGGACCGGACGAGTTTCGCACCGCACCGCTCTGGGGCCTCGGTCAGCGGATCTTCTTCCTCCACGACGGGCGGACCACCGACCTCGTGGACGCGATTCAGGCCCACCGCAGCGGGGGCACCCTCAAGTTCGGCCCGTCGGAAGCGAACGCGGTGATCGACAGGTACAGGGCCCTCGGAGAAGCCGAGAAGCAGGATCTGCTGAACTTCCTGCGCGCGCTCTAGCCGGGCCTCAGGGCGCCGCGAGGCCGCGCCGGGCCAGCTCACCCTCGAGGTCCAGCGGCCTGGTCCCGAGCGAGGTGCCGCCGGGCACCGTCCAGAAGATCTCGAACTCGAGCCCGTCCGGATCCTTGGCGTAGAGCGACAGGCTGACGCCGTGATTCGACGAGCCCACCAGCGCGCCCGCCTCGGCGAGCCGCTGCCGCGCTCGCGCGAGGTCGGTGAGGTCACCGACCTCCCAGGCGGAGTGGTACATGCGCGCGACGCGCTCGTCCGGTCGCGTCACGCCCGTCTGCTCGAACAAACCGAGGTGATGATCGTCGGGACTGCCGGGCAGCTTCAGGAAGGCGGCGTTCGGGTAGGGCGTCTTCACCTCGAAGCCCAGCACGTCTCGGTAGAAGCGCACGCTGCGCTCGACGTCGGAGACCCAGAGGACCAGGTGCTGGAGCCGCTTGAGGCCGAGACCGGTCGTGGCGGTCGTCATCGTCGAGGCTCCTGTGGGTATTGCACACTGACGGTGATGGCCGCGCACGCGATGAGCGTGTCGCTGCCAGGCACGCGCAGGCCGCCGCTGACGGGCCGCACGGTCACCTCGCCGTGCGGCAGCTCGCGGCGCACCACGTCGACCTTGACCGACGCGGGGTCGGGGACGCCGACCGTCACGTCCACGAGCATCGTGCCGCCGTGCTCGCGCACGTCTTGGAAGAACGGCAGGCTCGAATGCCGAATGGCGTCCGACACCGCGCGGCACGCCGCCTTCGTGCAGTCCTGCCCGTGGACGTCCACGCCCATGCCGAACTCGAGCACGTACGGCGCGGCGCTCACGCCCCACCTCCGCCCGAGGCGGGCCGCGCCGCCCGGAGCAGCGCCATGTTCTCTTCCACGGTGTCCTTGCCGGTGATCGCGCGCAGGACGACCTCGTCCACGGCCCCGCGCCAGCGGCCGAGCGCCCGTTGAATGGCGTCGGGGCTCTGCGCGGCGATCGCCGTCTCCACCGGCTTCACCCCCATGCGCTCGAAGTGGGCCGCGTAGGCCGGGATCCGCGCGTAACGCTCACCCTCTTCGTCAAGCTTCTCGCACGCCGCGGACCCGAGGGCGACACGCACGTACGCACAGAGCCTGGGCGGCGCCCGCCGCGCCGCCGCCGCGCCGGCGCGCACCCATTCGGCCGAGACACGCGCGTGCTCGGGCGTCAGCCAGTTGAACAGCACGCCGTCGGCGATCTCCCCGGCCAGGTGACACATCCTTGGCCCGAGCGCCGCCACGATGAAGCGCGTCGAGAGCTGCGACCGCAGCGCGGCGATGCCCTCACGCACTCGTGTGAGCGAGTTCGGATTCGGGCTGCCCACGCCGAGGAGGAGCCGCTCGAGAGGCAGCGCGTGGCCCCGCACGCCCTGGACGATGCTCTCGGGCCCGCGGGTGTGGAGCGGAATGACGCCGATGCCGAGCTCGATCCGCCGGGTCTCCTTCGCCGCCAGGGCGAGCGCCGCCAGGCCGTCGGTCGAACCGGGATGGTTCACCCAGAAGGAGCTGTACCCGAGCCCTTCGGCCTCCCGCGCCGCCGCGCGGATGATCTCCGGCGCCGCGCCGGCGAACAGTGCGAAGCCCTGCCCCATCGTCGTCTCCTTTCGAGGCTCGCAGCGCTACTGGAGCGGCGAGAATGTGGCCGGCAGCAGGATCTTGTTCTCCTGCGTCAGCAGCCGGTCGGCCCCGCCCGGCGGCGGCCAGACGCCCTTCTTCCTCGCCTCGTCGCGCACCTGAGCGCGCTGGTCGAGGCTCGCGTAGGCCCAGACGTGGACGAAGCCGTTGGCCCTGCCGAACTCGACGCCGCCGGCCAGCACCACCGGCGAGAGCTTCATGCGCTCCGGGAGCTTCGCCTCCCAGCCCTTCGCGGTGTCGGGCAGCGTGCCGGGCTTCAGCGTGTAGTAGCGCAGCTCGAAGATCGGCCCGAGCTTGCCCGGCCGGACCTCGGGCACGAACGCGAACGGCACGATGATCTCCGAGCGCATCGCCTGGACGAACTCGCGGATCTTGGGCGGCCAGTTCGGGTCCTTCGCCGCCTCGCCCCGGAGGCGCGCCCGCTCGGCGAGGTCCTTGTACCCCCAGACGTGGACGATCTCGTTGAGCGGCCCGATCTCCGTGTGCCAGAAAGCGGTCAGCTCGGAATACTTCTTCCGGTACTCGTAGGCCTCGCCGTAACGCTTCTCGACCTCGGCCAGGCTGCCAGGGGCGATGCGGTAGGTCCGGATCTCGTAGATCATGCTGGGCTCCTTTCGGCGATGTGGGACCGAACGTAACCCACGCCGCCGATCCGTGCAAGACGGCGCGGTATACTCGGGCGTGGCCATCGCCGTGACCGTCACGCTCTTCGCCGACCTCCGGCGCCTCCTGCCGCGTGGCACCGACGGACCACAGCGCTACACGGTGCGCGAGGGCGCCACGGTGTCCGAGCTGCTCGCGGCGATCGGAGTCGAGGCCGGCGCCGACGTGACCGTGGCCGTGAACGGCGAGCTGGCCGCGCGAGACACGCCGCTGCGCGAGGGCGCCGAGGTCATGGTGCTGAGCCCGATGGAAGGCGGGGCCGCAGGCGCGGCAACGACGTCCTGTCCGCACCGAGACCTTCAGATCAAGAAGGCATTCCAGGACGTCGTCGCGCCCGAGATCCACGAGCTCCGCGGCGAGATCCGGCGCCTCGACCGTCCCGCCTGAAGCTAGCTCACCACCGCGTACGTCCGCTCGATGTTGCCGAGCACGCCCGTTCGCCACGGCCGGTAGTCGCCGTACGCCGAGAAGGCCTTCTCGTAGGTCGGCGCGAGCGTGGCGGGCACGCGTTGCTTGACCTCCTCGAGCGTGGCGCCGGCCGCCACCTCCCGGCGGACGGCCTCGACCATGTCGTACACATAGGCGCGGAAGGTCCTGAGCCAGTCCCGGCCGGCGACGTCCCCATGGCCCATGATGATGTGGGTGAAGTCGAGCTCGGCGAGGCGGTCGAGGGTCGTCGCCCAGTCCTCGGGATAGCCGTCGCCCATGAAGGGTGTCCAGCCGATCACGGCGTCGCCGGTGATCACCACCTTCTCCTTCGGCAGGTAGACGAACACGTCGCCCTCTGTGTGGGCGCGCCCCAGATGGAGGAGCTGGATCTCCCGGTCACGCCGGTAGAGCTTCAGCGTCCGCTCGAAGGCGATCGTCGGGAGCGCGGGCTGGAGCGCCTTGACCTCCGCCAGGTACGACCGGGCCAGCCGCAGATTCGCCTCGAGCCGCTCGCGCTCCGCCGCCGAGCGCGCCGCGGCGAGGTCCGCCTCCAGCTTCGCGATCTCCCCGGGCACCTGGCGGACGTGGTCCTGGATGCGCTTGAGCCCCTTCCTCAGCATGGCCTCGCGCGTGAGCTGGTTGGTGACGATCTCCGCGTGAGGATAGGCGGCCGGGTACACCTCGTTGCCGTGCCAGTGGTCCCAGTGGAAGTGCGTGTTGACGACGTAACGGACCGGCTTCGGCGTGATGTCGCGCAGCCGCTCGACGATCACCCGGGCCGCCGATGGCTTGGAGTGCGTGTCGACGATGAGGACGCCGTCGTCGCTCTCGATGATGGCAGTGTTGGAGTTCACCTTGTAGGCGGGAGCGGCCACCGCCACGTGGACGCCGTCCGCCACCCGCTTGATGTCGAACCGCGCGTCTCCGCTCGCCGATCCCTCGTGCCCGCAACAGTCCATCGCCGAACCTCCTTCGCGTGACGCTCGCTTCGCTCAATGCCTCCGGCGCCTGGTGCCCAGCGCGAAGAGGCCCCAGCTCACCAGCACGGCGACCGGCGCCGCGCCGAACGGGATCGTGTACGAGCCCGCCGCGTCGTACAGGAACCCCGCGGCGGCCGGGCCCAGCGCGGCCCCGCAGCGCCAGCCGAGGGTGAGCACGCCCATGATGGCGCCGATCGCGCGCATGCCGAACACGTCGGGGATCACCTTGGCGATGATCGTGTCGCCGGCCGCGAAGCCCACCCCGAACACCACCAGCGAGGCGAGCAGCAGCTCGCGCGAGGGCGCCCACAGCAGGACGACGAGCGCGAGCGCCTGGATCACGTACGCCGCGCGCGTGGTCGCGAGCGCGCCGAGCCAGTCGGCCGCCGCGCCCCCCGCGAGACGCCCGGCCGCCGAGCCGAGGCCATAGGCCGTGAGCGTCAGCGACGCGCCCGCCAGGTTGATGCCCTGGTCGCGCGCGAACGGCACGACGTGGACGGAGAGCATCAGCGCGAGGCCGCCGAGGAGGAGCCACGCGACGTTCAGCAACCACTGACGCGGATCGGCGAGCGCCTCGCGGAGCGTGAGGCCGGGCAGGGTGTCCGCCGACGCCCCGCCTCCCTTGCTCGGCCCGCGCACCGCCGGCCGGTGAAGCGCCGTCCGCTCAGCGACACGCGGCAGGCGGACACTCAGCGCGCCGAGCGTCGCGACGAGCCCGCACGCGCTCCCGAGGATCGCGTAGGCCTCGCGCCAGCCGACCACGGCGATGAGCCACGCGGCCAGGGGGCCGCCCGAGATGTAGCCGAGGTTGAAGCCCACGAGGACCAGGGCGATCCCGAGACCGCGACGCTCGAAGAACCATTGCGTGACGGTGAACGCGCTGAGCAGGTAGAAGCTCGACATGCCGAGCCCACCCAGCACCCCGACGAAGAGGTAGAGGTGCCAGAGCGCCTCGACCGTCGAGACGAGGGCGAACGCCGCGCCGGCCAGGGCCACCGTCGGGACCAGCAGGACGCGCGGGCTGTGGCGGTCCGCGAGCGCGCCGATCCAGAGACCGGCCAGGCCCCCGATGACCAGATTCAGCGAGAGCGCCGTCGAGATCGCGCCGCGGCTCCAGCCGAACGCGTCGGCGATGACGGGCAGGAAGACGCCGTAGGCGGCGAGTGGCGTCGAGATGCCGTAGGTGACCGCGAACAGCGCGGCCACGATCAGCCAGCGGCGGGCGGGCGGACGCACCCTCAGAGTCCTATCACACCTCGCGCATCCTGGCCGCGTTTGGTGTATAAAGGGCGACGGCGGAACACGCCAACGGAGGAGACACGACATGGCTCAGCTGAAGATTCCAGTGGACACGCAACGCTTCACCAAGGGCCTGACCTGGAAGGACTACATGGCCCAGATGGGCGACACCCGCGCCCGCACCGAGGACAACTACGCGAAATCGGTGCTGACCGACGAGGAGCGGAAGTTCTTCAGCGGGATCAGCCAGGTCCGGTACGCCCTGATGCTCGCCGAGAACTGGTGCGGCGACGTCCACCGCAATTCGCCGCTCATCGCGCACGTCTGCGAGGCGATGCAGGGCTGCGAGCTGCGCGTGTTCCTGCGCGATCAGAACGCCGACCTGCGGGACACGTTCCTGAACAACGGCTACCAGTCCATCCCGGTCGTCGTCTTCTTCGACAAGGACTGGAACGAGGTCGGTCGCTGGATCGAGCGCGCGCACGCGGCGACGGCCAAGAGCGCGCTGATCCGCGCCAAGACGCTCGACGTCGCGCCGAAGGATCAGCAGGACGCGGCGATGGCCGAGTTCCGCAAGCAGGTCACCGCGGAGTACGCCGTGCCGGGTTTCCCGCTCTGGCGGGCGGCGGCCCAGGAAGTCCGCCTCGTGCTCGAGCAGCGGCTCGGGCTCACCGCGAAGAAGTAGCGCGTCGCCGGTCGAGGGCGTGGCGCGACTGCGCCACGCCCTCCACGGGGTCGGGTCAGGGCTGCTCTCTGCGCAGCTCGGCGAAGACCTCCTTCGCCGTCAGCAGGGCCTCGCGGATCAGGGGCACGCCGACGTAGCCGGAGAGGTGCAGGAGCACCTCGACCAGCTCGTCCTCGCTCCAGCCCTGGCGGCGCGCCATGCGCAGGTGGATGGCCAGCTCCGGCGTGCGGGCGGTGGCGGCGTCGGAGACGACGCAGATGAGCGTCCGGGTTTTTAAGTCCAGGCCCGGCCGCGTCCACAGCGCGCCGAAGACGGTCTCGGTCGCCACGTCCATGAACTTCTTCATGATGGGATCGCCGTAGACGGTCTGGCTCATGCGCTCGACGTAGGCGTCGCCCATGAGCTGGCGCCGTAGCTCGCGGCCCTTCTGGAACGTCTCGCTCGTGGCCATGGCGAGGCCTCCTTGGTGAGGGTTGGGTACGATGGTCGCCGTGGGCGTCAGACGCGCTCGAGGATGTGGAGCCCGCGCCCGCGGTCGATGAGATAGATCAGCCCGCGCTCGTCCACCCACACGTCGTTGCTGCAGACGCGCGAGGACCCCTCCGGGACGGCCGGCAGGAAGTGCGCGACCTCGCGCGGCGCGTGCGGGTCGGCGATGTCCACGACGCGGAGACCGTGCGCGAACCAGGCCACCGGAATCTCCGTCCCGGTGATCCGCTCGCACGGCTGGTGGCAGCCCGTGAACTCGGGCTGCGGGCGCCCGTCCACCCCCGCCACCTGAAAGCTCGCGAACGGCACCGGCCGCCGCTCGTCGCTGATGTCCACGAGCCAGAGGAACGAGGGCGGTCCGGGCGCGAGCTTCGCCACGTCCTCGTCCGCCACGAGCAGGACGCGCCGGCCGTGGAGCGGGAACGGCACCGGGAGCGCCGTGTGCGTCGGCGTGATGAACGGCGGGCTCCAGTCGAGCCCCGAGACGAGCCGGGGCCTCGCCATGTCCTCGATGTCGAGGATCACGAAGCCGCCGTGCCAGTAGCTCACGTAGAGGCGGTCTCCCAGACGAATCGGATGGTGGCAGCGGTGGTGCCGCCCCGACCACGACGGCGTCTCGCCGCCGCCCATCCACTGCCCCGGCATCCACCAGCGCCCCACCTCGCGTGGCTGGCTCGGTTCGTCCAGATCGAGGATCATCACGATGTTGCCGACGTAGCCGGGGAGCTCCGGCGAGATGTAGGCGTAGCGGCCGTCGAAGGTGAAGCGGTGCACGCCCGCGCCGCCGCAGCGCCAGAACGTGATCTCGCGCGGCCGGTCCGGGCGCGAGACGTCGTAGATCAGGAGCCCGCCGGCGACGCCCTCCGCCACCGGGTGCGCCGGCTGGGCCTCGCGGTTCACGAGCATGAGCCCGCGGGCCGCGCGCACCTTGTGGGAGTGGGTACCGGGCGGCACCTCGAGGGTCGCGAGACGCCGCGGCGCCGCCGGGTCGCCCACATCGACGAGCGTCGTGCCATGGGGCGCCTTCATGTGGGCGATGAACGCGACGCGCCCGTCCACGACCACCTGGCCGCCGCCGGGGCAGTCGAAATACGCGACCTGCTTCAGCCCACGCGCGGAGACCGTCGACGACGGCGCGGGTGCTCCCGTGACCACACCGACCTCCCTCGGCACGAGGATGCGGGGATGCCCGTCCAGAGCTGCCGGCGGGCATTATATCCCCGTCTGGGTCGTGGCCACGGCGACGATGGGGCGCCCGAGGTCCGACGCCCCGTCGTGCGGGGATCAGCTGCGGGTGTAGACGGTCTTGATGTTGTGCGCGCCGCGGGGCGTCTGCAGCGTGGTCTCGATCGTCAGGACCGTGCCGTTCGGCGAGAGCGACCAGACGGACTGGCGGGACATCGTCTTGTCACCGTGCTCGCCCTTCATCGCGTACGACCCGATCACCACGAGCCGGTCGCCGTCGAAGACCGCGCGGGTCACCACGGTCCCGTGGCGCGCCGCCTGCGTCTGGTCGGTCCCGTCGGCAACGAAGGTCTCGGTCAGCGACCGCTCGCGGCTGCCCCTGGCCACCGTCCGCGTTGTTTTCAAGACATTGCCCTGCTGCTCCACGACCAGCTTGATGTCGGGCCGCTCGGCCTGGGCGTCGGAATACTTGTGTGCGTGCGCCGGGAGCTGGCTCTGGGCGGGGTCGAGCACCCAGGTGCCGGCGAACTGGGGTTCCGCCTGGGCAGCGACCAGCCCGACGGCCACCAGGATCGCCGCCACCGTGCCGATGGTGAGTCGTGCGCGTCTCATAGGGATCTCTCCTCTCGGAATCGTCTCCCCGTGGGACGGCGCGGCGCGCGGCCTCGTTTACTGCCGCGGGCCGGTCGCCGCTATTCCGTGTAGTCGAGGCCGGCGGCGGCGAACTTCGCCTTGAAGGCCGGGCGGGCGAGGAACGAGAGCCAGGCCCGGGACGCCTCCGGCGCGGCGCTCCGCACCGCAAGGCCGGCGGAGTACGTCGTCACCTTCTGCAGCGCCGGCGGCAGCGGGCCGACGAGCGTGACGCCAGGTACCGACAGGATCTCGCTCATCTGTTGCACGCAGAGCTCCGCCCGGCCCTGGGCGACCGCCTCGGCGGACGCGCCGGCGGGCCAGAGGAGGGTCTTGTCCTTCACCACGGCGGCGATGCCCAGGCGCTCGAGCACGCCGGCGAAGTGGATGCCGCTCGTGGCGCCCTTCCCCGGGTCCATGTAGGTGAGCGATCTCACGGACAGGAGCGTCTGCTTGAGGGTGTCGGGCGTCGAGATGTCGGGGACCGGAGCGCCCTGCCTCACGCCGACGCCGATGCCGACGCGCGCGACGTCCGTCCGCGTTCCCGGCACGACGACGCCCTGCCGGGCCAGGTCGTCGATCGCCGCGTCGGTGATGATGAGGACATCGGCCGGCTCGGTCATCGCGCGCTGTCGCAGCGCCCCCGCGGTGTCGAAGGTGAGGTGCACCGTGTGCCCGGTCTCCCGCCGGAACTGCTCCGCCAGGTCCGGGACGACCGCCTTCACGGCGCCGGCGCTCAGCACCTTGAGCTCCGCGGCCGCCGTCGGGCCCGTCATCGCGGCGACGACGCCGAGGCAGCCGGCGAGGACCCCCCACACACGACCCGCGCTGTCCATGCTGGGCGAGAGTATATTCTGGGAGTCCCGATCCCGAAAGCACTCAAGGCCCCGAACGCCTGAAGGAGGAGCGAGGTGGCAAAGTTCAAGGTCGTCACGCCAGCCGGAGTGAGTTACACGGCGCCGGGCGCCGGTTACGAGCCGGAGCTCGAGGCCCTCGCCCCGCTCGGCGCGGAGATCGTCGAGGTCGCCGCCAAGAGCGACGATGAGTTCATCGGCGCCGGGCGGGACGCCGATGCCCTCTACGCCAAGGGGCGGCCCATCACCAAGCGCATCATCGACGGTCTCCTCCAGTGCAAGGTGATCGCGCTCGGCAGCGTCGGCGTGGACTCGGTGGACGTCGCCGCGGCCACGGCGCGCGGCATCCCGGTGACCAACGTCCCGGATACGTTCATCGAGGAAGTCGCCGACCACGCGCTGATGCTGATCCTCGCCACCTTCCGCCGGCTGACCACCATGGACAAGTGGGTCAGAGAAGGGCGCTGGAAGGACGGCCGGCCGCTGCTGCACCGGTTTCCGCGGCTGATGGGCCAGACGCTGGGCCTGATCGCGTTCGGCCACGTGGCCAGGGCCGTCGCCGTCCGGGCGCGGGCCTTCGGACTCCACATCATCGCCTACGACCCTTACGTCGAGGAGCTGGTCCTGACCCAGCACGGCGTGGAGCCCGTGGGCCTCGGCGAGCTGCTGAAGCGCGCGGACATCGTGTCCATGCACGCGCCCTCGACCGCCGACGCCCACCACATGCTGACCGAGGAGCACTTCCGCCTGATGAAGGCCGAGGCGCTCTTCATCAACACGGGACGCGGCCCGACGGTGGACGAGCGCGCGCTCGTCAAGGCCCTGCAGGAGGGCTGGATCGCCGGCGCGGGCCTCGACGTGCTCGAGGAGGAGCCGGTGGCGCCGACGAACCCCCTGCTGCGCATGGACAACGTCATCCTCACGCCGCACGTGGCGTCGGCCTCCGCCCGCTTCGACCCCGAGCGCAGGCGTCGCGTGGGCCGCGAGATCGCGCTCGTGCTCAGCGGCCGCTGGCCGCGGAGCTGCGTGAACCCGTCGGTCCTCGAGAAGTCGGGGCTCACGCGCTGGCAGCCCTACTCCATGGAGCGCGGCCCGGGCGCCTAGAGCTCGAGGGCCTGGCGGATCGCCGGCTCCGGCACGCGGATCTCGACGCCCGCGCGCTCCTCCTGCAGGAGCATCGCGACGCGCGAGTCGCGCTCGCCCCAGCCCCGGTTGAGCGCCTCGGTCAGGTCCTCGAGTGTGATGTTCGCGAGACGCATGGGCACCCGGTGCTCGCGGCCGAGGGCGGTCGCCAGCGTCACGTCCTTGTGCGCCAAACGCAGGGCGAACGATGCCGGCTCGAACTTGCCGGGCAGGAACTGCTCGGCCAGGCCGTCGAACGTGCGCCGGCGCCCGCCCGCGCCCTGCCGCACCGCCTTCCACAGGGCGAGCGGATCGACGCCCGCCTTGACGCCCAGCGTGAACACCTCGGCGAGCGCCGTCTGGACGACGTAGCCGGCGCAGTTGTGGACGAGCTTCGCGATCGAGCCCGCGCCGATCGGGCCCACGTAGTACGGCTGGTCGCCGATGGCATCGAGCACTGCCTTGTAGCGCTTGAAGACCGCCTCGTCGCCCCCGACCCAGAGGGCGAGCCTCCGCGTCTCGGCGCCGCGCGGACCGCCGCTCACCGGCGCGTCCAGCACGTGGATCCCGCGCGCCTCGAACACCCCGTGGATGCGGCGCACGAGCGCGGGGGCGTTGGTCGTGAGATCAAAGTAGACCTTGCCCGCGGCGAGCCCCGGCAGGAGCCCCTGCTCACCGAGCGCGACCGCCTCGACCTCCGGAGGGCCCGGCAGCGAGGTGAACACCACCTCCGTCCCCTCGGCGACCGCCCGCGGCGTCTCGGCCCAGCGCGCGCCCGCCTCCCGGTGAGGCGTCGCCGCCTCCCGCCGTACATCGTGGACCACCAGCTCGTGGCCCGCCTTGATCAGGTTGAACGCCATGTGGCGCCCCATGGTGCCGAGCCCGATGAACCCGATCTTCATGGCCTGACCTCGTCGAAGACCTTGCGCGCGACGCGGCCGGCGGTCATCGCGGCCGGCCAGCCCGCGTAGAAGGCCAGGTGGGTGATGAGCTCGCCGATCTCCTCGCGCGTGACGCCGTTGGCCAGCGCGCGCTCGAGGTGCACGGGAAGCTGGTCGCCCCGGTACATCGCGGTCAGCGCGGCGACGGTGATCA
>QHSZ01000370.1 GCA_003220595.1 Candidatus Rokuibacteriota bacterium | reverse complement strand
GCAGCACGCGGTTCTGGCGCGCGAGAAGCTCCTCGCCGATGGCCGGGATCGTTTCGCGCGCCAGGGCGTCGAGGAACGCCCCGACGTCCGACGCGGTGACTGGGCCCGCCGTCAGGCGCGGCCGGCCCTCGCGCACGACCTCGACGACGGGGGCGGCCCAGCACATGCCGTTGCAGCCGGCGGTCACGACGGCGGCGGGGAGCTTGCGGCGCTCGACCTCTGCGACGAGCGCCTCGAACGTGTCTCCCGCGCCGACGGCGAGGCCGCAGCTGCCGACGCCGACGACGAGCCGGGTCAGCGGCCGGCGGCGCCGCTCGGCCTCGCGCGCCAGCGCTGCGAGGCGCTCAGCGGGGGTCCCCGTGGGGACGGGCGAAGGCGGGACGGCCGCAGCCGGCGAGGTCACGTGGGCTGCGGCGTCAGCCAGGATCCGGTCGAGGTCGCCCGGCGCGACACGACCGAAAAGGCGATGATCCACCTCGACGACGGGGGCGACGGCGCACGCGAAGGCGCAGTCCATCGCCTCGAGCGTCACCGAGCCGTCCGCCGCCGTCGCCCCGGCGGCGGCGCCGAGCCGCTCAGCGCACGCGGCCAGCAGCTCGCGGCCCCCGCGCACCCGGCAGCTCAGGCCCGTGCAGACGCGCACGAGACGGCGTCCGGGGCGGGTCAGCCGGAGCTCGGGGTAGTGGCTCGCGACGCCCCAGACCTCGCTCCGCGGCACGCGCAGGTGCGCGGCGACGGCCTCGAGGGCCTCGGGCGAGAGCCAGTGCTCCGCGCGCTGGACTTCCTCGAGCGCCGGCAGGAGCCAGGTGCGTTCGCGCGGAAACCTGGCGACGAGCCCGGAGACGTCTCGCATAATCGGGTGAATGGTAGCCGACCCGGGCGTATTCCGCGACCTCGCCTACGTGTTCGTCGCGGCAGTCGTGGGCGGCGGGCTCGCCCGGCTGGCCCGCCAGCCGCTCATCCTCGGCTACGTCTTCGCCGGGATCCTCGTCGGCCCCCTCACGCCGGGCCCCGCCGTCTCGGATGTCCACAACTTCGAGGTCATGGCGGAGATCGGCGTCGCCCTGCTGATGTTCTCGATCGGCATCGAGCTGTCGCTGAAAGACTTGCTCGCCGTGCGGCGGCTCGCCCTGGTGGGCGCGCCGCTCGGGCTCGCGGCCTTCATCGGCCTCACCACCGCAGTGGCGCTGGCGCTCGGCTGGAGCATGGTCGCGGGCGTGAGCCTCGGCATGGTGCTCTGCGTCCAGAGCACCATGGTGGCGGCGCGCCTGCTCATGGACCGCGGCGAGACGGGCTCGCGCCACGGGCGGCTGACGCTCGCGATCCTGCTGGTCGAGGACCTCGCGGTGGTGGTCCTGATCGTCCTGCTCCCAACGCTCGGCGCCCCCGGCACGGAGGGCCTGGTGGCGATCGCGAAGGCCCTCGGCACCGCGGCGCTGATCCTCGTCCCCTTCTTCGTCCTCGCGCGCCGGGTGGTCCCGCGCCTCCTGCTCGGCGCGGCGCGCATGCGCAGCGACGAGCTGTTCCTCTTCGTCGCGCTCGCGGTGGGCCTCGCGACGGCCGCGCTCACACAGGCCGTCGGGCTCTCGCAGGCACTCGGCGCCTTCCTCGCGGGCCTCGTCATCAGCGGGTCGGACTACGCGCACGACACGCTGGCGCGGCTCCTGCCACTGCGAGACATCTTCGCCGCGCTCTTCTTCGTCACGATGGGCATGCTGCTCGACCCGGCGCTCGTCTTCGCCAACCTGGGACTCCTCGGCGTCCTCGTGGCGCTGGTCGTCGTCGGCAACCTCGTCGTCTGGACGGTCGTCGTGCGCCTCTTCGGCGAGTCCCTCTGGAACGCGCTCCTGACCGCCGCGGCGCTCACGCAGATCGGCGAGTTCTCCTTCGTCCTCGTCCAGGTGGCGCGCCACGCCGGCCGCGTGGGCGGCGACGTCTACAACGCGACGCTCGCCGCGTCGCTCCTGACGATCCTGATCAACGCGCTGCTGGTCCAGAAGGTCCCGGCCTGGATCGGCCGCATGCGCCTCGCGCGCTCGGCGCCCGCCGCGGAGCCGATCCCGCCGAGCCTCCAGGGCCACGTCGTCCTGTGCGGGTACGGGCGGGTGGGGAGCGCCATCGGCGAGGCGCTCGAGACTTTCGGCATCCGCTACGTCGCCATCGAGAACGATCCCGACATCGTGAAGGGTCTGCGGGCGCGCGGCGTGCCGAGCCTGTTCGGCGACACCGCCCGCCGTGGGCTCCTCGACGCCGCGGGCGTCACGCGCGCCGCCCTCGTGGTCCTC
>QHSZ01000156.1 GCA_003220595.1 Candidatus Rokuibacteriota bacterium | reverse complement strand
GCGCAGACGCGCTCGATCTCGGCCACGGTCTTCGGCGTGCCCGCGGTGAGCACCTCCGCGCCGTCGGCGGTGATCAGCACGTCGTCCTCGATGCGGACGCCGATGCCGCGAAATTCCTTCGGAATGGGGTGCACGATCGTCGCGGCCTTCGCCTTCTCCTCCTCCTCGAGCTTCTTCGCGGCCGCGAGGCCCAGGCGCAGCCGCCGCTCCCACATCTCGTCCTCGCTGTACTCGCGGAGGTAGAAGGTCGCCGTCTCGCGCTCCGGGTCGAAGTAGAGGCCGGGCTCGACGGTGAAGACCATCCCCGGCTCGAGCTCGCGCGATTTGCCCTCGACCCGGTAGTCGCCGACGTCGTGCACGTCCATGCCGAGCCAGTGGCCGGTGCCGTGCATATAGAACTCGCGGTAGTGGTGCATCGCGAGCGTGTCCGCGAGCCCGCGCGGCACGAGGCCGAGCGCCACGAGCCCCTCGGCCAGCACACGCCGCGCGGCCTCGTGCACCGCCTCGTAGCGGTGGCCGGGCCGCGCCGCGGCGATGCCGGCGAGCTGGGCCTTCAGCACGAGCTCGTAGATCGCGCGCTGCGCGCTGCTGAAGCGGCCGGTGACGGGGAAGGTGCGGGTGATGTCGGCCGCGTGGTAACCGTACTCGCAGCCGGCGTCGATCAGGAGCAGGTCGCCGTCCTCCAGGCGCCGCGAATTCTCGCCGTAGTGGAGGATGCAGGCGTTCGGGCCCGACGCGACGATGGACGGATAGCCGTTGCGCGGCGAGCCGCTGGCGCGGAAGACGAACTCGAGCGCCGCCTGCACCTGATACTCGTAGAGGCCCGGCCGCGCGTAGCGCATCGCCTCGATGTGCGCGTCGCGGCTGATCGCGCACGCGCGCCGGTGGCGCTCGAGCTCCGCGGGCGAGCGGCGCAGACGCAGCTCGGCGAGGAGCGGCGCCGGATCCTCGACCGCGACCGGTACCAGCAGGCCGCGCGCGCGGGCCAGCCGCAGCTCGGCGAGGAGCCGCGTGATCCGGCCGTCGAACGCGGCGTTGCCGAGCCGGTAGCAGAGAGCCCGGCGGCCGATCAGGTACTCGCGGAGCTTCTCGTCGAGCAGGTCGATCGGGTACGCCGCGTCGGCGCCGTACGTCGCGACGGCGCCCTCGACCCCCGCGCGCCGGCCGTTCCAGATCTCCAGCTCGCGATCGCGCGGCCGGACGAAGAGGACGTAGCGCTCCTTGGCGTGGGCCGGGTTGATCACGGCCACCGCGTCGGGCTCGTCGAAGCCCGTGAGGAAGAAGAAGTCCGAGCTCTGGCGGAACTCGTAGTTGACGTCGCCGTTGCGCCGGACCTCCTGCGCGCCCGGGACGACCGCGATCGCATCGCCGAGCGCCGCGGCGAAGCGTAGCCTCCGGTCCGCGAAGGGCTCGAGCTCGGGCGCCGTCATACGGGGCTTAGGGTATCATGCGGCTCGCGATGCTCGGAGTCAGCCACCCGCGTCTCGGCGGCGAGCGCCTCGCGACCGGCCGCGGCCGCTTCGTCGCCGACGTCCGGCCCGAGGGCCTGCTCGAGGCGGCCGTCCTCCGCTCGCCGCACGCTCACGCGCGCGTCCTCCGCGTGGACGCCGCCCGAGCCCTCCGGCTTCCCGGCGTGCGTGCCGTGCTGACCGCCGCGGACGTGCCGGCGAGCGCCGTCATCCCGAACCGCGTGCCCGCGCCCGAGGGCACCGCCGCCTACCTCCAGCCCGCGATCGCGCGGGGCGTCGTACGCTACGTCGGCGAGCCCGTGGCGCTCGTCGTGGCCGACGACCGCTATATCGCCGAGGACGCGCTCGCGCTGGTCCACGTGGACTGGGCACCGCTCCCCGCGTGCGCGAGCGTCGCCGCCGCCCTCGCGCCCGACGCCCAGCACCTCTTCGCCGGGACGGACGGCAACAACGTCGCGACCATCCGGATGCGGGTGGGCGATGCCGGCGCGGCGCTGGCCGGCGCGCGTCTCGTCCTCCACGAGCGCTTCCGGCACCCGCGGCAGACGGCGGCCGCCCTCGAGACCCGCGGGCTCGTCGCCGTGCCGCCCGACCCGCGCGGGGGCGAGCTCCACCTGATCGGGTCGACCAAGTGCATCCACATCAACCGCGGCATCCTCGCCCAGATCTTCGGGATCCCGCCGGGCGCGCTGCGCCTCACCGAGGTGGACGTGGGCGGCGGCTTCGGTGTCCGCGGCGAGCTCTATCCGGAGGACGTTCTGGTCCCGCTCGCGGCGCTGGCGCTCGGCCGGCCCGTCCGCTGGATCGAGGACCGCCGCGAAAACCTCATCGCGGCGAACCACGCGCGCGAGGTCGAGTACGACGTCGAGATCGGCCTCGACCCCGCGGGTCGCATTCTCGGGATGCGCGCGGTCATCCATGCCGACATCGGCGCGTACGTGCGCACCGCGGCGCTCGTGCCCGCCGAGTTCGGCGCCGCCCTCCTGCCGGGGCCGTACCGCGTGCCGGCGTACGCGTGCGACCTCTGGAGCGTGGTGACGAACAAAACGCCCGTCGGCACGCTGCGCTCGCCCGGCCGCCCGGAGTGCAACTTCGCCCGCGAGCGGCTGCTCGACCTCGCCGCCACGCGGCTCGGGCTCGACCCCGCCGAGCTCCGGCGCCGCAACCTGATCCGCCCCGACGAGATGCCGTACGACACGGGCACGACCTCCTTCGGCGCCACCACCGTCTACGACTCGGGCGACTTCCCGGCGCTCTTCGAGGAGCTGCTGCGCCGGCTCGACTACGACGGCGCGCGCGCCGAGCAGCGCCTGCTGGCGGCACGGGGCGTCCGCCGCGGCATCGGCGTCGCCGCGTACGTCGAGAAGACCGGGCTCGGACCGTTCGAGACGGCCCACCTCGAGGCGAAGGCCGACGCGACCTTCAGCGTGGACACCGGGGCCTCCTCCATGGGGCCGGGGCTCGAGACCGCGCTCGCGCAGATCCTCGGCGAGGCGCTCGGCCTGCCGGCCGACCGCTTCGTCGTCCGTCACCCCGACACCGCGTCCATCGAGAGCGGCGTCGGCACCTACGGCTCGCGCGGCACCGTGATGGCGGGCAACGCCGCGCACCTCGCCGCCGCCAAGCTCGTCGAGGAGGCGAAGACGCGCGCCGCCGCGCTGCTCGGGGCGCCCGCCGACACCGTCCGGTACGCGCGCGGGGTCGTCAGCGCCGACGGCAAGAGCGTGAGCCTCGCCGAGCTGGCCGCGCGCGGGCGCCTGGCCGCGGGCGCGTCGTTCAGCGTCGCCAAGGTCACGTACGCCGGCTGCGCCGTCGGCGTCGTGCTCGACGTGGACGAGGCGACGGGGCGCCTCGGCCTCCGGCGCGTGGTCGTCGGCGCCGACGTCGGCCGCGCCGTCAACCCGGCACTCATCGAGGGGCAGCTCGTCGGCGGCGTCGCGTTCGGCATCGGCAACGCGCTCTGGGAGAGCCTCGAGTACGACGCCGCGGGCCAGCCGCTCTGCGGCACGCTGCTCGACTACCCGCTGCCGCTGGCGGAGGACGTGCCGCCGATCGAGTGCTTCTTCCACGAGGTGCCCGCGCGGACCAACCCGCTCGGGCTCCGCGGCCTCGGCGAGTGCGGGAACCCCGGCCTGGGCGCCGCCATCGCCAACGCCGTCTGCGACGCCCTCCGCGACCGCGGCGTCACGCTCACGGCGCTGCCGCTCACGCCCGCGCGGATCCTCGCGGCGCTCCAGCGCGCCGGCGAGCGTCGGGCCGTTGACATCGCTCGCGGGCGAGCCTAAACTCCGCGCCAATTCGACGGACCCGGTGAATCGCACCGCCGAGACGCCAGCGCCAGCGACGGAAGGAGCGCCGTGATGAAGCGACCGACCAGCGGCCATCCGCGTCACGTATCCCGCCGCCGCTTCCTGGCCGGAAGCGTCGCGGCGACCGCCGGCGCCGCGGTGCTCGCTCGTGCGCCGGCTGCGCTCGGGCAGCAGGTCCGGGAGCTCCAGGTCTGGCACACCGAGGTCGAGCCCCAGACCGTCAAGACGATCCAGGACACCAGCATCGCGGAGTTCGAGCGCAAGTTCCCCGGCTTCAAGGTGAAGCAGCAGGCGCTCGGCTGGGGCGACCTCAACACCAAGCTGCTGGCGTCCCTCGCCGCCGGCAACCCGCCCGACCTCACGCACCTGAACCCGTTCGTGACGGCGTCGCTTCACACCAAGGGGCTCCTGCGTCCGATGGACGAGCTGATCCGCGCGCTCGGCGAGAGCGACATTCACGAGGCGACGCTGAAGCTGCAGTTCTTCGACGGCAAGTACTACGGCGTGACGCACGCGATCGGCGCCACGTACTTCGCCGAGCGGCGTGACCTTCGTGAGAAGGCGGGTCTCAAGGCGCCGGAGACGTACGACGACATGCTCAAGCTCGCGGCGGCCCTCACGGAGGGTGGGCGCCACGCGCTCCAGATGCCGGGCGAGAAGCTCTACATGGGCTTCGTCCATCCGGCCGAATGGCTCGCGTCCAACGGCGGCGCGTGGGTGGACGCGAAGACGTGGCGGCCCCAGCTCAACGGCCGGGCGATGCTCGAAACGCTCGAGTACCTACAGAAGCTCAACCGGTTCATGCCCGGAGGCTGGTCGGGGCAGAAGTACCTGGACACCCTCGCCGCGCTCGCGACGGGCAAGATCGCGATGGCCCACCTCTCGGGCGCCCGGACGATCGGCTACATCGAGCGCTACGCGCCCGACACCATGCGCGACCCGGATCACTTCCAGCCCATGTTCCGGCCGCGCGGCCCGTCGGGACAGAAGGGGATCTCCGCCCTCGACGGCGAGAACTGGGGCGTGTTCACGCAGTCCAAGTACCCGAACGAGGCGTTCGAGTTTCTCCGCCTCTTCTACAAAAAGGAGCACTACCTCCAGTACTGTCACACGGTGCCGATCCATCTGACGCCGATCTTCAAGTCGATGATCGGCGATCCGGAATATCTCGCGAACCCGCGCATCAAGAAGTGGCGCTCCTGGCACGACTTCATGGTCACGGGCCTCAAGGGGGCTCGGTTCCTGCCGATCGGGTTCAGCCGCCCGGAGGACAACCTCCTGCCGTTCCTCGCCGAGCTGGACGGCTCGGGGATCGTCGCCGACATGATCGTCGAGGTGATGGTGGGCGGCAAGCCCCCGAAGGCCGAGGCGGACCGGGCGCAGAAGCGGGCCGAGGAGCTGCTCGCGCAGCTCGGCTTCAAGCGCTGGGCGTAGCGCGCGCCGCGGGCCGGGGCGAGTGAGGAAGAACGCCCTCGCCGGGTGGCTCCTCCTCGCCCCGGCGCTCGCGCTGCTCGGGGGCCTCGTCCTCTTTCCGATCATCTACAACGCCTGGCTGAGCCTGCACGACAAGCACGCGTTCCTGACCGTCCAGACGTTCGTGGGCCTCCGTCACTACGTCTATTTCGCCCACGACGAGGAGTTCTGGAACAGCTTCTACTACGGCGTCGTCTACGCGGGCTCGACGATGGCCCTGCAGCTCGTGCTCGGCATTCCCGCCGCTCTGCTCCTCAACGAGGCGTTCCGCGGGCGGAACCTGCTCCGCGGCGTGGTGCTGTTCCCCTACGTGATCCCGACGATCGTCGCCGTCATGCTCTGGAAGTGGCTGCTGAACGACTCCTACGGGCTCGTCAATCACCTGCTCGTCACCACGGGCGTCGTGCGCGTGCCGCTCGCCTGGTTGGGCAAGGACTACATCATGTGGTCCCTGGTGCTCACGAGTGTCTGGCAGTTCTTTCCGTTCGTGGTCGTCACGTACCTCGCCCGTCTGCAGACGATCCCGCCGGAGCTCTATGAGGCGGCCACCGTGGACGGTGCAACGGCCTGGCGCCGCTTCATGCACGTCACGCTGCCGCAGACGCGCAACGTGCTGTTCGTGATCGTCCTGCTCCGCTCCATCTGGATGTTCACGAAGTTCGACACCGTCTGGCTCATGGCGGGCGAGGGCGGGGTGAGCCGCTACATCCGTACGCTGCCCGTGTATGCGTACGCGCGGAGCTTCACGTACCTGCAGGCCGGCATGGGGGCGGCGCTCGCCGTCATCATGTTCGTGCTGCTGCTGGTCGCGACCGCGGTGTACTTCCGCGTGTTCCGTCAGGAGGAGGCGCTGGCGTGAGGCGCACGGGGGCCGCGCGCGCGGCGGCGCTGTACGGTGGCGGGCTCGCCCTCCTGCTCGTGGGCGCCTTCCCGCTCTTCTGGATGGTCTCGACGTCGCTGAAGCCGTCCGGTGAGATCTTCGCCACGCCGCCGCGGCTCATCCCCGCGCACCCGACCCTCGAGAACTTCCGACGGCTCCTGACGGACACGAGCTTCCTGACGTTCTTCAAGAACAGCGCCATCGTCTCGCTCACGACGGTCGCCTTGACGCTCGTCGTCTCCGCGCTCGGCGCCTACGGCCTGACGCGCTTCTCCTTCGCCGGGCGGGACAAGGTGGCGGGCCTCATCCTGCTCACCTACATGTTCGCGCCGATCATGATCATCATCCCCTTCTACATCCTCGTGCGGCTGCTCGGCATCGCGAACACGCGGCTCGCGCTCGTCCTCTCGTACACGACCTTCTGCCTGCCGTTCTGCCTCTGGCTGCTGCGGGCCTTCTTTCAATCGATCCCGCTCGAGCTCGAGGAGGCGGCCCTCGTCGACGGCGCGGACCGCGGGCGCGCCGTGTGGTACGTCGTGCTGCCGCTCGCGCTGCCCGGGCTGATCGCGGCGGCGATTTTCACCTTCATCCTCGCGTACAACGACTTCCTGTTCGCCCTCGTCCTGATCTCGTCCGACGAGCTGAAGACCCTGCCGGTCGGCGTGAACGACCTCTTCAACGCGACGATCGTGGACTGGGGGATGATCATGGCCGCGGGCGTGATGATCACGGCGCCGGCCGTCGCCTTCTTCGTGGCCGTCCAGCGCTACCTGATCCAGGGCTGGGGCGCGGGCGGCGTGAAGGGGTAGGGAGCACGCCGGCGCGATCGGCTTGCCGTGGTTGTCAAGCGCGCCGGGCTCGGGCAAGATGGCGGGCGAAGGGGGGCTCCCCATGCACGTCGGAATGGCCACGGTCTTCCAGAACCCGCAGAAGGCGCGCGCGGACCGCGAGGTGTACCGCAACGAGCTGCGGCTCGCGGACCTGGCGGAGCCCCTCGGCTTCGAGTCCGTCTGGGGCGTCGAGCACCACTTCACCGACTACACGATGTGCCCCGACGTGCTGCAGTTCCTCACCTACATGGCTGGGCGCACGCGGCAGGCGAAGCTCGGCTCGATGGTCGTCGTGCTCCCGTGGCACGACCCGCTGCGGGTCGCCGAGGAAGTCTCGATGCTCGACAACATCTCCGAGGGGCGGCTGATCCTCGGGCTCGGCCGCGGCGCGGGCCGGGTCGAGTTCGACGGCTTCCGCCTGCCGATGGACGAATCCCGCGAGCGCTTCGTGGAGTCCGCCGAGATGCTGCTGCGCGGCCTCGAGTCGGGCGTCTGCGAGTACGACGGCACGTTCGTCAAGCAGCCGCGCGCCGCGATCCGGCCGGCCCCGTTCAAGTCGTTCCGCGGGCGCACCTACGCCGCGGCCGTCTCGCCCGAGTCGGTGCCGATCATGGCCAAGCTCGGCGTCGGCATGCTGATCATCCCGCAGAAACCGTGGCCGGAAGTCGCCAAGGAGCTCGACTCATACCGCGCGGCCTACCGCCAGGTCAACGGCGCCGAGGCGCCCGCGCCCGTCTGCGCCGGCTGGACCTTCTGCGACGAGAGCCCCGAGCGCGCCCGAGAGATGGCGCTCCGCTACATCGGCGGCTACTACCAGACCGTGCTCGACCACTATCAGTTCCAGGGCGATCACCTCAAGACGACCAAGGGCTACGAGTATTACGGCAAGATGTCGGAGAAGATCGCGACGTACGGCACCGACAAGGTGATCGACTACTTCGTGAACCTCCAGGTGGCAGGCACGCCCGAGCAATGCTACGAGAAGATCCTGGACGTGCGACGCCGTGTCGGCAACGACACATTCGTCGGCGTGTTCAGCTACGCAGGCATGGACTATGGCGAGGCGGAGCGGAACATGCGCCTCTTCGCGGCGCGCGTGCTGCCCGAGCTCCAGAAGCTCGGCCCGGCGCCCGTGCCGGCCACGGCACCGGCGCCGGCCGCAGAGCTCGGGGTCGGGCTCCTCGGGTCCTGAGCCCCCGGGGCCGATGGCGTTCACCGAGATCCGATACGAGGTGGCGGACCGCGTCGCCACGCTGACGCTCCAGCGTCCCGAGAAGCTCAACGCGCTCACGCCCACAATGCTCGACGAGCTCCTCCTCGCCTTCGCGCGCGCCGACGCCGACGACGAGGTCCGCGCGGTGATCGTGACCGGCGCGGGCCGCGCCTTCTGCGCGGGCGCCGACTTGGCCGCGGGCGCCTCCACCTTCGACGCCGAGGCGCGCGGCCGCGCCCACTCGGCCGAGGAGCACCGGGACGGCGGCGGGCGCGTCACGCTCCGGATCTTCGAGCTGACGAAGCCCGTGATCGCCGCGATCAACGGGCCCGCCGTCGGCTTCGGCGTGACCCTGACGCTCCCCATGGACGTGCGCATCGCCTCGAGCGCCGCGCGGCTCGGCTTCGTCTTCGCCCGGCGCGGCGTCGTGCCCGAGGCGTGCTCGACGTGGTTCCTGCCGCGACTGGTCGGGATCGGCCGGGCCGCCGAGTGGATCTACACGGGGCGCGTCTTCGACGCCGAGGAGGCGCAGCGCGGCGGCCTCGTGAGCCGGGTCGTCGCGCCCGAGGCGCTCCTGCCCGCCGCCCGCGAGCTGGCCCGCGAGATCGCCGACCACACCTCGGCGATCTCCGTCGCGCTCGCGCGCCAGATGCTGTGGCGCATGCTGGGCGCGGACCACCCGCGGGAGGCGCACCGTGTCGACTCGCAGGCGATGTTCTGGACGGGCCGCTCCGCCGACGCGCGCGAGGGCGTCAGCGCGTTCCTCGAGAAGCGCCCTGCGCGCTTCACGCTCCGCCCGAGCAAGGACATGCCGCCGTTCTATCCGTGGTGGACGGAGCAGGCGCCCGAGTGACGCCGCTCTCGGTCTACCTGCCGTTCAATCGCGACTGCCTGCGGGGCGAGTTCACGCCGGCCAAGGACGGCGTCACCCCGCCCGAGCCGCGCGGCCGCTGGCTCATCGTCCAGGAGCAGGCGCTCGTCGTCGTGCCCGAGGAGAGCGCCGTCCGCCTGCCCGAGGGCGAGGCGCCGAAGGGCTTCGGCGAGGCGCTCGGCCGGGCGCACTGGCTCGGCTGGTGGGCGGGGGTGCCGTGCTGGATCGCGGGACTGCCGAAGGACGCGCCGATTCCCGAGGGCTTCCGGCGAGAGACGCTCGTCCCGATGCAGGGCACGCGTCTGCCCGACGACCTCCTCTCGCTCGGCGGCATGGCGATGCAGCTCCTGCACTGGGAGGGGACGAGCCGCCACTGCCCGCGCTGCGGCGCGCCGACCGAGCGCCTGGCCGGCG
>QHSZ01000364.1 GCA_003220595.1 Candidatus Rokuibacteriota bacterium | reverse complement strand
AGACGAGTTACGACTGCTACTTCTTGATCGCCGACTATCAGGTGTCCGACTACGCTGACGACATGGGGCGGGTGCGGGAGGCGGTATGGGAGGTGGCGCTCGATTGGCTTGCAGTGGGACTCGATCCAGAGCGTAGCTCCTTCGTTATCGAGAGCCTGATCCCGGAACACGCTGAACTCACCCTGTGGCTGAGTTGGTTCCTGCCGCTCGGCATGCTTCAGCGGAATCCGACACTGAAGGCGGAGATGGAGGAGTTCGGGCGGAAGTCCGTGCCGGTGGCGTTCTTCACCTATCCGGTGATGCAGGTGGCGAACATTCTCATGCCCCGCGCCCACCTTGTCCCGGTCGGCGAGGATCAGCTTCCTCACATCGAACTCACCCGAGAGGTGGCGCGCCGCTTCAATCGGCAGTTCAAAGAGGTGTTTCCCGAGCCTGAAGGTCTCGTGGGACGCGTGCCGCGGCTAGTGGGGATCGACGGCCAGGCCAAGATGAGTAAGTCGCTGGACAACGCTATCTATCTCAAGGACACGCCGGCTGTCGTGAACGAGAAGGTCCGCTCAATGTACACGGATCCGACGCGACTTCGAGCGACCGATCCAGGCCACGTCGAAGGCAACCCAGTGTTTCTGTACCACGACGTGTTCAACCCTAACCGTGGAGAAGTGGCGGATCTCAAGGAGCGGTATCGCCGCGGCGCCGTCGGGGACGTCGAAGTCAAGGAGAAGCTCGCCACAGCGCTCAACACCTTCCTCGACCCGATCCGCGAGCGGCGGGCGCGCTTCGCGGCGAAGATGGGGCTGGTCCGTGATGCCTTGGCCCAAGGCACGGACCGCGCCCGAAAGGCCGCCCAGACCACGATGGCACTGGTCCACGAGGCGCTCGACCTCGGGTACCTCGAGAAGTTCCGCGGACAGTGAGAATGTCGCCGAGCGAGTGACGCGCCGATGTCTGATGAGGAAGACGCCCAGATATACCTTGAGGACTATGATCCGGTGTGGCCCGCCCGCTTTGCGGTGGAGCGTCAGCGGCTGGTGGAGGTGCTCGAACCGTGGATGGCCGGTCCGATTGAGCACGTCGGGAGCACGGCGATTCCAGGACTCCGGGCTAAACCAATCATCGACATTATGGTGGCTGTACGGACCTTGGAGGAGTCACGGCCGGCAATTGATGTTCTGAGGGGCCTGAGTTACCTATACTTTCCGCACCGGGCGGACGTCATGCACTGGTTCTGCAAGCCTTCGCCAGAGATCCGCACGCACCATCTGCACCTTGTGCCGTTCCGGAGCCGGCTATGGACAGAGCGCCTCGTCTTCCGCGACTACCTGAGGAGCCATCCTCTGGCGGCGTCTGAGTACGCCACGCTCAAGGCCCGCCTAGCGGAAGAGCATCGGTCTGACAGGGAGGCGTACACCGATGCGAAAGGGCCATTCATTCGGCGCATACTTGCGATCGCGAGCGCGGCGGCGGATGAAAGCTAAGACCTGTCCAACTCGACGCTCGAGCGGACGCGCTTCGCGCGCCGCTCAGCGTGACCGTTAAGCTGGCAAGGCCGGAGGAAGCGAATGCCGCAGCTGTTCGTGGTGATTCGTACACGCGGCCCCGCCTGGCAGGCTTCCCGACCCATGGAGAGCCAGGCTGATTGGGCACCCCATGCTTCGTTCATGAACGCCCTCGCGAAAGAGGGGTTCGTGATCCTCGGAGGTCCGCTGGAAAGTACCTCCGATGTGCTGCTTGTCATCAGGGCCAAGACTCCCGACGAAGTTCGTTCCCGTCTGGCGGAGGATCCTTGGGCCCGCAAGGATCTACTTCGCATCACGCAGGTCGCACCGTGGACCCTGCGGCTAGGATCTCTCGCGTAAGGAGAGCACCCATGATCATTGGCCTGGCGTCGCCGTGTATCGCCTCAGCCCTCGATGAGGGCTTGGACAAGATCAAGCGGCTCCTGTCCGAAGCTTCGGTCCAAGGCGCGGAGATCGTGTGTTTCCCGGAAGCCTATCTCCCAGGTCTGCGGGGCCAGGATTTTGAAGTATTCCCCTGGAATCAGACGCAGCAGGAACGGGTACTCCAGGCCGTGGCGCAGTGGGCGCACGCCTATGCGGTGGCCACGATCCTCGGGATGGAACGGGTCACGGAGGCGGGCCGGCAGATTGTCGCCTGTGTTATTG
>QHSZ01000084.1 GCA_003220595.1 Candidatus Rokuibacteriota bacterium | reverse complement strand
CTCGAGGCCGAGATGCGCCAGCTCGCGATGAGCCTGGGCGAGCTCCTGCCGCTCGACGAGATGAGCCGACGCTACGACTTCCAGGGCGACGAGGAGCTCGGTCTCCGCGAGGCGATGCGTCTCATGGACGAGCTCCAGCAGCTGGACCAGCTCGAGCGCGAGCTCCGCGCGATCCAGGACCCGGGGGACCTCGAGCGGATCGATCCAGAGCAGGTCGGCCGGCTCCTGGGCGAGGAGTCCAAGCGCGACCTCGACGAGCTCCGCGAGCTGACGCGAAAGCTCGAGGAGGCCGGCTACCTCGAGCGCCAGGGCGACCGGCTGGCGCTGACCGCGCGCGCCATCCGGAAGATCGGCGACAAGGCGCTCGGGGACATCTTCGCCGTCCTCAAGCGCGACCGCTTCGGCCGCCACGCGGTGAGCCGGCGCGGCGCCGGCGGCGACCGCACCGACGAGGCCAAGCCCTACGAGTTCGGCGACCCCTTCCTGCTCGACCTCCGCGAGACGCTCATGAACGCGATCGAGCGCGGCGGGCCCGGCACGCCGGTCCGGCTCGCCCCGACCGACTTCGAGGTCTACCGCACCGAGCTGTCCACGCGCGCGGCGACGGTCGTCATGCTCGACATGAGCCGCTCGATGCTGAACAACGGCTACTTCCTGCCGGCGAAGAAGGTCGCGCTCGCGCTGACGTCGCTGATCCGCGGCCAGTTCCCGCGCGACAGCCTGCACATCGTCGGCTTCTCGCTCTACGCGCGCCAGTGGAGCCCCGAGCAGCTCCCGACGCTCTCGTGGACCGAGTGGAACGTGGGCACCAACATGCACCACGGCTTCCAGCTCTCGCGCCAGCTCCTCGGGCGCCAGCACGGCGGGAACAAGCAGATCATCATGGTCACCGACGGCGAGCCCACCGCGCACCTGGAGGGCGGCGAGGCCGAGTTCGCGTACCCGCCGACGCGGCGCACGCTCGAGGAGACGCTGAAGGAGGTCCAGCGCTGCACGCGCGACGGCATCACGATCAACACCTTCATGCTCGAGCGAAGCCGGGCGCTCGTCGCGTTCGTCGAGCAGATGGCCCGCATCAACCGGGGGCGCGCGTTCCTCGCCGCGCCCGAGCGCCTCGGCGAGTACGTGCTGGTGGACTACGTCAGCTCGAAGCGCCGCGCCGTCTCCTGAAGGGTGGAGCCCATGAAAGCCGCGATTCTCTACGAGGCGAACAAGCCGCTCCAGGTCGTCGACGTCGAGCAGCAGGGCCCACAGGCGGGCGAGGCGCGCGTCCGCGTGATGGCGACCGGGATCTGCCACAGCGACTGGCACATCATGAACGGCGACTGGCCGCTCCCGCTGCCGATGGTGCTCGGCCACGAAGCGGCCGGCGTCGTCGAGCGCGTCGGCGCGGGCGTCGCCAACGTCAAGCCCGGCGACCACATCATCTTCTCGTTCCGCCCCCACTGCGGTCACTGCCTCTACTGCTCGACGGGGCGCTCGATCCTTTGCGACGGCCACCAGTCCGTCCGCTGGGCGCTGCTCGACGGCACCTGCCGGCTCAAGCGCAACGGCCAGGACGTCTTTCAGATGGCGCGCATCGGGACCTTCTGCGAGTACGTCGTCTGCCCCGCCGAGATGCTGGTGCCGATCCGCAAGGACATGCCCTGGGCGCAGGCGGCCCTCATGGGCTGCTGCGTGCCGACCGGCGTCGGCGCCGTCACCCATTGCGCCAAGGTCGAAGCCGGCGCGTCAGTGCTGGTGATCGGCTGCGGCGGCGTCGGGCTCAACGTGGTCCAGGGCGCCCGCCTGGCCGGCGCGGGCAAGATCATCGCGTGCGATCTGCTCCCGAACAAGCTCGCGTTCGCCCGCGAGTTCGGCGCCACGCACACGATCGACGCCTCCCAAGAGAAGGTCGTGGACCGCGTGCGCGAGCTGACGGGAGGCCGCGGCGCCGACTACGCCTTCGACGCGATCGGCGGCGAGGCGACGACGCTCCAGATCCTCGACGCGATCCGCCCGGGCGGCACCGCGGTCATCGTCGGCATGGCCGCCATGAGCGTGCGCGCGCCGATCACGCCGTACCTGATGGCGCTCCAGGAAAAGAGCATCAAGGGCACCATGTACGGCTCGGTGCGGCCGAACGTCGATTTCCCGCGGCTGGTCGATCTCTACCTCGACGGCCGGCTCAAGATCGACCAGCTGATCAGCCGGACCTACAAGCTCGACGAGATCAACGAAGGGTTCCAGGCGCTCCGGAGCGGCCAGGTCGCCCGCGGCGTCGTCGTCTTCAGCTGAGCCGCCCCGGGCGGCGCCGGCCGCGACCGCCCACCGGGCCCCGCCAAGGGATTCACTGCGACCGGATTGAGGGTTTTCCCCCCTTGTCCGGGCGGGTGTTTCCGTCGACATTTCCGGATATGGATATTTCCGGATATCGAACCGTGGATCACTCATCGCCTTGGAGGAGGCCAGCATGAGACTCGTCTGCGCGTGGTGCCAACACGAAGGACGACCCGGGCTGATGCGAGAGGACGACGCGTCGGGCGAGGCGTTCGACTCGCACGGTATCTGTGACGATCACAGCATTCGGCTGCTTCGCGAAATCCGGATCAGGTTCAGACAGGCTCTGCCCCTGAGCCTCCGAACCGAACCCGCCTCCGCGCCGATCGGTGCGATGGCGGGACGATGACGCTGAGCGCGGCGACGCTGGCGCTCCGGAAGCTGGTGGAGGCGAACATCGGGGTCGTCGAGCGCGGGCTCGGGCTCGTCGACCACCACTTCCCCCTCGGCGCCTCGGCGGTCGGTGTGATGGCGCTTCAACGGAGCCCGCGCGGGCTTCACGCCGCGAGTCCTCGCCGGCGTCCAGCTGAGCGCCTAGCCTCCGACTACTCCCAGCGGATCAGCACCTTCACCTTGGGATACTCGGGCGGCTTCCCTTCGACGTCGACGATCCGCATGCTTCCGTCCGGGGCCTGGAGCAGCAGATTGTTGTTGCTGTAGGCCACGTATTTCCCCCACGCCTTCGGCATCGTGACCTCGTACTTGGGAAGCGCGGTCTGAGCACTCGCCGAATCGGGAGCGGACAGCCACGGGCGCGCGGCAAGCACGGCGAGCGCCAGCGCGATGACGGTCAGCACGAGCCTGAGATAGCGGTCGCTGAGCATGTTCGGCTCCTGGTGCGTGTGCACTGCGGGCCCGTCAGCCGACGGGCGAGAATTTCTGGGCGTTCCCTAGGTGCGGCCACACGAACGCTTGCACGTTGGCGAGGATCTGCTTGACGTGATTGCGGTCGTGGTGGACCCACTCCTGCAGGAGATCGGCGACACGTAGGCGGCCGACCTTCGGGTGCTCCCCGGCCCGCTCGAGATCCTCCCGGCTGAGGCCGCGCACGAGCGCCGCGCTGTCGTCGCGCATCCGCCCGAGCTCGTCGAGCAGGGTCCGGCCGTCCCGCTCGCAGTCGTGCCGCGCCCGCGCCACCTCGTTCTGGTCCCAGGTCTCGAGCCGCGGCATGCTGGCGGCGAGGATGATCCGGATGCGGCCGGCGAAGCCGCGCCGCTCGGCCTCGATCAGGTGGCCGAGGACCTCCCTGGCGCACCACTCCCCGGGGGCGGGATGGAATGCCGACACCGAGTCGGGCAGCGCGGCGAGCTCGGAGCGCAGCGTCGTCATGGCGCTCAGCAGGAGCTCGGCGATCACGGCAGGCGCCAGCGGGTCTCGCGTCATCGACGGATCTCCTCTCGGCGTGATTCTAGTCGAGATCGGGCGGGCGCGGGTCCACGGAGTGCGCGGCCTCGACCTCGACCGGAGCGGCGCCGACGTCAGGTCGCGTCGGCGGGGGTCGAGCGCGCTACCCGATTCTCGCGGGGCGAGTCGTCGAGCCCGGCAGCGCGACGTCCGTACCGGCCAGGACCTTCTCGACGGCCGCGCGCAACTCGGTCGGCGTGAACGGCTTGCGGAGGATGGCGTTGAAGCCGATGCGCGTCGCGCCGTTGATGATGTCCGGGGTGCCGTACGCGGTCATGAGGATGCCGGCTATCTCCGGGCGGATCTTCCTCGCCTGCCCGAGGACGTCGAAGCCGTTCATGCCGGGCATCATGTAGTCCACGAGGACCAGATCGAACGGCTCCTTGGCGACCAGCTCGAGCGCCGTCGCGCCACGATTGGCCGTGCGGATCGAGCACCTGAGCGTTTGCAACACACTCAGGCAGAGGCTCACCACCGGACCCGCGTCGTCGACGACGAGGATCGTCGGCTTCCGGGCGCTCGGCTTGGGCGCCGGCGGCACCGTCGGGCCTGACGCGGCCGGCGCGCCGTTCACCGGCTTCGCGAAGAAGGCGGTGTGGTCGGCGCTCGGTGCGGCGACGGGCGGGGGCGTCGACTCGGCCTCCCCGGCGGGCACGGCCTCCGGCGTCGACACCTCGACGCCGAGCCCACTCAGGAACGCCTGCCACTCGGTATTGCTCCCGGTGTCGGCCATCGGCGTCACGGGTTCTGCCGGGCGCGCCGCCTCTTCCGGCGCCTCGTCCTCGACCTCCGGCTGCGCGGGCTCCGCCACCGGCTCGGCCCAGGCCATGGAGGCGAGAGCCTCCTCGCGCGGCGCGTCGAGCGAGGCCGCCGGCGGCCAGTCGACCTCGGGTTCAGCCACCTCAGGTTCAGTCGTGGGCTCGGGCTCGACCGGGGCGGGTACCGGGTCCGGGGCCGCGCCCTCCCACACGCCAGGCGTCTCGGGGATGCGCGACTCGACCTCCGCGGACTCCTCGAGCGCGCCGTCGGCTTGGCGGATGCGCTCCACCAGATCGAAGTAGAGCGCCGAGGCGCCGTTGACTTCGAGATGCCGGAACTCGAGGCAGTCGACGTCGCGGAAGCAGAGCTGCCTGATACGGCGGACGAAGGCATCGGTGAGGCGCTCGACGATGAACAGGATGCGCGGCGGGCGCGCCGGCGAGATCTCCGCCGCCGGGTAGAGCCGCCCGATCGTGTCCGGGTACTCGAGACACCAGGAGTACGCGTCCATCCCACGCAGCAGCAGCCCCTCGTCGGCCGTGAAATCGAGCGCGATCAGCACGAGCGAGCCCTTCGCGTCCAGGCCGACCAGGTCGATCGCCGCCTGGCCCAGGAGGAGGTGCCCGTCGATCACCGTGAGCCCGAGCTCGATGCCCTCGACGTTCTCGGCGACGAGCGCCGCCAGCTCCTCGAGCTTCGTGACTTCCAGTCTCCTGACCGTGGGGCTCATCGCCTTCACCTCGTCCCCGACGATATTGGCGTGGCGGGCCTCGCCGAAACTCCGCCCAGGGGCACGATGACCCAGCCGACCGCTCGCAGGAGCCCGTCGATGGTCTGCGCCGAGCGTCGATTGTCCTGGTGCCGCTCGGCCCCATCGGGGCCGGAAGGCTCCTGCCGCTCGACAGCGCGCCGGTCCCGCAGGACTCGCACGGTCTCGTTCCCGGCGAACGCGCGCTTCAGATCCTCGTAGAGGTGCTCGCGCTCGCGCGCGACGAGAATGAGTTGCCGGACCCTCGGCTCCGCCAGGCGCGAGAGCGATGTCCACGTGGCACCACCGCAGGCCGGGCACCTCTCGGCGACGATGTCGAAGCATTCGTCGCACGCGAGACACAGCGCGAGCCGTCGCAGCGGTAGATGGACGTGGGATGCAGGCATTGGGTCTCGGCTGATCATCGACGTTCTGACCTCCGGAATTGGCGCAGGGCCGAGCGAGCCCTCGGCGGGAACCGTCACGTCCGCAACTGGCTTCGAGCTTCGGACACCCGGAGCCGCCTCACGAGCTCGTAGAGCGCGCTCTTGCCCCCACGATAGCCGGCGCGCCGGGCGCGCCGCAGGATTTCGGCGCCCGAGATGTCGGGATGCTCGCGCAGCCACTCCGTGAGTTGAGGCGTGTACTGCGCCACCACGGATGGCCGGCCGACACCACGGGAGCGTGGAGGCCATGACTGGTACTCCGGCATCATCTGAGCTGGATCCTCCATGGCCTGACTTGTAAGGCAAATCCAGTACCGGAATCGAATTCCAGAAATATCAATAGCTTCTGCGACGTCGGCCAGAAGCGGGCCTGGTAAGTCTCTGACCGGGTAGATCATTCTCGAGCCATGGCTGCGGGGAGACTCCGGTGGGAGAAATCCGCCTGCCCGGTAAGCTGCTGACCAGGCCGACCTGCGGCCCTCCATCGGGGAAAAACGCGTGGAATCAACCACTTACCTCTTCGGGACGCTCTTGGTTCGATCGTTGCTCTCTCTCACGGGCAGAAGGCTCCGAGAGGGCCGGCAGCCCGGTGCTGAGAAGGTTGTCGCCGACGGAGGCCAAAGGAGGAGAAGATGTCACCAAGGAGGGGCAACGTTTGGCTCATCACCCTTGTCCTGGTCGTCGTACCCGCGGGTGGGATCTTCCTGCTCCTCTATGCTGCCGGGCTGCTCGCCAGCCGGAAACGGCGTGCGCCGGTCACAGCCTCGTCCGTCGTCGATCCATACGAGGAGTGGCTCCGCTCTCGCGACCTCATGCCGTCGCGCGGCATCAAGCCGGACACCGATTTCAGCGGTTCACAGCGGTCGTGACCGTCATGGCCCGCCAGGCCACTCAGATGGCAGATCCGCGCTCGTCCATGAGTCGGCACCTGCTCGGCTTCTCCGTGCTCGTGCTGACGATGCTCTCCGGGTACATGGCATCCCGCATGGCCGCGCCGAAGGAATTCCAGCACGTTGCCGCCGAGCCAGTCGGTCTCGACGCCCACATCAGGGAAGCGGCGACCTTGTACGGCTTCTCGCAGAACCTCGTCGCGGCGATCATCGAGACAGAGTCGCAATTCAACACGCGCGCCGTCTCCAGGCGGGGGGCGCGGGGGCTGATGCAGCTGACGCCCGCGACGGCGGCCCTGCTCGGTGTGGACGATCCCTTCGATCCGCGCGCCAACATCCACGGCGGCGTCCGACACCTGCGCAGCCTGATGGATCGATTCGACAACAACCTGACGCTCGCCCTGGCCGCCTACAACGCCGGTGAGAGAGCGGTGCTCATCTACGGGGGCGTTCCGCCCTACCGCGAGACGCGCCAGTACGTGAGCCGCATCCTGCAGCGGCTCGACCGCGAGGGCGCCAGCGCCTCCGACACGAGTCCGCGCGGACGGCGGCTCTAGGATCCTCGCCACCGTTCAAGCCGCGCGGTTTGATGGTAGAGTCGCAGGCCTCTGCGCCGCGCAGTCTGCGCGATTCCGGAATCACAGGGGTGGCGAACACGATGCCCACTGACCCGCTGCACGAGGCTCGGGAGCCCGAGCGGCGGGCGAAATCCGCGCCGCGCCCCGCTCTGATCTTCGTGGTGTCCCGAGACGCCCTCGACCACTACGAGTACCTCAAGCGCGCCTTCGCCGGCGACGACCGGGTGTCCGTCGTCCTCGATCGGCGGTCGGGTGAGCGTCGGAAGGCCGCAAACGCCCGCGAAGGGGACCGTCGTCGAGCCGACCGTCGCTCACGACGTCTGATCGACGATCGTGTGCGCCGGCAGGGCTGGGCCATGGTGCGCGTCGAACCGATGTAGGTCATCGGCGGGAGGCCATGACCGCCCTCAACGAGCCGACCATCGCGGCCGACGAGCCGCGCCCGACCCGCGTCGAGGTCGACCTCGACGTCCTCGCTGACAACTACCGGGTCATCGCGGCCCACGTCGCGCCCGCCCGCGTGATGCCGATCCTCAAGGCGAACGCCTACGGCCACGGGCTGGTCGAGGTCGCACGAGTGCTCGAGCGCCTCGGCGCGCCCTACGTCGGCGTCGCCTACCTGGAGGAAGGCCTGCGCCTGCGGCAGCACGGCGTGCGCCTGCCCGTGCTGGTGCTCGGGGGCATCCTCGGCTCGCAGATCCCGCGCTTTCTGGAGCACGGCCTCACCCTGGCCGCGTCCTCGGTCGACAAGCTGCGGGCGATCGAGGAGCACGCCGCCGCGCTCGGGCGCCCGGCGACCGTGCACCTCAAGATCGACACCGGGATGGAGCGGATCGGCGTGCACTGGTACAGCGCCGAGGCCCTGCTCGAGGCGTCACTCCGCTGCCGCCACGTGCGCGTGGAGGGGATCTTCACGCACTTCGCGAACGCCGACGCCCCCGACCTCGCCCACGCGCGTCTGCAGCTCGAGCGCTTCGCGGAGGTCCTGCGCTTCTACGAGCGCCGCTCGCTGCCGCCGCCCCTGCGGCATGCGGCCAACTCGGGCGCGATCCTGCAGCTGCGCGAAAGCCACCTCGATCTGGTCCGCCCCGGGATCCTCTTCTACGGGGCCCGACCGTCCGCGGACGTGCCGGCGAGCCTTCCCGTGCGGCAGGCGCTGCGCTGGCTGACCCGGGTGGTCTTCTTCAAGGTGGTCAAGGCCGGGCACCCGGTCAGCTACGGCGGCGAGTGGGTGGCGCCGGCCGAGACGCGCGTCGTGACGCTGCCGGTCGGTTACGGCGACGGCTACGCGCGCGCCATGAGCGGGCGGGCCGAGGTGATCGTCCACGGCAAGCGCTATCCGGTGGTCGGGCGGATCTGCATGGACCAGATCATGGTGTCGATCGGCCGGGACTCCGCCTACAACGGCGACGAGGTGGTCCTGCTCGGGGGCGAGGGTGACACGGCGATCCCGATCGAGCAGATGGCCGCCTGGGCGGGCACCATCGCGCACGAGATCCTCACCAGCATCAACACCCGGGTGCCGCGCGTCTACCGCGGCGGATGAGGTATGATCCCCTCAGCCACGAGCCTTTTGCTGGAGGCGCCGCCATGCGGACCCACGGCCCTACGGATGCCCGGAAGCTTCGCTCCCGCCTGAGCCACCCGATCATCGACGCCGACGGACACTGGCTCGAGTACACGCCCGTCATGCGCCAGGAGTTCCGGAAGATCGGCGGCGACGCCGCGGTCGAGGCGCTCGAGCTGAGGACCCAGGCCGTCCCGAACGTGCTCGCGATGTCGCTGGCCGAGCGCCGCCGGCGCAGGGTCGCCATGGAGACGTTCTGGGGATCGCCGTGCGAGAACACCCTCGACCGGGCGACCGCGATGCTGCCGCGGCTCATGTACGAGCGGCTCGAGGACCTCGGGATCGACTTCTGCGTCGTCTACCCGACGGCCGGGCTGAGCTACCACCGGATCCAGGACACCCGCCTCCGGCGCGCGATCTGCCGCGCCTACAACGTCTTCACCGCCGACCAGTTCCGGGGACTCTCCGACCGCATCGTCCCGGCGGCGATCATCCCGATGTACACGCCGGAGGAGGCGCTCGAGGAGCTCGAGTTCGCGTCGAAGCAGCTCGGGTACAAGGTGATGATGGTCGGCGGCCTGATGCGCCGGCCCGTCCCGGCGCTCGTCGAGGAGAATCCCGCCGCGGCGAAGGCCGTCGAGTGGTACGACGTGATCGGCATCGACAGCGAGCACGACTACGATCCCGTGTGGCAGAAGTGCCGGGAGCTACGGATCGCGCCGAGCTTCCACAACGGCGGGCGCTCGATCCTCCTGCGCAGCTCGCCGTCGAACTTCTGCTACAACCACATCGGCCACTTCGCCTCCGCCGGCCACGCCGTCTGCAAGGCGCTCTTCTTCGGCGGCGTCACGCGCCGCTTCCCGGACCTGAACTTCGCGTTCCTCGAGGGCGGCGTCGGGTGGGCGTCCATGCTCTACGCCGATCTCGTCGGCCACTGGGAGAAGCGCAACCGGCAGGCGCTCGAGCACACGAACCCGCATAACCTGGACCGCGCGCGCTTGCTGGACTTCGCCCGGACGTACGCGAGCGACGCCGTGGCCGAGGCCGTGAGCCGCGGCGAGGGCCTGGACGGCGACTCGAACTCGGCGCTGACCGGCGGCCTCGAGGACCTCGACGACTACTTCCGCTGCAAGATCGAGCGCCGGGAAGACATCCGCGACCTCTTCGTCCCGCGCTTCTACTTCGGCTGCGAGGCCGACGACCCGATCAACGCGTGGGCCTTCAACCGCCGCGCGAATCCGCTGGGCGCACGTCTGAACGCGCTGTTCAGCTCCGACATCGGACACTTCGACGTCCCGGACATGGCGGAGGTGGTCCCCGAGGCGTACGAGCTGGTCGAGCACGGGCTGATCACCGACGACGATTTCCGTGATTTCATGTTCACCAACGCCGTGCGCTTCTGGGGCGAGGTGAATCCGGACTTCTTCCGGGGCACGGTCGTCGAGACGGCGGCGGCGGAGGCGCTCGCCCAGGGCGCGGTGCGGTCATGACGCTTTCGGGTGCCGCGGCCCTCGACCCCCAGGTGGCGGCGGTGATCGACCTCGTTATCAAGTCGGGGCGCCCGGCGTACCATCAGCTCTCTCCTAAGGACGCGCGCCAGCTGTTCCGCGACACGCGCCCCGCCGCGACCCCCGTGCCGCCCGAGATCGGCAGCGTCCGGGACCTCGCGGCGGAGGGTCCACGGGGCCCGATCCCGCTGCGCATCTATCGGCCGGCGGGCGTCCCGGCCTCGACGCCGCTCGCCGCGCTGGTCTACTTCCACGGCGGAGGCTGGGTGATCGGCGACCTCGAGACGCACGACGTCCTGTGCCGGCAGCTCACGGCGGAGTCGGGCGCGAGCGTCGTGTCCGTCGACTATCGCCTGGCTCCGGAGCACAAGTTCCCGGCCGCGGCCGACGACGCCTGGGCGGCGACGCGCTGGGTGGTCGCGAACGCCGCCCGCCTCGGCGTCGATGCCGCCCGTCTGGCGGTCGGCGGCGACAGCGCCGGCGGCAACCTGGCCGCCGTCGTCACGTTGCTGGCCCGTGAGCAGCGGGCGCCGGCCATCGGGCTCCAGATCCTGCTCTACCCGGTCACAGATCTCGCGGCCGAGACGCGATCCTATCGCGACTTCGCCGAGGGCTATCTCCTCACGCGTGACGGGATGCGCTGGTTCAGCGCGCACTACCTGAACGCCTCGGACGAGGCGGCCGATTGGCGCGCGTCACCGCTCCGCGCGCAGTCCCTCGCCGGGTTGCCGCCGGCCCTGATCGTCACCGCGGGGTTCGACCCGCTGCGTGACGAGGGTGAGGCCTACGCGGGACGATTGCGGGACGCGGGCGTGCGCGTGGACTACGTCTGCTATGGCGGGATGATCCACGGGTTCGTGCCGATGGGGCGGCTCATCGACACCGCGACTCGCGCCGTGTCCCTCATCGCCGCCTCGCTCCGCCAGACGCTCGGCTGAGGGACGCGCGCCCGCGCCGAAGCTCGGCCCGCAACGCTTCGAGCGCCATCGAGCGAGGGCCCCGTCGCCAGACGAGACACGAGCGCGCCTTGGCGACGGCCGCCGGCAACGGATACGCCGCCACGTCGCGCTCCCCCAGGGCGACGCGGAGCACCGAGCGCGGGACGATCGCGATCCCGGCGCCAGCGGCGACGCAGGCGACGATGGCGTGGTAGGAGCCGAATTCCATGACGCGCGCCGGCACGACCCTGGCGGCGCCGAGCCACGCCTCGAGCCGTCGCCGGTAGGAGCACCCCGTCGCGAACGCGATGAGCGTCGTGTGCCCGATGTCCTTCGGTGTCCGGATCCTCGGAACGCTCTTGGGCGCGATCAGGACGAGGTCCTCGCTCCACACCGGTTCGACCTCGAGGTCGCTCGCGGTGAACGGCTCCGCGACGAGCGCCGCTTCGACCTCGTGGCCGGAGACCTTGGCGATCAGGGCGCCCGTCGTGCCCGTCACCAGCTCGATCCGCACGTCCGGATAGGCGCGGTGATAGCGCGAGAGAACCGGGGGCAGCCGGGTCGCCGCGGTGCTCTCGAGCGCGCCGAGCTGGAGCGTCCCTGACGGCGCACCGCTCTGGAGCGCGGCCTCGGCCTCGGCGGACAGGCGCAGGAGCCGGTCGGCGTACGCGAGCAGCAGCTTGCCCTCGGGCGAAAGCACGAGCCGCCGGCTCTGCCGCAGGAAGAGCTTGGTGCCGAGGCGCGCCTCGAGCTGCTTCACCCGCGTGGTCACGTTCGACTGCACGCGGTGGAGGCGGGCCGCCGCCCGCGTGATGCCGCCCTGCTCGGCGACCGTCTTGAAGATCTCCAGCGCGATCAGGTCGATGTTTCCCATATCGAGAACGATTACATCTCGATTATTCATTTTCCACAATGGCCGGGCCGACCGAGACTCGGGGCATGGCCCGCCCCGCGGAAGCGACCCGCACGACGCCCGGGCCCTCGCCGGCGGCCGTCGCCCTGGCGGGGCTGACGGCCCTGGCGGTCGCGGTGGGCATCGGCCGGTTCGCCTTCACCCCGATCCTGCCCCTGATGCAGCAGGATGCGGGGCTGTCCGTGGCCCAAGGCGGGTGGCTGGCGTCGGCGAACTATTTCGGCTATCTGGTCGGGGCGCTGTCGGCCATGGGCCTCCGGATCCGTCCCGCGACCGCGACCCGCGTGGGTCTCGTCCTGATCGGACTCGCGACGCTCGGGATGGGGCTCGAGCACCGGTTCGCGACCTGGGTCGCGCTGCGCTGGCTCGCGGGCGTCGGGTCCGCGTGGGTCCTCGTCTTCGCCTCGGCGTGGTGTCTCGAGCGACTCGCCCCGGCGCGGCGCGCCCTGCTGAACGGCGCCGTGTTCGCCGGCGTCGGGACGGGGATCGCGGTCGCGGGGGGAGCGTGCCTGGTCCTCATGCAAGCGGGTGCGAGCTCCGCTCGGGCCTGGACCAGCCTCGGGGTGCTCTCGCTGGCCGGGACCGCGGTGATCTGGCGCGCCTTCGGCGCGGACGCTGACGCGGGGGTGAGCGAGGGCCGGCCCGCGACGGCCCGCGGACTCTCGCTCGACGCGGACTCGCTGCGCCTGGTGCTCTGCTACGGCGCCTCCGGCTTCGGCTACATCGTTCCCGCCACGTTTCTTCCCGTCATGGCGCGGCAGGTCGTCAGCGACCCCTCGGTCTTCGGCTGGTCCTGGCCGGTCTTCGGCGCCGCCGCGGCCGTCTCGCCGCTGGCGGCGGCCCTCTGGGGACGGCTCTTCGGCAACCGCCGTCTGTGGATGCTGGCCCACCTCGTCATGGCGCTCGGCGTCGCGCTTCCGGTCGCGTGGCCCGCGATCGGCGGCATCATGGTCGCGGCCCTCCTCGTCGGCGGGACCTTCATGGTGATCACGCTGGCCGGCATGCAGGAGGCGCGCGCGGTCGCCGGCCCTCGAGCGACCGGCCTCATGGCGACGATGACCTCGGCCTTTGCGCTCGGGCAGATCATCGGCCCGGTGTCGGTGAGCTATCTGGTCGGCGCCGGCGCGGACTTTTCCCGACCGCTGCTGGTCGCGTGCCTGCTACTCGTCGCGAGCGCCGCCGTCCTCTGGATCTCTATTCCCGGTGCCCCTCCCGCGTGCAGTGGCGGAGGAACCCGAGCATCGCGGCGTTCACCTCGCTCGGACGCTCCTGCTGCGTCCAGTGCCCGCAGCCCGGCAGGATGATCGTCTGCGTGAGGTTCGGAACGAACTGCCGGAGCCCCGGCAGGAGCTTGTCCATCCCCCGGAAGCCGAGCACCAGGTCGCGCTCGCCGGCGATGTAGAGCGCGGGCGGCGTCACCTTGGCGCCGGCCCAGGCGGCCGCCAGCTCCCAGTTGCGGTCGATGTTGCGGTACCAGTTCAGGCCGCCGCGGAAGCCCGCGCGTGTGAACTCGCCCGCGTAGAACTCGACGTCCGCCTCCGTGAGCCACGCGGGCAGCGTGGCCGGCGCCGGCCGGGTCCCGAGGAAGCCGCCGGTTCGCGGCACCATCCCGACGTCGCCCGACCCGACGGCGATCGGCGGGCGGGGAGCATCCCCCGATCCCCAGAACAGCACGTGACGGATCGTGTCGCGCGGTTCGCGCTCGAGCTCCCTCTCCGCGACGCCGGGCTCCTGGAAGTAGAGCTGGTAGAAGATCGCGCTCGGGGTCTCTCGCATCACGGTAGTGGGGCGCACGGAGCCGCGCGGAAAGTACGGCACGCTGAGGCCGATCACACCGCGGAAGCGATCGGGCCTCAGCAGCGCCGCGTGCCACGCGACCGGCGCGCCCCAGTCGTGCCCGGCGATGACCGCGGTCGGTGCGCCGAGCGCGTCGAGCAGCCCGACGATGTCGCCGACCAGGTGGAGCAGCGTGTAGCTCTCGATCGCCTCCGGCTTGTCGGTCTGGCCGTAGCCGCGCTGATCGGGCGCGACCGCGTGGAAGCCGGCCTCCGCCAGCGCGACGAGCTGATGGCGCCACGAGTACCAGGACTCCGGGAACCCGTGGCACAGCACGACGAGAGGTCCCCGGCCCGCCTCCGCGACGTGCATGTGGATCCCGTTGGTGTGGACGATGCGGTGCGTGATGTCCATGACCCCTCCCGGCGGGTCGTCCCGTCGCCGGGCAGTGTACACTCGGCCCGAGGAGCCCATCATGACCAACGAGAATTCGCGTGCCTTCCGCATCGGCCCCGACATGCGCCGCGGGCTTCGCACCGAGGTGCCGCTCCCGACGCGGCTCGTCTCCAACGAGGAGTTCCCGCCGTTACCGCAGACGGCCGCGCAGCGGGCCGTGGAGGATCGGATCCTGGCGGTCGCGGGACGTCTGGCGCCGAGGCTCGGGCTGAGCCGCCGGGACTTCCTCCGGACGAGCGGCGGCGTGGCGACGTCGCTCCTCTCCATGAATGCGGTCTTCGGCCGGTTCTTCGACGTGCTCCCCGTGGAGGCGGCCGATCCGGCGGCGTTCCAGGAGCGCACGGGCGCGCCCTTCTTCATCTTCGACGTGCAGGTCCACTACGTCGGCGCGGGCTATGACCCCGGCGACGCGGAGTTGGGTCGCAAGGGCGCGGTCAGCAAGCAGGGGCTGCTCGGGCTGCGCCGGCAGGCGCGGCGGCTGAACCCCAAGCTCGCCTCCGACCAAGGGACCCTGGCCGACCTCTCGTGGGAGAACTTCGTCAAGGAGGTGTTCCTCGACAGCGAGACGGCGATCGGGCTCATCTCCACCCCGCCTGGACCGTACCCCCAGGAGGCCGTGGTGCCCCCGAAGGAGATGACCCACATCCGCGACGAGATCAACCGCATCACGCAGTCGCGTCGGATGCTCGCGCATGGCCTCATCACACCGCAGCTCGGCCAGGCCGATCTCGACTTCATGGATCTCCAGGCGGCCACCCTCAAGGTCGACGCCTGGAAGGGGTACACCGGCGCCCCGCCCAAGGGGTTCGACCGGGGCTGGTTCGTCGACGACGAAAAGCTGGCCTACCCGATGCTCGAGCGGGCCAAGAAGCTCGGAGTGCGGCGCGTCTGCCTTCACAAGGGACTGCCCCTCGGGCCCGTCGCGGACTACAATCACCCGCGCGACCTGATCAAGGCGGCCCAGGACTTTCCGGACATCGACTTCCTCGCGTACCACTCCGGATTGCTCGGCGTCACGGCGCCGAAGCCGTCGGGCGAGGTGCCGTGGACCACCGAGTTCTGCCAGATGAAGAAGAAGGCGCCGGGGCTCAAGAATATCTACATGGAGCTCGGCTCGACCTTCGGGCAGCTCGTCACGACCGATCCCACCGCCTGCGCCCACCTGCTCGGTCAGCTCGTCGACGCCTTCGGCGCCGACCACGTGCTCTGGGGAACCGATTCGATCTGGTATGGGACGCCGCAGTGGCAGATCGAGGCGTTTCGGCGCTTCGAGATCCCCGCCGTGCTGGTCGAACGGCACGGGTACGCGCCCCTGACTCGCACCGTGAAGGAGCAGATCTTCGGGCTGAACGCCGCGCGGGTCTTCGGCGTCGACGTGAACGCCAAACGCAACGAGATCCCCAAGGACTATCTCAGCCGGATGAAGATGGCGTATCTCGAGGACGGGGCCGCCCCGAGCCACCGCTGGTATGGATGGGTCACCGCATGAGGGCGTGAGCCGAGGGCTCGCCGGCGTCGCCCTCAGCGCATCAGGCTCGGCAGCCACAGCGAGATCGCGGGAAACGCGACCAGGATGGCGAGGCGGATCACGTCGGCCCACATGAACGGCATCACGCCGCGGAACACGGTGGCCGTCGGCACCTCGGGCAGCAGGGTCTTGAGCACGAACATGTTCATCCCGACGGGCGGGCTGATGAGCCCGATCTCGACCACGCACACGATGATGATGCCGAACCAGACGGGATCGAACCCGAGGTGCACGATGACCGGGAAGAACACGGGCATCGTGAGCAGGATCATCGACAGCTCCTCCATCGCCGTGCCGAGCACCACGTAGATCGCGCAGATCGCCGCGACCACCATGATGGGCGAGAGGCCCAGGGACGAGACGAGGGCCTTGAGGTCGGCCGGCATCGTCGTGATGTTGACGAACTCCGCGAACATGAGCGCGCCGATCAGGATCATGAACAGCATGGCCGTGGTGCGCGCGCTCTCGAGGAGGGCGGCGTAGAGCGTCCGCAGCGTGAGCGCGCGGCGCCCCAGGGCGAAGCCCATGGCGCCGGCGGCGCCCATGCCCGCGCCCTCGGTGGCGGTGAAGAGGCCGCCGTAGATCCCGCCCATCACGAACAGGAACAGCGCGGCCACCGACCACACGTCCTTCAGGGCGAGCCAGCGCTCGCGCCAGCTCGAGCGCGGGCCGGGCGGGCCCGAGCCGGGCTCGCGCCACGTCATGTAGACGATGGCGAGGCAGAGCAGGATCGCCCCGAGGATCCCGGGCAGGACCCCGGCCGCGAACAGCTTCCCGATGTTCGTCTCGGTGAAGACGCCGTAGATCACCATGATCGTGGAGGGCGGGATCATGATGCCGAGCGTGCCGGCCGAGGCGACGGTGCCTGCGGCGAGCTTGTCGGAGTAGCCGAACCGCTTCATCGAGGGGTAGGCCACCTTCGCCATCGTGGCCGCGGTGGCGATCGAGGAGCCGCAGATCCCGCCGAAGCCGGCCGAGGCCCAGACGGTGGCCATCGCGAGCCCGCCACGCAGGTGGCCGATGAACGCGTACGCGGCGCGGAACAGCTCTCGCGACATGCCGGCGCGCGTCACGAAGTTGCCCATCAGGATGAAGAGCGGCACCACCGAGAGCGTGTAGCTCCGCCCGGTCTCGTACAGCTTGGTCTGGGCCATGGCGAACGCGATCGTCCAGTTCCAGTCGCGCATGTAGGCGTAGCCGACGACGCCGACGATGCCCATGGCGTACGCGATGGGCACGCGCAGGAGGGCGAGCAGCAGCATCGCGGTGAGGCCAAGGAGCCCCTCCGTCATGGGCGCGCCACCGCCTTGTAGAGGTGGATCAGGCCCGCCAGACCGAGCATGACCGCCATGAAGTAGACGAAGGGGCCGTACACGACGCGCAGCACGTCCGTGGCGTCGCGATAGGCCCAGATCCGGTCGGCCTTGAGCCAGATGAGCCAGGTCAGCAGGAACATCACGGCCGCGCACGCCGCCTGCACGGCGCGAACGAGCAGCCGTTGCGCGCGGGCGCCGAGGAGCCGGTCGATGAAGTCCATGAGCGCGTGCTCGTCGGCCCACGACACGAGCGGGAGCCCGGCGAAGATCAGCACCACGAGCATCAGCTCGGTCACCTCGAAGGCGCCGCGGACCGGACGGCTGAAGACGTAGCGCGCCACCACGTCCACGAACGTGAGGAACATCATGGCCAGCAGGACGGCGGACGCGGCGACGCCGAGGATCGCCTCGACGCGCCGCTCCCACCCGTGAGCGGGAGCGCTCGGCTCGGGTCCGGGCGGGCTCAGCTCACCGGCCCGCGGCGACCTTCTTCAATTCCTCGCGGAACTCGGCGAGGACGCCGGCGGCGTCCAGGCCCTTGGCGCCGGCCTTCTGCACCCAGTCCTCGATGATCGGGGCGGAGCGCTTCTTCACCTCGGCGACCAGGGCGGCATCCGCGTTGACGATCTTGACGCCGGACTTCTTGAGCGCGTCGAAGCCTTTCTGGTCGGCGTCGTCCCAGGAGCGCCCGGCGTGACGCGCGATCCACTCGCCGGAGATCTTCTCGAGCGCCTCCTGGTCCTGCTTCGGCAGCTTGTTCCACTTGTCCTCGTTCATGAAGAAGCCGAACGACGAGCTGTACATCCCGCCCGGGAACAGCGTCGCCTGCTCCAGCACGGTGTCGAGCTTGAACGAGATGATGGACTCCATCGGAAAGAACACGCCGTCGGCGACGCCCCCCTTCAGCAGCTCGTAGGACTCGGGCGCCGGCTTCACGAACGCGGAGGCGCCGAGCGCCTTGGCCACCGCCTCGGCCACGCCGCCGCCGGTCCGGATCTTGAGACCCTGGATGTCGCCGATGCCATTGACCGGCCGCTTGGTGAACAGCTGGCCGGGGCCGTGGGTGAACACGCCGAGCAGCTTCACGCCCTTGTACTCGCCGACCTTGTGGAAGTGCTTCCAGTAGATGCGCGAGTAGGCGACCGAGTTGACGAGCGCGGTCTCGCCCGCGCCGGGCAGCTCCGCGAGCATCGGCAGGATGTGCCGCGCGGGCGTGTAGCTCGCGGTCACGTACGACAGGTCCACGAGGCCCTCCCGGACCGCGTCGAACGTCCCGGGCGGCGCCGAGGGATGCTTGGGCAGCATCTGGAACTTGACGCGGCCGTTCGTCACCTTCTCGGCCTCGTTCGCCCATCCCTGCAGGACGACGGCCGTGATGTGATGCTGGGGGGACACCCACGAGGACATCGTGAGCGTGGTCTGCGCGTGGGCGGGCGGCGCGGCGGCGAGGACGCCGCCGACCAGAACGGCGAGCACGACTCTCCGCGCCTTCGACATGGGCGATCCTCCCGTTTCGCGGGCCTCTGCATCCGCTGCGTCCGGTAGTGTAGCAGCCTTCCGGGCGCCCCCCGAGCCGCCTTGACAGGGCCTCGTCGGCGGGGTACGAGAAGGCGCCGATGAAGATCACGAGCGTCCTGGCCACCTGGGTCCACGTGCCGATCCCGTACGAGCGGCAGCACACGAGCGACTTCGGCCGCATCGCGTCGTTCGACTCGGTCATCGTGAAGGTCGAGACGGACGGCGGGCTCGTGGGCTGGGGCGAGGCGAAGGCGGGCGTCGGCAGCGCGGCGTCGGCGCACGGCCTCGCCGCCATCATCAACCTCGACTACGCGCCGCTCCTCGTCGGCCAGGACCCGCGCGACGTGAGCCGCCTGTGGGACGTGATGTACAACACGCCGCGCGAGGGCTACGCGGTCGAGCGCGGCCACGTGTTGCCCCAGCTCGGCCGTCGGGGCCTCTCGATCTCGGCGATCGCCGGCGTCGACCTGGCGCTCTGGGACCTCCTCGGCAAGTCGCTCGGCGCACCCGTCTGGCGCCTGCTCGGCGGGCGCCGCGCCGAGCGCATGCCCGCGTACGCCTCCGGTGGCTGGGCCGACGAGACCCGCATCGGCGAGCAGCTGCTCGGCTACGTGCGCACCGGCGGGTTCCGCGCCGTCAAGATGCGCGTCGGCGTGATGGACGGCGAGCCGCATCGCTCCGCCGCGCGGGTGCGCGCCGCGCGGAAGGCGCTCGGGCCCGACGTGAAGCTGATGGCCGACGCGCACGGCACGTGGACCGTCGCCGAGGCGAAGGCGTTCTGCCGGATGGTCGAGGACTGCGACCTCTACTGGCTCGAGGAGCCGGTGACGGCCGACGACAAGCCCGGCCTCGCGGAGGTGCGCCGCTCGTCATCAGTGCCGATCGCGACCGGCGAGAGCGAGTTCACGCGGCACGACTTCCGCGAGATCGCCGAGCTGCGGGGCGCGGACGTGCTCCAGCCCGATCTCGCGATCGCCGGCGGCCTCACCGAGGGCGTGCGCATCGGCGCGATCGCCTCCGCCTACAACCTGCGCCTGGCACCGCACCTGTGGTCCGGCGCGCCCGCCTTCGCGGCCGGCGTCGCCCTCGCCGCCAGCCAGAGCGCGGGGTTCATCCTCGAGTACTCGCTCGGCGCGAACCCGCTGCTGCACGACCTCGTCCACGAGACGTTCGAGGTGGTGGACGGACAGCTCGAGATCCCGGACCGGCCCGGGCTCGGGATCACGGTGGACGAGACGTTCGTGCTCCGCCACGCGACGGCCGAGTAGTCGCCGTCCGGGCGGTCGAGATGGATGAACCGGTCGACCTGCGGCCCCGAGAGCGAGGACCCTGTTCCGCTCGGCATGCGGTCCAGGCTATCATCGCCCCACCTCATCCGCGGCCTGCGGCCGATTCCCGGCGGAGAGGAGCGAGGCGCCACGCGCGCGAGCGCGGGCGGGGAGGCGAGCGATGGCGGACGTGCTGACGGTGGTGGCGAAGGTGCGCGCGGCGAAGGGGAAGGGCGACGCGCTGGCGGCGCTCCTCAAGGAGCAGGCGGCGGCGGTGCGTCGCGCCGAGCCGGGCTGTCTCGTCTATCGACCGCACCGGTCGACGAAGGATCCCGACCTCTTCATCTTCTACGAGCAGTACAAGGACGATGCGGCCTTCGACGCCCACCGCAAGGCCCCGCACCTCACGGCCTTCCGCGAGCGCCGCGAGAAGGAAGGACTCACCGAGGGCGCCGTCGAGGTGGAGTTCTACCGCTCGCTCACGGACTGAGCCGCGCCGGTGCCCCACGCGCTCGTCACCCAGCTCCGCTTCACGCGCGGCGAGTTTTTGCGCGGCCTCGACGGTCTCACCCCCGACGACGCCGTGCGCCGGTTCGGGGCGATCAACCCCATCGCCTGGATGGTCGGACACCTGGCCTGGCACGAGCAGATCCTCTGGCTCGAGCGCGCCCAGGGCAAGACGGTCGCGCCGGCGGTCAAGGAGTGCCGCTTCGGCGGCCCGCCGAGCACGCCGGCCCTCGGCGACATGCTGGCGGCCTGGCGCGACGTGACCGCGGCGGCCGAGCCGTACCTCGACGCGCTGACGTCCGAGATGCTGCTCGGCCACTGGGAGAAAGACGGCCGGCGGCACCCCGAGAGCATCGGCACGAGCCTGCGGCGCGTGACCTATCACTACTGGTTCCACCTCGGCGAGTCGCAGGCGGTGCGCCAGCTGCTGGGCCATCGCGACCTGCCCCAGTTCGTCGGCGAGATCAACCGGGCCCCCTACGTGCCCGAGGCCTCGAGGGAGACCGCCCCGTGAAGGTCCGGAGCCTCCGCGCGCGGCCGGTGCTCGTGCCGCTCAAGCGCCCGCCCGTGAGCGCGAGCGGCGGGATCCCGGCGGCCGCCCTCGTGCTGATCGATCTGGAGACCGACGGCGGCATCACCGGCCACTCCTACGTGTTCGCGTTCGCGTCGTGGGCGCTCGGGCCCGTCGTGGGCTGCCTCCAGGCGATGCTGGAGATGATCAAGGGCGACGCGCTGGCGCCGCTCGAGATCGAAGCCAAGCTGCGCGCGCGGCTCACGCTGCTCGACACCCCGGGGCTCGTGGGTCTGGCGCTGGCGGGCATCGACATGGCCGCGTGGGACGCGCTGGCGCAGGCGCACCGCGTGCCGCTCGTGACGCTCCTCGGGGGCGCGCTCAAGCCGATCGCCGCCTACAACAGCACGGGGCTGTGGCTCAAGCCCGTCGACACGCTCGCGGACGAGGCCGAGGCGCTGCTGGCGGAGGGCTTCCGGGCGGTGAAGCTCCGGCTCGGACGCGACGACGCCGCGCAGGACCTCGCGGCCGTCCGCGCCGTGAAGGCACGCATCGGCGAGCGCGTCACGCTGATGTGCGACTTCAACCAGCGCCTGACGGTGAACGAGGCCATCCTGCGCGGCCGCGCGCTGGACGGCGAGGGGCTCTACTGGATCGAGGAACCGGTGCGGCACGACGACTACGAGGGGTACGCGCGGATCGCGGCCGACGTGAAGACACCGATCCAGACCGGCGAGAACCTGGTGGACACGTTCGAGATGGCCCGGGCGATCGCCGCGCAGTCGCTCGACTACGTCATGCCCGACGTGCAGCGCATCGGCGGCGTCACCGGCTGGCTCCGGGCGGCCGCGCTGGCCCACGCGCACGGCATCGAGATGTCGAGCCACCTCTTCCCCGAGTTCAGCGTCCACCTGCTCGGCGCGACGCCGACGTGTCACTGGCTCGAGTTCATGGACTGGGCCGAGCCCGTGCTCCGCGAGCCGCTGCGGGTCAAGGACGGGCTCGCCCAGATCCCCGACCGGCCGGGCGCGGGGATCGTCTGGAACGAAGACGCCGTGCAGCGCTACGCGGCGTGAGCCCGGGCGTCGCGTGAGCGCCGCGCCGCCGTCGCCCGCGGTGGTCGACGCCCTCGAAGGGCTCTTGCCGCCGCTCCTTCAAACGCTCGAGCGCGTGGGCTGGGTGCAGCGGCACTTGCATCCGCCCCTCGCGGGACGCCTCGCCGAGGCGCTCGCCCCCAGTACTCCCGCCCTGGCCGGACCCTTGCGCGCCCTCGAGGGGGCGGCGTGGCCGGACGAGCTCCACTTCGTGCGGGACCGGCTCGTCGACGTGGCGCGGCAGACCCTCGAGCTCGTCTCGGCGTTCGTCGACGCGGCGCTTCGCCCGGGCGAGCCGATCGGCCTCTTCCGCGCCCTGCGCCGCTTCGCCCGGGTGCAGGAGGCGCTCTATCCGCTGGCGCCCGTCTTCGAGCCGGTGAGCCGCTGGTTTCTCGACCCGGCCCGACGGGCCGACGACGCGCTCGTCGCGCGGCTCCGTGCCGCGGCGCTGCGCGACGACGACGCCCGCGTCGGCGTGCTGCACGCCGCGAACGAGCGCGACGCGCGGGGCGGGTTCTCCCTCTACGTCCCCGAGCCCTGGGACGGGCAGGCGCCCATGCCGCTCGTCGTGGCGCTGCACGGCGGTCACGGCCACGGCCGCGATTTCCTCTGGAGCTGGCTCCCCGCGGCGCGCGCACGCGGGGCGCTCGTCCTCGCCCCCACCTCACGCGAGCGCACGTGGTCGATCATGGGCGGCGAGGACGTGGACGCGGACGCCTTGGGGGAGATGGTGGCGTCCGTCGCCGCGCGCTACCCGGTCGACCGCGCCCGCGTCCTGCTGACCGGGATGTCCGACGGCGCAACCTACGCGCTCCTCTGCGGGCTCCGCGAGGGCATGCCGTTCACCCACCTGGCGCCGGCGTGCGGCGTGCTGCATCCCCGCCTGCTCGCGGACGGCGGGCTCGCGCCCGCCCGCGGCCGGCCGATCTACCTGGTCCACGGCGCGCTCGACTGGATGTTCCCCGTCGCGACCGCCCGGAGGGCGCGCGAGGCGCTCGAGGGCGCGGGCGCCCGGCTCGTCTACCGGGAGCTCGAGGATCTCTCGCACACCTATCCGCGCGACGAATATCCGCGGATCCTCGACTGGCTGATGGACGGGTGAGGCCGCCGGCGACGAAGGGGGCACGACATGCGGTTCGGCATCTGCGTCATGGCGAACGTCGACGAGATCGGGTTCTTCAGCCACGCCGAGAGTCTCGGGTATGACTCCGTGTGGGTCACCGACAGCCAGATGCTCTTCTCCGACTGCTACGCGGTGCTGGCGCTGGCCGCCCGCCAGACGACGCGGCTCCGGCTCGGTCCCGGCGCCGCGATCTGCGGCACCCGGATCCCGCCGGTGCAGGTGGCGGCGATGGCGACGCTGAACCGCCTGGCCCCGGGACGGGTGCATCTTGCGGTCGGCACCGGCAACACGGCAACCCGCACGATGGGGCAGCGGCCGATGCGAATAGCCGAATACGGCGCGTATCTCCGGGTGCTGAGAGCGCTGCTCCACGGCGAGGTGGTGGACTACACGTTCGACGGCGTCACGCGGCCCATCAAGATGCTCATGCACGAGGAGAAGTACCTGAGCCTCCTGCCGCGGATCCCGCTCTACGTCTCGGGCTTCGGGCCGCGCGCCATGGAGCTGGCCGGCGAGTACGGCGACGGCCTGGTGTTCGCCATTCCGCCGCGCGGCATCCCGGTGGCCGAGGCGCTGGGCCACGCGCGCCGGGGCGCGGCGCGCGCCGGCCGCGCGCTCGACGGCTTCCGCAACTGCGCGCTCACCAACATCGTGCTGCTCGACCCGGGCGAGCCGGTCGACTCCGCGCGGGTCGTCCGCGCGGTCGGCCCGAACGTCATGGCCAGCGTCTACTACTTCTACGACGAGGTGCGCGAGCGCGGGATCGAGCTTCCGCCCTTTCTGCGGCCGATGTGGAAGCGCTACTGCGCGCTGGTCGAGGAGACGCCCGCCGAGCACCGGCACTTCCGCACGCACGAGTTCCACTACACGTTCCTGCACCCGGGCGAGGCCGAGCTGATCGACGCGGACCTGATCCGCGCGACCTGCCTCGTCGGCACGGCCGACGAGCTGATCGAGGAGATCCGGGAGCTCGAGCGTCAGGGCCTGCAAGAGCTGATGTTCGCCACCGGCGTCGACGAGAAATGGCGGCTCGCCGAGGAGTTTTCGCGCCGCGTGATGGCGCGCGTATAGAGGTCGAGAGCGCCGCCGACTCTAGAGAATTCCGGCCAGGCTCCGCCTGGAAGACGGTCGTCGAGGTCCCTTGCTGGACGTTCGCCGTCTGCGCGTCTCCCCGGCGTTACGTCTTCAGCGCGAAGGCGTAGAGCTTGCGCCCGCGCAGGCCGCTGACGTCGGCGGCGGAGGTCACCCGGCCGCCGAGATCCGAATCCTCGAACTCGCGGTTGTCGTAGAGCCCGCGCACCTCGAATCCTCCGTCCTCCAAGAGCCGGCAGAGCTCCCCGGAATCCACCAGCCGATACTCCGCGTAGTCCTCGACGTCCGGCTGGCCGGGGATGCGCCAGATCCGGGTGCGCCGGAGCCGCCGCGATGCCCTGTCCACCGCGTGCAGCGACACCGACGTCGCCTTGAACTCGGGCGTGTCCACCGCCCCCTCGACGCGCTCCTTCCACCCGTCGCCGTCGAGGTAGCACCGGGCATTCAGGACGTCGACGAGCAGCAGCGTTCCGGCGTGGGCGTGGGCCGCGAAGGTCCCGACGGTGCGGCAGAGGTCGGCGTCCGTCAGCGCGTACGAGAGCGCGTTGCCGAAGCACGTCACGACGTCGAACGTCCGCCCGAGCCGCACCGCCCGCATGTCGCCCTGGCGGATCACGAGGGTCGGTCGCACCGCCCGGGCGTAGGCGACGTTCGACTCTAAGTAATCCACCCCCCAGCACTCGGCGATCGTCGTAGCGAGCGCCTCCAGGTGCCGGCCGGTCCCGCACCCGACGTCGAGCACCGACGTCGGCGGTGCCGGGAGATACCGGGCGAACGCGACGCGGCACATCGTCTCGACCGTCTTCTCCGCGTCCGGAAACACCAGGTCGTACAGGCGCGGCCGGTCGTAGAGCAAGTTCTTGACCGTCGGATCCATCAGGAAGCGCTCTACCTCCGTCTCCAAGAATGCCAGAACCGCGAGGGGCCGATCCCGACTACAGTACTTCCGAAGACAAGGAGGCCGGTATGATCCGGACGCTCGCCTTCGTCCTCTCCCTGGCCGTGCCGGTCGCCGCGGCCGCCCAGGAGCCGTACCCGACCCGCCCCATCACCGTCGTCAACCCGTTCCCTCCGGGCGGCCTCGCCGATCTCACGATGCGCCCTCTGGTGGGCCCGCTGGAGCGCATCCTCAAGCAACCCGTCGTGCTCGTGAACAAGTCGGGCGCGGCGGGGGCGGTCGGCATGCAGTCGGTGGCGGTGGCCAAGCCCGACGGCTACACGATCCTGGTCTCCGTCCCCGCGATCTCGCTGCTCCCCGAGGTCGACGCGCTGTTCGGGCGGGCGCCGGTCTTCTCACGCGACCAGTTCACCGGGATCGCGCGCATCAATGCCGACCCCACGATCCTCGTCGTGAACGCCGACTTGCCGTGGAAGAGCCTCAAGGAGCTGCTCGACGACGCCAAGCGCCGGCCCGGCGAGATCACGTTCTCCTCCTCCGGCATCTACGGCGCCTCCCACGTGCCGATGGAGATGCTGCTGGAGGCGGCGGGCGGCCTCAAGATGCGGCACCTGCCAACCTCGGGCGGCGGCCCGGCCACGACCGCGGTCCTGGGCGGCCACGCCCACCTCTGGGCCTCGACCACGGGACCGGCGGCACCCCACATCAAGTCGGGAAAGTTCAGGGCGCTGGCCGTCTCGGGGGTCACCCGCCACCCCCACTTCCCCGATGTCCCGACCATGAAGGAGCTGGGGTACGACGTCGAATACTACCTCTGGGTCGCGGTCTTCGCGCCGAAGAACATTCCCGCGCACGCCTTCCAGGCGCTGCAGGAGGCGACTCGGAAGGCGGTGCAGGAGCCGGATTTCAGATCCGCCATGGACAAGATCCACGTGCCGATCGCCTACCAGAGCGCCGATGAGTTCAACGCCTGGTGGGACGCGGACGCCCGGCGACTAGCGACGGTCATCAAGCGCATCGGGAAGATCGAGGTCAAGTAGCTAATAGCGGATCCGCACCCGGTAGGTGAGCTTGCTGGCCCCATCCTTCGGCACGGGGATCGTGTATCGGAGGGTGTGGGCCTCGACCTTCTCGTAGGGGTGGCTCGAGGCGAGGACCTGCCAGTCGCCGGGGACCGGCTCCACCACCGTGACCGTCTGGTCCGCCGGCTTGTGGTTGCGGAGGGCGATCTCCCACTCGACCTCGTAGAGGTTCGCGGCGAGCTTTCGCCAGTCCTTCTGGGTCCGGCTGCCGACCAGGTCGAACGCCTCGCCCATCTTCACCTTCACCCGCTCGTCCTTCGGCGTGTGGTCGATCCAGTCCTCGCCGATGAATTGCTGGCTGCCCGACTGGTCGGCCTTGTAGACGCGGATCTTGCCTTTGGGCAGCGGGACGCCCAGGCGGTTCTCCTTGCTGTTCTTGAGCTCCAGATAGACGGCGACCTTCGGGTTCGAGATGGGCACGCCGTAGGCGTTTCGGTAGTAGTCCTGGGCGCCGTAGTAGATGAGCTGCTTGACGATCGGTACCTCGCTCGCCGCCATGAGCGAGAGCTGCTTGGTCTGGTTGTCCTTGAGCGTCGTCCGGCCGTCGAGCGTGTAGAGGTGGTACTCGAAAAACCCCTCGGACTGGAAGTCACGCGAGGCCTCCGCGGCCGACGGCGCCTTCGCGGCGAGATCCATGAGGCGCGCCTCCCGCCGCGGGTCCCGCGCTCGGTTGACGTCGCCGGCGACGAGCTTCAGCCCGGCGTCCTTGTAGATGGCGCCGCTCTTGTTGTCGATCGTGACCCAGCCGGTGAGGTCGGAGAGCGTGTCGGCCGCGTTGAGGACCATCACGTAGTCCGCCTTCCAGGTGATCCCGCCCGTCAGGTAGGACGCCTCGACGCGCTGCGGCCGCGGCGTCTGGTTCCTCAGGAGCCACACGAGCGTCGGCTGGGCGACGAGGTTCTCGGGCAGGGAGGGCAGCACGAGGCGCCCGTACTGACCCATGTGGATCGCCCCGTTGATCTCGAAGATCGGCCCGTTCGTGGAGAGCAGCCGGGCCTCGTGGTACGTCCCGTCCGTCTGGTAGAGGCGCACCGTCTTGCCGACGTACTTCTCCAGGAGCTTCGCGCTCGTCAAGAGGTCATACTCGTAGTTCTGCTCGAGGATCCGCAGCCCCGCGGGATCGGTGAGCGACTTCAAGTGCACGGTGGTCGGGTCGATCTGCGCCGCGACCTCCATGAACTGGACCTCGGTCGTCCCCGCGGGGACACGGACGTCGCGGATATCCTTCACGAGGCCGAGGTTGCCGTTGTAGATCGTCACCATCACGTCGCGCTGATCCTCGCGGCTGACGCTCTGGGGCGTGGCGGCGAGGACCTCGGTGCTCGCGAGGAGCACGAGCAGCATCAAGGTGATCGGTCGCGTGTGCATCGTCGGTTCCTCCTGTGTCGCCGGGTTCGGCGTCTTGCCCGGTTAGACAGGAGGGCGAGGAGGAAGTTCCCGGTTATTCGGAAATCCGGAGCGCGACGCGGACCTCGACGGGGAGCTCGGCGGGCTCGCCGTCCGGCGTCCACGTGCCGAGCGCCGCCAGGTCGCGCGTGAACTCGGCCCAGGCAGCGCGGGGGATGGTGAGCTCGATCACCAGCGCATCGGCCGTCGCGCTTCGCGCGGCCTCGGCGCCCCCGGCCTTGACCACGAGCTCGGTGATGGCGCGCGCCGCGGCCTCGCGGTCCATCACCCTGAGCTGGCCTGCGACATCGACGGAAGCCGCGGGGCGCGCGGCGAGGCGTGAGGCCGCCAGGTCGGCGCTCTTCTTCGCGGCGTCGCGCGCCGGTTGGGCCGCGCCGCCCCCGCGTTCTGCCTTGGGCGGGGCGGGGGTCGCCGGTGCCTGCGCCGGGCGCGACGCGGCCTTCGCGAGATCGCGCGGCCGCGCGGCGTCGGGCTCGGCGTCGGCCAGGTTCGCCGCGCGTTCCTCCCGCTGCGCACCGGGTGCCCGCGCCGGCGCGGACTTGACCTCGCCCTGCGCTGGCGCGCCACGTTCCTGCGGCGACTCCGTCACCGCGGGGCTCGGCGCCTCGACGCGCGCGGCCCGCTCAAGCTCGGGCGTCGTCTTGAAGAGAGAGACGACGATCAGACCGACAACCACGATGGCGGCGGCCTCGAGCGGGAGCTTCACCGGCCAAGGGAGGAAGATGGCGCG
>QHSZ01000369.1 GCA_003220595.1 Candidatus Rokuibacteriota bacterium | reverse complement strand
AACCCGCTGCAGGAGGCGTTCCGCGAGCACCACGGCCTGCAGTGCGGCTTCTGCACCCCCGGCTTCCTGATGACGCTCACTTGCTTCCTGCGCGAGTGCCCGAACCCGTCGGAGGCGGAGGTCCGCGAGGCCATCTCCGGCAACCTGTGCCGCTGCACCGGCTACCAGAACATCGTGGCCGCGGCGCTCGCCGCCGCGCGGACCCCGCCACAGAGGAGCTGACATGACCCTGGAGAGACGCGCGTTCGTCCTCGGCCTCCTCGCGCTCTCGCCGGCGCTCGCCCGCCCGCGCGCCGCCGCCGCGGCCGAGGAGCTGACGATGCTGGCCACGGTGACCCGTGTCGTGAACCTCCCGATGATCGTCGGCCTGCGGCTGCTCGAGAAAGAGGACGGCGTAAAGGTGGCGATCAAGGACCTCCGGTCGCCGGAGTCGGTCATGCTGGCCGTCATCGAGGGGCAGGGGCAGGTGGCGACGGGCTTCGCGCCGTTCTACCCGGCCATCGAGAAGGGCGCGCCCGTCAGGGGCGTGCTGGAGCTGTCCCGGCCGGAGTTCGTCGTCATGGCCAAGAAGGAGATCGCCTCCGTCAAGGAGCTCCACGGCATCCGGCTGGCGTCGCACTCGCCCAAGGCCACCGTGCAATCGCTCCTGGAGTTCTATCTGAAGACGCAGTCCGGGGTCCAGCCGAACGTCGTGTTCATCCCCGAGGGCTCGCCGGCGCGCGCCGAGGCCCTCCTGCGAGGCGCGGTGGACGCCGCCGCGTTCGACCTCACCGCCGCCCAGGTGGTGGCCGAGCGGGCGCCCGGGAAGTTCCACGTCCTCGTTGACTTCACCGACCAGCCGGTCTCGTCGAGCTCGCTCGTCGTCAACGCCGCCTTCGCGAAGGAGAAGCCCGAGCTGGTGCGGAAGCTCGTGCGGCGGATGCTCGAGTCGTACCGTCAGGGCGCGCGCGATGCGAAGTTCTGGGTGCGCGAGCGCGGGGAGACCCTCAAGGAGGTCGACGACGCGAAGCTCGAGGGCCAGCTGCGGGCGCTCGTGAAGATCTTCGACCTCAACGGCGGACTGGACCGGATGCGGGGGCCGGGCGCCGTGGAGAATCTGAGCTTCCAGGTCGCCACCGGCAACCTCACCGGGCCGGTGGGCAAGTGGAAGCCCGAGCAGTTCTTCGACACGGCGCCGCTCGACGCGGTGCTGAAGGACCTCGGCCGACGCTAGTGGTGGTCGTGGCGCTGCGCTCCGCCTCCGTCGTCGCCTTCCTCCTGCTCTGGGAGTGGGCCGCGCGGGCGCCGGTCAGCTTCAACTTCCCGTCGCCGTGGGCGACGCTCACGGCCCTCCTCGCGCTGCTGGGCTCGGGAGCGCTGCTCGGCGCGACGCTCACGAGCCTCCAGTCGCTGCTGCTGGGGATGGGCGCCGCCGTGCTGGTCGGCGTGCCGCTCGGCCTCCTCATGGGCGTGGTGGGGCCCGTGGGCCGGGTCGCTCGCGTCTACCTAGATCTCATGATCGCGCTGCCGACGGCGGCGCTGATCCCGCTCGTGATCCTGTCGGTCGGCATCAACGTCGCCTCGTCCGCCGTCATCGTGTTCGTCTTCAGCGCGCCGTTCGTGACGCTGAACGCCTATGGCGGGGTGCGCGACGTGCGCCCGCGCCTGGTGGAGATGGCGCGCGCGTTCGACGCCTCGTGGGGACAGCTCTTTCTCCGCGTCGTGCTCCCGAGCGCCTTGCCGATGATCCTGGCCGGCATCCGCTACGGGCTGTCGCGCGCCTTCGTCGGTCTCATCGTG
>QHSZ01000368.1 GCA_003220595.1 Candidatus Rokuibacteriota bacterium | reverse complement strand
TCCCCTCTGGCGTGTCGTTGCTGGCGACCGGCCGGAAGGGCCCGTAGCCGACCGCCGAGAGGTACTTGCCCTCGACGCCGGCCTTCTCCTCCAGGAACCGGAGCACCGTCGTCGCCCTCTGCGCGGACAGCTCCCAGTTGGTGGGGAACTGCTGCCGGAGCGCGGCGCCGATCGGCACCGCATCCGTGTACCCTTCGATTCGGATCTGCTTGTCCTTCACCTGGAGCAGCACCTGGCCGACCTTGCCCAGGACGTCCTTGCCTTGCGGCTTGATCTCCGCCTTGCCCGAGTCGAAGAGAATCTTCTCCACCAACTGCACGGAGAGCTTGTCGCGGATCTGCGTGACCTTGATCTCACCCTTCGAGATCTCGCCCTGGAGGTCCTTGACCAGGTTGTCGTAGGTTCCCTTGAGGCGGTTGATCTCGGCGTCCTTTTGCGCGGCCGCTTCGGCCGCCCGCGCGGTCGCCTCGGTCGCCTGCTTTTCCGTCTCCGCGAGCCGGTCGTTGAGGGCGGCGGTCTGGCTCTCCAGGGTCCGCTTCCGATTCTCCAGCTCGGCGGTCTGCCCCTTCAGGGTCGCGATCTCGGCTTCGCGGTGCGTGATCTCCTCGCGCAGCGTCGCGACGTCCTTCCCGAGCGCAGCGCGTTCCGCCGAGGCCTTCGCCTCCAAATCGTCATACTTGCCCTGCGAGACGCAGCCGGCGAGCACGCCTACCGCGAGAGCCAAGACAAGGACATGGCTCCTGTGCATGATGGGGGTCTCCTTTCGGATCGACGCTTCAGATCGACGCTCAGCCGAAGTGGCTTCAGCCAAATTGTAAAAGATGAACGAGGCGTTTGTCAGGTCGAATTCGTCAGTGGTTCGCTGGCACGTCTTTCAGGAATCCACCGGCTATGATGGCTCGAGGCGCGGGGGTATCCCCGCACGTGAACGGCATGAGCGCCATTGCGACGGATCGCTGGACGGCGTGGGACCGCTTCCTCGAAGCGACACCCGACACCGGGTTCATGCAGGCCTCCTGGTGGGCGGATTTTCGCGCCACCAGCGGATACGAGCACTTTGGGGTCACGCTCAAGGCCCGGAACGAGGTGATCGGGGGCGCGGTGGTGATGAAGTTCTCCCCCACGCCCGAGAGCTGTTTCTACTACGTCCCCGAGGGGCCGGTGCTCCCGGCCGACGAGTCGACCGCCGGCCAAGTGTTCGGAGCCATCCTCGACGCCGTCGAGGCGCGACGTGCGGCCGAAGCGCAGACCGTCAGCCATCTCCGCCTGGAGCCGCGCTGGCAACACCTGCCGGGCGTCGTCCGCGGGTTCCGAGCCGTGCCCGCCCTGACGGATCCCTTCACGGAGCCGAGAAACACCCTCTGCATCGATCTTCGCCCTTCGCCAGAAGAAATCTTGGCGCAGATGAAACCCAAAGGGCGGTACAACATCCGCGTCGCGCAGAGACACGGCGTCACGGTCGTCGAAGACGCCTCCGACCAGGGCGTGGCCGACTTCCAGAAGATCTACGACGTGATGGCCACGCGCCAAGGAATACGGGCGAAACCCCCCGAGTACTTTCAGACACTCGTCGCCCTGCTTTCCTCCCTCCACCAGGGGTCGGTGTTCTTCGCCGAGTACCAGGGCCTGCGACTCGCCGCCGCCGTGGTGGTGTATTTTGGTCGCCGCGCGACCTATTTCTTCGGTGCCTCTCTCGACAGCCACCGACACGTCATGGCCCCGTATCTTCTCCATTTCGAGATCATGCGCCGAGCCAAGGCGCTGGGCCACGAATGGTACGACCTCTGGGGGGTCGCACCCGCGAGCGAGCCAGACCATCCCTGGCGGGACATCAGCACCTTCAAACGCAAGTTCGGCGGCCTCGAGGTCAATCTGGTCCCGACACTGGATTACGTCTACGACCCGGCGGCCTACGACGCCTACCTCCGCCACAACAAGCGATCCTAACAATAATCGGGTCACCGTCCAGAATTACCGGAACGCGATCAGACTTTCCGGAACGCACAGACCGCGACTCTGACTCACGACGGCAGTCAGTGAGTTCTCCGGAACGATAACCGGAACGCCCCACGACGTCGCACGTCAGCGGCTGGCCGAGCCGGCGTAGGCCGCGCGCCGCTTCACGACGCCATCTGTAAGAAGGAATCCGATACGTTGTCCCGCCAATTTCCTACGTGCCCACGGCTCCGCCGCCTATTGTTCATGGGCGCGAATGGCAGGAAGAATGGCCCCGCGTTCGTCAGGAGGAGCATGGCGAGATGCGACGGGATGGCTTCGTCGACGGCGCCGAGGATTTTCCGGAATACGTCAGGGAAGTTTCCTCACCCCATTCAAGAGATCACCTGATTGAGCGAACGCGCCTCGCTCGCTTTCATTCTGAGGCATGGTCTCGGAGTAAAAGCCGGGCCCGAAGGGAGGTGACGCCCGGAGCGAGAAGGAAAGCGAAGAGGGAAACCGTAACCGTACCGTCAACCATTCACCCAACATCCCACGGAGGAAACCCATGGACCTG
>QHSZ01000367.1 GCA_003220595.1 Candidatus Rokuibacteriota bacterium | reverse complement strand
CTCGGGCTCGGTCGCGATCCCCGAGATGACCACGACGGGGATGCCGCGGTCGCGGAAGGCGCGGAGCCGGAGGAAATCGAGCCCGCTCATGCCCGGCAGGCGCAGATCGAGCAGGACCACGTCGACCGGCTCGCTCTCGACGAGGCGCAGCGCCTCCTCGGCCGTGAGCGCCCCCACGGGCTGACAGCCCAGTTCCCGGACGAAGTCCTGGAGGGCCGTGAGCACGCCGTGCTCGTCCTCGACCACCAGGACCCGCAGGGCGTCAGCTGACGGGTTCATGCGTGGAGACCAGTATAGGTCGGCGCCGCACCCCGCCGAGCGAGACAATTCTCGCCGGCCGTGGTCCCTCGACGCGCGCGGCGGCGCACGATCCGACGACCTGGGGCTGGCGGAGCGCCGCCGCCGCCTGTATCATCCGGCCGCGCACGCCATGCTCGAACGACGACCGTTCGGACGGACCGGCCACCGGAGCTCGGTGACCCTGTTCGGCGGAGCCGCGCTGGCGCAGGCCAGTCAGGCGGACGCCGATCGGACGCTCGAGCTGCTGCTCCGGTACGGCGTCAACCACATCGACACCGCCGCGCGGTACGGCGACTCCGAGCTGCGCATCGGCCCGTGGATGGCGCGTCACCGGAAGGACTTCTTCCTCGCGACGAAGACCGGGATGCGGACGGCCCGCGAGGCGCGCGAGGACATCCACCGCTCGCTCGAGCGGCTGCGCGTCGACCAGGTCGACCTGATCCAGCTGCACTCGCTCGGACACCCCGACGACTGGGATCAGGCGCTCGGGCCCGGCGGCGCGCTCGAGGCGGCGATCGAGGCCCGCCAGCAGGGACTGGCGCGCTTCATCGGCGTGACCGGCCACGGCTGGACCATCGCCGCCATGCACCGGCGCAGCCTCGCGCGCTTCGACTTCGACGCGGTGCTGCTGCCGTACAACTTCTTCATGGCGCAGAACGCGCGGTACCGGGGGAGCTTCGAGGAGGTCCTGGCCATCTGCCGGGAACGGAACGTCGCGGTTCAGATCATCAAGTCGATCGCGCGCGGGCCCTGGGCGACGGCCGACCGCACGCACACCACCTGGTACCAGCCGCTCGAGGCGCAGGCGGAGATCGACCAGGCGGTGCACTGGATCCTCGACCTGCCGGGCGTCTTCCTCAACACGGCGGGAGACCTGGCGCTCTTGCCCAAGGTGCTCGACGCCGCGAGCCGCTTCGAGCGCCGTCCCCCGGACGAGGCGATGACGGCGATGCTCGCCTCGAGGCGGATGACGTCGCTGTTCGGCCTTCCTACCTGAGGAGGCGGCATGAGACTCGCCGGGAAGGTTGCGCTCATCACGGGTGGGGCCAGCGGGATGGGTCAGAGCGAGGCGACGATCTTCGCCCGGGCGGGCGCGAAGGTGATCGTGGGCGACCTCCTCGAGGCGGAGGGACGCCAGACGGTCGAGAAGATCGCGTCGGCGGGTGGACAGGCGCGCTTCGTGACGCTCGACGTCACGAGCGAGGCCGCCTGGCGCGAGGCCGTCGCCGCCGCGGTGGCCGGCTTCGGCAAGCTCGACGTGCTGGTGAACAACGCGGGCATCAGCGGCACGTTCGATCCCGATACCCAGAGCACGGCGGCCTGGGACACCCTCATGAACGTGAACGCCAAGGGGGTCTTCCTCGGCATGAAGCACGCGATCCCTGCCCTGCAGCGGGCCGGCGGCGGTGCCATCGTCAACATCTCGTCCATCTCGGGCTTCGTCGGCCAGGACCGGATCCACATGGGGTACAACGCGTCGAAGGGCGCCGTGCGCCTCATGACCAAGTCGGCCGCCGTGCAGTACGCCAAGGACGGCATCCGGGTCAACTCGGTCCATCCCGGCATCATGCCCCCGATGCGGACCTCCACGGTCTCCGCCGATCCGGACTGGCGCGCGAAGACGCTCCGGGCCGTCCCGATGAAACGGGAGGGACGGGTGGAAGAGGTCGCCTACGCCGTGTTGTTCCTCGCGTCGGACGAGGCGTCATACATCACCGGGACCGAGCTGGTCGTTGACGGGGGCTACCTCGCGGTGTGAGGGACGATCGCGATCGTTGCCGCGACCGCCGAACATGGCTTATCATCGCAGTGTTCCGGGCCCGCGCCGTGGAACGGCCATGAGATCACTCCTGACGGCACCACCGCTGCGCCTCGTCGCTGCGCTCGCCGTGTTTCTCGCGCTGGCCTGGCCGGGGCGCAGCGAGGCCCAGGCGAGCCCGCCCCCCGCCGCTCCCGGCCGCGCCCCGCTCTTCGTCGGGCTGGGTTCCACCGACGCACGTTTGGAAGTGACGCTCGACACGCGGCTCGGGTTCCCTGACGGCTCCCTGAGAGTCGGCGAGGGCGGAAACCATGGAACCCGGCTCCGGCTCGCCGATGACCTC
>QHSZ01000366.1 GCA_003220595.1 Candidatus Rokuibacteriota bacterium | reverse complement strand
GGGGATCGGCGCGTGGCTCAGCTCCTTCACCCTCGGCGTCACCGAGGTGGCCGAGCGGCTCGAGGTGCCGTGGTTCACGCTCTCCTACGCCGACTCGATCACGGAGCGCGGCTTCAAGTACACGTTCCAGACGAGCCCGGTCTCCTCGGTGCAGGCCGAGCAGGCGCTGGAGCTGGTCGTCGATCTGGCGAAGCGCAACAAGGAGACGCTCAGGAAGGCGGCGATCGTCGGCGACAACACCGCCGCGACCGTCTTCTTCTTCAAGCCGCTGCGCGAGAAGCTCCTCAAGGCCAAAGGGATCGAGATCGTCGTGGACGAGATCTGGACGCCGCCGCTCGCGGATGCGACGGCCATCGTCCAGAAAATCCGTTCGACCCACCCGGACATCGTCTTCTACGGCGCCACCAACTTTCCGGACTCGATCCAGGTGCTCCAGAAGGTCAAGGAGTTCGGCCTGAAGGTGCCGATCCAGGGGGTGGGCGCCTGGCTCGTGACGCCGGAGTACGTCAAGACCGTGGGTCGGGAGCTGCTCGACAACATCATGACGGTGACCGCCGCCCACCCGCTCAAGGGCCAGGAGGAGCTGGTCAAGCGCTTCACGGAGCGCACGGGCGAGCCGTTCATGACGCAGGACCCGCTCATGACCTACGCCCACGTCTGGATCATCAAGGAAGCGGCGGAGCTGGCGAAGTCCGCCGACCCGAAGGCGATCCGCGACGCCGTGGCGAAGCTCGATCTCAAGTCGGGGCCGGCGGCGAGCACGCTGGCGCCGGGGCGGATAAAATATGACGAGCGCGGTCGCCGCGTGGGCGCGGCACCCATCATCGTGCAGTGGCAGAACGGCGAGCCGTTCACCGTCGTGCCGGTGGAGTACGCCACCAAGCAACCGATCTGGCACGGCGCCAAGTAACGGCGTCGTGTCGCTCAGCGACCTCGCGCAGTACGTGGTGACGGGCCTGCTCGTGGGCGGCGTCTACGCGCTCATGAGCATCGGCCTGGCCCTGATCTTCGGCGTCATGCGCGTCGTCAACTTCGCGCAGGGCGACTTCATGATGCTGGGGATGTACCTCACGTACTTCCTGGCGCTCGTCGCGGGCGTCGATCCCCTGCTCGGCGCGCTCCTGACGATCCCACCGTTCTTCCTCGTCGGAGTCTCCGTCCACCGCGCGCTGCTCGTCCGCGTCACCGGCGGCGGCGACCCGCAGCGCCTGATGGACGCGCAGCTCATCCTCACGCTCGGGCTCTCGCTCATCATCACCAACGGCACCACCATGCTGCTCACGCCCATGCCGCGCGGGATCAAGACGGCCTACGCGACGCAGGCCTTCGCCGTCGGCCCGGTGCTCTTGAACCAGGCGCGCTCCTACGCCTTCGTGCTGGCGCTGGTGCTCGCCGGCGTCGTCTACGTGTTCCTCACGCGGACCGATCTCGGCAAGGCGCTGCGCGCGGCGGCGGATGACCCGGAGGCGGCGGGCTACCAGGGCATCGACGTCCGCGCCATGCACGGTCTCGCCTTCGGCGTCGGCATCGCGCTCGTCGCGGCCGCGGGCGGGCTCCTGGCCACCTACCACCCGATCGAGCCGACGGTCGCCGTCAACTTCATCGTCCTCATGTTCGTCGCCGTCGTGCTCGGGGGCCTCGGCTCGATTCCGGGCGCCTTCGCCGGCGGCCTCCTGATCGGGCTCGTGCAGTCGCTCACGCTGCTGGTGCTGCCGTTCCAGCTGCAGAACGTCGGCGTCTTCGTCACCTTCCTGCTCGTGCTCTATCTCCGGCCCCAGGGGCTCTTCGGCCAGCGGCTGCGCGCCGTCTGATGCGACGGCTCCTGCCGATCGCGCTGGTCGTCCTCGTCGGCGTCGCGCTGACGTTTACGCTCGCCGAGCGCTACCACCATCGCGTGCTGACGCTCGTGCTCGTGTGGGCCACGATGGGGCTCGCCTGGAACATCATCAGCGGCTACGCGGGCCAGACGTCCTTCGGGCACCAGGCGTTCTTCGGCATCGGCGCCTACGTCACGGTCCTGCTCGTCGTCACCACGGGCCTCACCCCGTGGATCGGGATGGCCGCCGGCATGGTGGCCGCCGTCGTCGCCGCCGTGCTCATCGGCCTGCCCACGTTCCGGCTCGCCGGCATCTACTTCGCGCTGGCCACCCTCGCCTACCCGCTGATCTTCCGGATCGTCATGGAGTTCCTGGGCTACCAGGAGGTTCCGATCCCGATGATCCGCGACCGCCCCGCGGCCTACATGCAGTTCCGCGATCCGCGCGCCTACGACCTTCTCGCCCTGGCCGCGCTGGGGGGCACGCTCCTGCTCTCGCACTGGATCGAGGGCTCGCGGCTCGGCTACGCGCTTCGCGCGCTGAAGGCGAACGAGCAGGCGGCGGAGGCGGCGGGCGTCGATACGTTCCGGGCCAAGATGCTCGCCTACATGCTGAGCGCCGCGCCGGCCGCCGTCATCGGCGCCATCTACGCCCACGCCATCCTCTTCGTCGTCACGCCCGACGCCGTCTTCGGCGTGCTCGTGATCGTGCAGACGCTGGTGGTCTGCCTCGTGGGCGGCGTGG
>QHSZ01000373.1 GCA_003220595.1 Candidatus Rokuibacteriota bacterium | reverse complement strand
CCGTGCCGCGGGGCCCGCGCAGATACTTGCGGCCCGTGGCCGAGAGCATGTGACAGCCGATCTGCCGCACATCGACCGCGAGCTGGCCGACCGACTGGCAGGCATCGAGCAGATAGAGGATGCCGTGGCGCGCGGCGATGCGGCCGACGTCGGCCGCCGGATTGACGAGCCCGCCTCTCCCGGGTACGTGCGTGATCGCGATCAGCTTCGTGCGCGGACCGATCGCGCGCTCGAGCGCGGCGAGGTCGAGCTGCCCAGACGCGTCGCTGTCGACCACGTCGATCTCGATTCCCACGCGCGCCTTCACTTGTAAAAACGCGAGGTAGTTCGACAGGTACTCGGCCCGCGCGGTGATCACGCGGTCGCCCGCCCGGAACGGAACCGCGTAGAACGCCATGTCCCACGCGCGCGTGGCGTTTTCCACGACCGCGATCTCGTCTGGGCACGCACCGATCAGCGTGGCGACGGCGTCGTAGACATCCGCGATGCGATCGGCCGCTTCGGCCGCAGCCTCGTAGCCGCCGATGGCTGCCTCGCGCACCAGGTGGCTCGTCACCGCGTCGAGGACCGGACGCGGCGGCAAGGCAGAGCCCGCGTTGTTGAAGTGGAGAACGTTGGCCACACCGGGCGTGTCCGCTCTGAGCAACGGCACGTCGAGCGTCATCTGCTTGATCCTCCGATGGACACCTCAAGACCGGCTAGTCGTGGACGGGTCAAAACCGGCCAGTGCGCCTGCGCCCCAAGCGGTGACTGTTCTATCGCATCACATCCTCGCCGAGCAAGCGGCTCACATCTGGTGGCGGGCGCACCAGCCAGATGCTGACGAGATAGAGCGGGGCGAGCACCGCGGCAAACACGTACGTGGCGCGGTCTCCGGTGCCGGGCACGACGATCGGCGCCAGCAGCCAGATGGCAACCCAGCCGAGCAGGAGCACGGCCAGAACGATCCACGCCGCGCGGTCACCGCGGCGCACCGGGCCCCAGGCCAGCAGGATGGCGGCCGTCATGATGAGCACGGTGCGGGCGATTGAGAGATATCCGTGGAACTGCGCGTGGGGCGGCCAGACCGGGTTATAGATGTGGCTGGCCGTGAAGTCGACCGCCACGCCCGAGATCCCGGCGAAGGTGCTCAACAGCGTGATGCCCGCGACCCCGAGTGTTCGCAGGGTCATCGACCGATCACCGCTCGAGGTGGGTGAGAATCAGGGAAAACAGGTCCGTCATGGCGGTCGGGTCGGCGGGCCGCAACGCGCGGCTCGAGCCGATGAGCACGGGGCCGTGCACGGGATCGTCGGCCAGCCGGCCGTGGGATCCGCGCACGAAATCCCCGTGAAGCGGGATCACGTCCATCACGTACCGGAAGCCCAGCATCTTCTGGGCGAGGCGCCGCGCCACGCGGAGCTTCGTCCGCACGTCCGGCGTGGCGAGAAACAGCTCCGCCGGATCATAGCCGGGCTTGCGGTGGATCTCGACGCTGGGCGCGAAGTCGGGTGCCTTCGCATCGTCCAGCCAGTAGTAGTACGTGAACCAGGCGTCGGGCGCCGCCACGGCGACCAGCTCGCCCGCGCGGGGGTGATCGAGGCCGGCCGCCTCCTTGCCCTTGTCGTCCAGCACCTCGGCCACGCCGTCGAGCCGCTCGAGCTCGGCGCGCACCGCGCCGACGTCGGCGGGATCGCGCACGTACACGTGCGCCACCTGGTGATCGGCGACGGCAAACGCGCGCGACATCCCCGCGTCGAGCAGCTCGCCGGCAACCGTGTCCTGCACGACCAGCAGGCGCGCGCGTCTTAGCGCGCGGTTGATGTCGACGGGCCTTCGGACGGGACGGATACCGTACTCGGACACGACGAGCACGTCGGCGCCGGCCCGGCGCGCGTCGCCGACCAGATCGGCGACCAGGCCGTCGACCGCGCGGAGGGCGGCACGGCTGCGAGCATCATCGGGCCCGTAACGCTGGTGGTCGTAGTCCAGGTGAGGAAGGTACACGAGCGTCAGGGTCGGGCGCTGCCGGTCGATGACGAGCCGGGCCGCGTCGGCGATCCAGCGCGACGACGTGAGACTGGCGCCGGGGCCCCAGAATTGGAAGAGCGGAAACGGGCCCAGCGCGCGCTCCAGCTCGCCCTTCAGCTCGTGGGGCTGCGTGTAGATGCCGGGGATCTTGCGGCCGTCGGCCGGGTAGGTTGGGCGCGGCGTGATGGACCAGTCCGCGCTCGAGTACATGTTGTACCACCAGAAGAGCTTGGCGCAGGTGAAGCCGGGCAGCCGGCGGCGCGCCGCCTCCCACACCTTCTCGCCGGCGACGAGGCGGTTGGATTGCCGCCACAGCCAGACCTCCGACAGGTCCCGGAAGTACCAGCCGTTGCCCACGATCCCGTGCTGGCGCGGCAGGGTGCCGGTCAGCATCGTGGACTGCGCCGTGCAGGTGACGGCCGGGAGCACGCCACCGAGCGGCATCAGAAAGCCCTCGCGGGCGAGCGCGGCGAGGGCCGGGGTGTCGGCGCCGACCTGGGCGGGGGTCAGCCCAACGACGTCGAGGACGACGAGCGGTGTCAGCTCAGCGTGTCCCGTGCGGAGGCCACCTCCCGCGCGATCCCGCGGGCGAGGGCGGCATCGTCGGTCGGCCGGTCCGCCTCGGGGAGCACCGACCACGTGTAGGTCTCGCACTCATACTGGGTCGTGACGCCGCTGTTTCGCAACAGCGTGAGCGCCCTCGACAGCTCGCTCCGCGTCGTGCCCAGCGGGCCCTCGAAGTCGCGGTCGATCGGGCTGTGGAAGTGCACACGCCAGGGTCGGTCACGCGGCAACCGGCCGAACGCCTCGGGGAGATCGTCGACGTAGCCGCCGTCGCGAGCGCGCGCCTGATGGAGATAACGCGGCTCGTCGAACGCAGCCAGCCGGGCCCGGGCGGCCTCGTCCGCGGGGTTGCGCAGCTCCAGCGCGCTCGAGACCTGCACCTTGCCGATCCGGATCCCGGCACGGGTCATGGCACCGATGACGTCAGCAGGATCCTCAAACGCGACCGCCTGGTGACACAGGTCGTAGCAGACGCCAAGATGCGCGTCGATCAACTCACGCTCGGTCCCGGCCGCCTGGGCCAGAGGACCCTCGAAGAACCGGACGACGTGGGGCGTGAGCTCCAGCGCGCAACCCGGCTCGGCCTCCAGGCAGATGCGGATGCGGCGGCCGCCGCGATCGGCACGGGCCCGAAGCTCGCGGGCCACGCCGACCAGCGCGCGCGCCGACGCAGCCATGTGCTCGGCCGTCCAGCCGACCCGCCAGCCCAGCGGCAGGCTTGAAATCGTCGGTTCGGTCACGTCGGGCGGCGCCATCGCGTCGAGGATCGCCGCCAACCTCAGCGTATGCTCGGCGCGCCGCGGGTCAGTCCAGTCGGGCAAGTAGACCGCCTGCTTCACGCGCTCCGCGTGAAATCCGCCGTACGGGAAGCCGTTGAAGGTGAACGCGTAGAGTCCGAGCCGGGCCAGCTCGTCGCGCAGCTTGCCAGCGTCGGTCTCGGACGCGGCCCGATGGCTCAGATAGAGACCGAGGCCCAGCGCGGGGACGTCGAGCCGCTCGCGCACGCCGGCGGCCACGCGGCGCAGAGTGTCCACCACCTCGGCGGCCGTCTCGGCCGCGTGGGCGTTGGTGCAATACCCGAGGTGCGCCCCACCGGACAGACGCATCAGGCGCGCGGTCCGCGCAGGATCGAGTTG
>QHSZ01000372.1 GCA_003220595.1 Candidatus Rokuibacteriota bacterium | reverse complement strand
CTCGTAGTTCATGACGAGCTGCAGCGCGAGGCGAGCGCCACCCGGCCACTTGGGATCGGGCGCCTCGGCGCCGTAGCCGATCAGATCACGCGGATAGCTCATCGGCGCCCACGGAAGCGTAGTGCGCCAGGGCGGCGTCCACGCCCGCGCCGGGCACGGCCGGCCAGCCTTGCTGGCGAAGCACCGTGTCGAGCGCGGCGAGGCAGAGCAGGACGTTGCGCCGCGTGGCCGAGTACCCCATCGTCCCGATTCGCCAGATCCGGCCCTGCAGCGGGCCGAAGGCCGCGCCGATCTCGATGCCGAAATCCTGCAACAGCGTCGACCTGACGCGCAGCTCGTCGATGCCGTCGGGCACGACGACCGGCGTGAGCATCGGCAGCCGGTGCGCGGGCGGCTCCTTGCCGAACAGCGCCAGCCGGAGCGCGTCGAGCCCGGCGCGGAGCGCGTCACCATGCAGCCGATGTCGGGCGAAGCGCCGCTCGAGCCCCTCCTCGTGGAGCGCGCGCAGCGCGGCGCGCAGGCCGTACACCATGGCCGTCGGCGCCGTGTGGTGGTTGAACCGCGCGGGGCTCCAGTACCGGGCGAGCTGGGCCAGATCCAGGTAGTTGCTCCGGATCCTGGTCGTGCGCGCGGCCAGCACTCGCTCGGCCCGGTCGTTGTACGTCAACGGCGCCAGACCCGACGGACAGCTCAGGCACTTCTGCGTGCCGGCGACGGCCACGTCGACCTGCCAGCGGTCGACGGCGACCTCCGAGCCGCCGAGCGTCACGACCGCGTCGGCGAGCAGCAGCGCCTCGTGACGCCGGCAGAGGCGCGCGATGTCCTCCAGCGGCTGCAACACACCGGTGGAGGTCTCGCCGTGGACGAGCGCGACGAGCCTGGTGCGGCCTCCCTGCAACGCGGCCTCGATCGCCTCCGGCTCGATGACGCGTCCCCACTCGGCCTTCACCGGCACGACCTCGGCGCCGCAGCGCTCGGCGATCTCGATCAGCAGCAGGCCGAAGCGCCCGCACTCACCGACGACGACGCGCTCGCCCGGCTCCACCAGCGAGACGATCGCGGCTTCCAGGCCCGCGCGCCCCGTGCCCGACACCGGGAACGCCCGCTCGTTCCGCGTCTGGAACGCGAAGCGGCCGAGGGCCATGACCTCGTTCATGATCGCGGTGAACTCGGGATCGAACTGGCCGAGGAGAGGGGCGGCCATCGCGCTCAGCACGCGAGGGTCGGCCGTGCTGGGGCCGGGCCCGAGCAGGACGCGCGGGCCGGGGACCGGCTCATCGGATGGATTGGTCGTCACCGGCCGCTGGCTCACGCGCCGCCGGGCGCGAAGCCTCGCACCGCGCCACGGTAGGCCTTCGGGAGCGGGAAGGCGAGCTCGCCGATCTTGCTCGTCTGAAGGCCGAGGCCCACCAAGGCCTCGACGAGCTTCACGGCGGCGGTGACGCCCTCGACCACGGGCGCGCCGATCTCCCGGGCGATCTCGGCCGAGAGGTCGGCCATGCCGGCGCAGCCGAGGACGATCGCGTCGGCGTGGTCCTCCTTCAGGGCCCGCCGGCACTCCTCGACGATGGTGATGCGCGCGGCCGAGCCCTCCCGTTCGAGATCGAGCACGGCGAGGTCGGTCGCGCGAATGTTCCGGCAGAGACGGGCCATGCCGTAGGCCTCCACGAGTTGCCGGGCGATGCCGCGCGTGCGCTCGAGCGTCGTGACGATCGTGAATCCGGCGGCGATCATGCTGGCGGCGTGCATCGCCGCTTCCGCGATGCCGAGGACGGGGCCGCGGGCGATCTCGCGCGCGGCCAGGAGACCGGGATCCCCGAAGCACGCGATGACGTAGCCATCGCAGCCGTCCGCCTCGCCCGTGCGGATCTCCTCGAGGAGGCCGAGCACGCTGACGGCCTCGTCGTAGTGGCCCTCGATCGACACGGGGCCCATGGCCGGGCTCGTCGCCACGATCGTCGTGCCCTGCGCCGCCACCCCGCGGGCCGCGGCGCCGATCTTCTCGGTCATGCTCTCGGTGGTGTTCGGATTGATCACCTTGATCTTCATGACGCCAGACCATTCCGCGCCGCCTTGCCGAACACGTCGCGGAGGTCGACCGGTGTCCTCGCCGTCCGGTCG
>QHSZ01000032.1 GCA_003220595.1 Candidatus Rokuibacteriota bacterium | reverse complement strand
TTCCCGCACGGTGGGCGGGTGTCCCCTCGATCGGCGTCACGACGCTGAGCGCCTGGTCCTTACGCGTGAGCTCGATGCCGATGCCGACGAACGCGCCGCTGATCTCGACCTGCATGTCCCCGTAGGTGTCCCGGTCGAGGAAGGCCGAGTGGGCGTCGAGGGCGCCGAGCCCGCCCTGGAGCATCGCCTGCTCGACGTTCGGGAGCTGGACCGACGGTGCGGTCTCGCGCGCGAGGCTCGCAACGAAGACGAGGTCGCGCAGGGCGTCCTCACGGTCCGCCGCCGGCGCGAAGAGGAGGCGCGTGTTGCCCCCGGGCGGCGGGCCACGGTAGGTGATCGCGTCGCCCTCGGCCGTGCTGGCGACGGCGAGCGCGCCCTCCGGCAGCAGCTTCTCGAGGCCGCGGAGGGCGCCGAGGCGGAACTGCGTGAAGTCGGGCTGGACCACGTACATCGTGTCGGCGAGCGCGGCGACCTCGACCAGGTGCTTGAGGACGGGCGCCTGCCCCACGAGGTCGATCTGGATCTGGACACTCGTCCGCTCGTCGGCCGCCACCGGCACCGCACGCTCCCAGGTGCGCGTGCCCTTCCTCGCGACGATCCGGTGGGGGCCGGCCGAGAGGTTCGAGACAACCAGCGCGGCATCCGAGCGCAGCTGGCCGACGGGTGCTTCGTCGACCCACGCCTCGACGCCCGAGACGGTCGACGTGAGCGCGAGGGTGCCGGATTGCGCGAGGGCGGCGGGCGCGCAGAGTCCCTGCGCCAGGACGATGACGACGGCGAGGCTCCGAGCTCTCACGATTGGCTCCCCGGGCGTACCTGGCGAAGGCAGCGCCGGCACGGTACCCCCGGAATTCTACCGCATCGGGCGCCCCTGCACGACTGCGGCGCCGCCCGGCGTAGAATAGCCGCGATGCGTTGTCCCGCGTGCCAGACGGAGAATCGCTCGGGCGTGAGGTTCTGCGAGGAGTGCGGCGCGCGGCTGGACGCGTTGTGCCCCGTCTGTGGCGTGAGCGTCCCTTCGGGGAAAAAATTCTGCGGCGCGTGCGGCGCGGCGCTCGGCGCGGCGCCGACCGTGGCGGAGCCGCTCGCCGCGCGCTTCGCGACGCCCACGGCGTACACGCCGGCCCACCTGGCCGAGCGGATCCTGAAGGACCGCGCCGCGCTCTCGGGCGAGCGCAAGCAGGTCACGGTGCTCTTCGCCGATGCCTCCGGCTTCACGTCCCTCTCCGAGGCCCTCGATCCCGAGGACGTCCACGCCCTCATCAACCGCGCGTTCGAGCTGATGCTCGTCGAGGTCCACCGCTACGAGGGCACCGTCAACCAGTTCCTCGGGGACGGGCTCATGGCCCTCTTCGGCGCGCCCGTGGCCCACGAGGACCACGCGCGGCGCGCGGCACACGCGGCGCTCGGGATGCAGCGCGTCCTCGCCCGGTACCGCGACGAGCTCGAGCGGACGCGCGGGATCGACTTCCGCATGCGCATGGGCCTCAACACGGGGCTCGTCGTCGTCGGGGCGATCGGCGACAACTTGAGAATGGACTACACCGCCGTCGGCGACACGACCAACACGGCGGCGCGCATGCAGCAGCTCGCCCGACCCGGCCAGATCGTGCTGGCCGAGCCCACGGAGCGCCTCGTGCGCGGGTACGTCCAGACGCGCGCGCTCGGCGCGATCCCCGTGAAGGGCAAGAGCCAGCCCGTCGCCGCGTACGAGCTGCTCGAGGTGCGCGAGGGGATCACGCGGCTCGACGCGCGGGCCGCGCGCGGCCTGTCGCCGCTCGTCGGCCGCGACGACGCGTTGGCGACCCTCGAGCGCGCGTGGGCGCAGGCGCGGACGGGGCGCGGCCAAGCGGTGTTCGTGGTCGGCGACGCGGGCATCGGAAAGTCCCGGCTCCTGCTCGAGTTCCGCCGGCGTCTCGGAGAGGCGGCCACCTGGATCGAGGGCGACTGCATCTCGTTCGGCCAGTCGACGCCGTTCCTGCCGATCGTCGAGATGCTCAAGCGCAACTTCGGCATCGAGGACAAGGACACCGAGGCGCAGATCATCGCCAAGATCCACCACCGGACCAAATTCCTCGGCGAGGACGCGGCGAGCGTCGAGGCCCTGCTCCGTTATCTCCTGTCGGTGGACCCGGGCGACCCGAGCGTGGCCACGCTGGATCCCGTCCAGCGCCGCGGCCGCATCGTCGCCGCGATCCAGCGCCTGACGGCCGCGGGAAGCCGACGACGCCCCGTCGTGCTGGTCGCCGAGGACGCCCACTGGATGGACAGCGCCTCGGAGGACTTCCTAAAATCGCTGACCCAGAGCCTGCCCGGGATGGCCGTGCTCTTGATCGTCACGTACCGGCCCGCGTACCAGCAGCCGTTCGGCGACCGCACCTACCACTGGCGCATCGGGCTGCAGCCGGTGGACGAGCACGACGCAGCGCGCATCGTGCGCGCCACACTCGGCGTCGCCGAGCTGCCGCGTGAGCTCGCGGTGACGATCGCGGGCAAGGCCGAGGGCAACCCGTTCTTCCTCGAGGAGATCGGCCGGACCCTCGCGGAGACCGGCGCGGTACGGACGGAGAACGGGCGGCTGATCCTCGCGCAGGCCGTCTCGGCGATCAGCGTGCCCGACACCGTCCAGGACGTCATCGCCGCGCGGCTCGACCGGCTCGCCGAGCCGCAGAAGCGCACGGTGCAGACCGCCTCGGTGATCGGGCGGGAGTTCGGCCTCGCGCTCCTCCGCCGGGTGTCCGACCTCCAGGATCAGCTCGAGCAGAGCCTCACCGAGCTGAAGCGGATCGAGCTGATCTACGAAAAGGCCGGCCTCGATGAGCTCGAGTACGTCTTCCGGCACGCGCTCACGCAGGACGTCGCCTACGCCTCGCTCCTCCAGTCCGAGCGCCGCCGGCTCCACGCGCTCATCGGCGCCGTGATCGAAGAGGTCCACGCCGGCCGCCTCGAGGAGCGCGCCGAGGAGCTCGCCTACCATTTCACGCGCGGCGAGGTCTGGGACAAGGTCGTCCGGTACGCACGCGAGGCCGGCGAGCGCGCCGCCAACCTCTTCGTCGACGACAAGGCTGTCGAGTTCTATGAGATCGCGCTGGAGGCGCTCCGACATCTGCCGGAAGTCAGCGAGACGGCGCGCGCGGGCGTCGACGTGCGGCTCGCCATGCGCGCGCCCCTCTGGCGGGGCGGACAGCCCGAGCGCTTGGTTGCACTGTTCAGAGAGGCGGAGACCCTGGCGACGCGTCTCGGCGAGACCGAGCGCCTCGACACGATCTACGCCTTCTTCGTCCAGTACCATTGGGCGCGGGGCGAGCAGGAGCAAGCGCTCGCGTACGGCGAGCGCTGTCTGGAGCGGGCCGCGGCCCGCAACGACCTCGGGCTGCGCGTGACGGGTCTCTTCTACCTGTGCCACGCGCATCACGCGATGGGCAGGTACGCCGAAGGCCTCCGGCGGGCGCGGGAAATCCTGACGCTGCTCGAGGGACCGCAAGCGACGGAGCGCTTCGGCCTCTCGGGTCTGCCCTACTCCGGCGCGTGCGCCATGGCCGCGGAGTCGCTTGGCGAGCTGGGGGATCACGAAGGTGCGCTGGAGCTGATCCGGCAGGGCCAGCGCGTCGCGGACGCCGCGAATCACCTCTACAGCCAGATGGTGCTGGCTGCTGCCCAGGGAGACGTGCTGGTCGGCGTGGGGCGGACCGACGAGGCGATTGCGGTCCTGGAGCCGGCCGTGCGGGTGTGTCGCGAAAAGAACTTCGTGGGCCAGCTCATCAACGCGCTGAAACACCTCGGGCGCGCCTACGTGCTCGCCGGCCGATCGGCCGCGGCGATTCCCCTCGTCACGGAGTCGATTGACCTGCAGGAGAAGGCCAGCGTGTACGTCCAGCGGACGCTCAAGCACACCACGCTGGCCATGGCCCACCTCGATCTCGGCGAGCTCGTGGCGGCGGAGGAGAATCTGACGAAGGCGCTCGAGTTTGCGGGGCGCAACGGCGAGCGCTCGTGGGAGGGGTGGGCTCGGCTCGGCTGGGGCGAGCTGGCCCTCCGCCGCGGGGACCGTGCTGCCGCCGCGCAGCACTTCGACGAGGCCCAGGAGATCGCCGAGGAGCTGGGGACGCGCCCCCTCCTCGAGCGATGCCGCGTGGCGCTCCGCAGGCTCGGCTGAGCACCGCTTCCACCCATTCGGGCCCCGACCCGCGTATACCCTGTTCGAGATGGACGAAGCGACATTCACTCGCCACGCGGAGGCCTACGCCGGACGGCTCTACGCCGTCGCGTACCGCCTGCTCCGCAACCGCGCCGACGCCGAGGACGCCGTCCAGCGCGCGCTCCTGAAGGCCTTCGCCGCGCGCGCGTCGTACGCGCCCCAGTGGGCGGTCTCCACGTGGCTCTACCGCGTGCTCTCGAACGTGTGCATCGACGAGCTGCGCCGGCGGCGGCCACCGCCCGAGCCGCCTCCGACCGGGGGCGGGCACCACGCGCCGCGCGTCGAGCCCATGGACCTCGCGCGGGCCCTCGACCGCGTGCCGCGCGAGGCGCGGCTCCTGCTGGCGCTCCACTACGTGAACGGCCTCTCGTACCGCGAGCTGGCGAAGATCCGGGGGATCTCCGTCAACACCGTGAAGAGCCAGCTCGCGCGCGGCAAGACGATTCTGCGCAAGGCGCTGGGAGACTAGAAAGGATGGATCGCATGGACACGGCACTCAGGGAGTTCTTCGGGGACGCCGTCGTGTTGGGCGGGCGCGCGCACCGCCTCGTGCCGCGGCTCGTGGGCGGGCCGGTGACGCTCGAGAAGCTCGCCGGGCGGTTCCGGATCGAGGCGACCGATCGCGGGGTGACGCGCCTCTACCCCGGGCGCGGGGTCCTGGCCGAGTCGGCGCGCGCGCGGCGGCACGCCGCGCAGGCGGTCGAGGAGCTGGGCGAATACCTCGCGGGCCGGCGCGCGTTCTTCTCCGTGGACGTGGACCTCGCCGGGGTGGCGCCCTTCCAGGCCCGGGTGCTCGCGGAAGCGGGGCGGATCCCGTTCGGCGAGACGGAGTCGTACGCCGAGCTCGCGCGCCGCATCGGGCGGCCGCGGGCCGCGCGCGCCGTTGGCAACGCGCTCGGCGCGAACCCCGTGCCGGTGATCGTGCCGTGCCACCGGGTGATCCGGGGCGACGGCTCGTGGGGCCACTACGCCTTCGGCGGCGAGATGAAGACGCGCCTGCTCGCCCTCGAGCGCGCGACGCCCGCGCTCGTCGGCTGCGCGTCGACGCGCATCGTCTGCCGGCGCGGCTGCCCGCACGAGCAGCGCGTCGGCGAGGCGAACCGCGTCGTCTTCGCCTCCGTTCCCGATGCGCGGAGCGTGGGGTACCGGCCGTGCCGTGCCTGCCGGCCGGACGCCGCAGCCTAACATCGGCCCGGTCCGGAAGATGATAGGATCGCGGCGATGATCCGGAGAGCCGCGCTCGCGCTGGCCGGGGCACTCCTGGCCCTGGCGCCGCCCCCCGCCGGGGCGGAGCTGCCGATCTTCGACGCGCACATCCACTACAGCCGGCCCGACTGGGACGCGTTCACGCCGGAGCGCGCGCTGTCGATCCTGGCGCGTGCGGGCGTCCACCGGGCGATCGTCTCGAGCACGCCCGACGACGGGACGCTCAAGCTCTACGCGCGCGCGCCGAAGAGCATCGTGCCGTTTCTCCGCCCCTACCGCACCCGCGAGGACATGGGCGGCTGGGCGCGTGACGCGTCGGTCGCGGCCTACGTCGAAGAGCGGCTCCAGCGCGGCGTCTACCGCGGCATCGGCGAGTTCCACCTGAGCGCGTCGGATGTCGACGCGCCGGTCGTCCGCCGCATCGCCGAGCTCGCGGCCGCGCGCGACTTGTTCCTCCAGGCCCACGTGGACGACGTGACGATCGAGGAGCTCCTGACGCGCTATCCGAAGGTGCGCTTCCTCTGGGCCCATGCGGGCATGTCGGCGGGCGCCTCGACCGTGGCGCGGCTCCTCGACCGCTTCCCGAAGCTCTGGGTGGATCTGGCGTTCCGCACCGACGTGGCGCCCGGTGGCGCGCTCGATCCCGACTGGCGCAAGGTGTTCCTCCGTTACCCGGACCGGTTCATGGTGGGCACCGACACGTGGGTGACGTCGCGCTGGGAGGTCGTGCGCGACTACATGCGCGACGTGCAGGTCTGGCTCGGCCAGCTCCCGCCCGACGTCGCCGAGCAGATCGCGTTCAAGAACGGCGACCGTCTGTTCCCGGCGCCTTAGGCTCGGGCTCCCGCCGCGCCTTCCTGAGCTCGGCTTCGCGGCGGCGACGAGCGAGACGCCGGAGTCGCTGCACAGCGCGTCTGGTCTTCGAGTGCGTGGCCATGACGACCTCCTCCGGTGGGGAAGAGCATAGCCTAAACGCGGGGGATGCGATCGAGCTAGCCGAGCGTCTCCACCAGTCGGCGGTCCGACTCGTAGCGGAGCCGGTTGAGCGCCTCGGTCCGTTCGAGCCACGCGACCTCGTCCACCTCGTGATCGTGCTCGCCGACCTGCTCGAGCGGACGCATCAGGAACCAGCGCACCGACTTCCGGACGCGCCGGTCCTCACGCTGGAACCAGTACGTGACTTCCTCCAGCTCCCGGACGATCTCGCACCGCCAGCCGGTCTCTTCGCGGACCTCGCGGAGCGCGGCCTCCTCGCTCGACTCCCGGGACGCGAGCGTGCCTTTCGGCAGTGTCCACACGGGCCGGTCGCGCAGATCGCGCGCACGGATCAGGAGGATGCGGCCCTGCTCATCCACGACGAGCCCGCCGGCGGAATACTGCCGGACCGTGAGTTTGCGCTCCGGGGGCACACCGTCATGATACGACGCGCGTGCTACCTTGCTAGCGGGGTCCGCGAGGCCGGCGTGAACCGTGGGTGGCCTGAGTCAGGCACGCGTCGCTCATTTGATAGCACTCGAGTCGCCTCACTCGAGGCTCCGGAGGAACTCGCTCGTGACTCGGCTGCTCCTCGTCGCGACGCTGCTCGGCGCCCTGCTGGCCGCGCCGCCGGCCGCCGCGGCGCAACCGCGCGGCGGTGGCGGCGACGACGCCGAGCGGGCGTTCGTCGAGTCGCTCCGCGGCCGTGACCCGGCCGGCGCCGAGCGGTACGTGGCCCTGCGCGACGCGCGCGAGCAGGCCATCGCCGAGCTCCGGCGCGTCGAGGCCCAGTACGCCGCCGCCGGAAGCGAGCTCCGCCCCGTCTTCCTTTCTCCGCTCAAGGCGGCGCGTCGGACGTACGCGGCGCGGTCCCTCGCCGTGCTCGACTTCCTCGACGCGCACGACCGTCAGGCGCTCGCCGAGCATCAGGAGGCGATCGGCCGGATCAACGCGCTGCTCGAGACACGCGGCCAGGCACGCGCCCGGCTCGAGAAGCTCCTGAAGGACGAGTGAGCACCGCGCTCGACCTGCTCGCCCACTTCCCCGCCGGCGCCACGCCCCGCGCCGAGCAGCGGCGACTCCTCGCCGGGCTCGACGACGCGATGGCGGAGGCGCTCGAGGACCCGGCGGCGCCCCGCGTGTTCCTCGTCGAGGGCCCGCCCGGCGTCGGCAAGAGCCACGTCGCGATGACGCTCGCGCGCTGGAGCGGCGACGCCTACCTGCTGACCTCGCAAAAGCTGCTCCAGGACCAGTACGAGCGCGAGTTCGGCGGCGAGCTCCAGATCGTGAAGGGACGGGACAACTACGCCTGCGACCACTACCCGGGCGCGCGCGTGCCGACCTCGCGCGGGCTCTGCCGGCGGCCACGGGGGCCGCTCTGCCAGTGCCCGTACGTGCGCGCGAAGACCGCGGCGCTCGGCGGGCCGATCTTCTGCACGAACACGGCGTACTTCGCGACGCTCCGCCACTGGCACGCCGAGCACCTGCGGAAGCGTCGCCTGCTGATCATCGACGAGGCTCACAACCTCGAGTCGCAGCTGGTCTCGGTGTTCACCGTCGCGTTTCCGCGTGAGCAGATGCAGGCCTGGTTCGGCGCCGCGCTGCCGCGCCTTCCGTCCGCGGACGAGTACCGCCCACTGCTCGTCGAGCACCTGGAGCGGCTGGAGGGGCGCCGGGCGGCGATCGGCCGGGAGCTCGAGGCGCTGCGGCCACCGGAGATCGCGGCGGACGACTTCCTCCGCATGCCGCCCTCGCGCGCCGAGCAGGAGCTGCTCGCGCAGCGCGACGAGCTCGAGGGCGCGCTCGCGCGCCTCCGCTACTTCGTGGATGCCGAGGACCAGGAGTGGGTCGTACGCTATCCGCCGGACCCCGCGGCGACGCTCGAGCTGGTCCCGCTCTCCGTGGCGCCGATGGCGAGCGCGCTCCTGGCCGACACGGCCGAGCTCACGGTGCTCTCCTCCGCCTACCTCGGCCACCGGGCGGTCGTCGCGGAGTGCTTCGGCCTCGCCGAGGACGGTCTGCGCGTCTTCGCGAGCCCCTCGCCCTTCGCGCTCGAGCAGCGCCGGATCGTCTACCGGCCCGTCGGCGCGCTTTCGCGGGCGAGCCTTCCCGCGCTCGAGCCGGCGCTCTTCACCGAGGTCGCGGCGCTCCTCGCCGCCCACCCGCGGGAGAAGGGGCTGATCCACGCGCCCTCGTACGCGGTGGGCGCGCGCCTCGTCCGCGACCTCGCCGCGCGGTCGCCGCTCACGGCGCGGCGGCTCATCTGGGTCGAGTCGGCGCAGGCGAAGGGGCGCGCGCTCGAGCAGCACCGGGCCTCGCCCTCGCCCACGGTGCTCGTCTCCCCGTCGCTGCGCGAGGGCGTGGACCTGCCGGACGACTTCCTGCGCTTCCAGATCGTGACGAAGCTGCCGTTCCCGGACCTCGGCGACCCGTGGACCGCCGAGCGCCGCGCGCGCGACCCGCGCTGGTACGCGCTCGAGACCGCGAAGGCGCTGCTCCAGGCCTACGGGCGCTCGTGCCGCCACGCGGGCGACCACGGCGTCACGTACGTCCTCGACGCGCACTTCGAGCGCTTCGTGCAGCGCTACCGCACGCTCCTGCCCGAGTGGTTCCTGGACGCCGCCGAGCCCGCGCTGCGCGCGCGAGGCCCGGAGCGCTTCGCGGACTGAGCGCGAGTCAGCGCCGGGCGGCGGAGCGTCCGGCGATGCGGCCGAAGACCGCGCCCGCCATGAGGCCCGCGCCGCCCGGGTAGTTATGGTAGAAGAGGCCGCCCACGAGCTCTCCGGCCGCGAAGAGCCCCGCCATCGGGCGCTGCTCGCAATCGACGACCTGCCCGTCGAGCGTGATCTTGAGGCCGCCGAAGGTGAACGTGATCCCCGTCGTCACGCCGAAGCCGACGTAGGGCGGTGCGTCGAGCGGCTGCGCCCAGTTGGACTTGGGCGGCGCGATGCCGCGCGTGCCCTTGCCGTCCTTGACCGCCGGGTTGAACGTCCCCGGCTGGACGGCCGCGTTGAACGCCCTCACCGTGCGCACGAAGCCTTCGACGTCGATCTCGAGCTTCCGGGCGAGGCCTTCGAGGGTCGCGTCCTCGGCCTTCGTGACCTCGCGGATGCGGTACTCCTCGCGCAGGAGGTGGAGCACCTTCTGGTCGAAGATCTGGAACGCGGCGCGCCGCGGCTGCTCGATGACCGCGCGCCCGTATTTCACGTAGGTGTAGTTGCGGAAGTCG
>QHSZ01000371.1 GCA_003220595.1 Candidatus Rokuibacteriota bacterium | reverse complement strand
CGTGCTACTGGATCTACTGGGAGGTCGGCAAGGAGCTCGAGCGCTCCGGGTCGCCCGACCCGCTCTACGCGCGCTGGATCGGCACGTACGCGGCGCAGGAGTTCGGCGACGTCGTGCGCGCGGTCATCGACGCGACCGACCGGGTCGCGGGTCGCCTCTCCCCAGCGGAGCGGGCGGCGATGACGCGGCACTTCGTCGCGACGAGCCGGTACGAGTGGATGTTCTGGGAGATGGGTCACCGCCGCGAGGCGTGGCCCGTCTGAGCCACGCCGGTGGATGCGTCGGAGAAGCGTGAGCGCGCCACGGAGCTCTGGCAGGAGGCCTACCGCCGGCAGATGAAGGGGGAGCTCGATCGCGCGATCGAGCTTTACAAGCGCTCGCTCGAGGCCTGGCCCACCGCCGAGGCGCACACGTTCCTCGGCTGGACCTACAGCTTCCAGGGACGGATCGAGGAAGCGACGGCCGAATGCCTCAAGGCCATCGAGGTCGACCCTGACTTCGGGAACCCCTACAACGACATCGGCTGCTACCTCATGCAGCAGGACAAGCTCGACGAGGCGATTCCGTGGCTGGAGAAGGCCAAGCAGGCGCCTCGCTACGAGCCGCGACAGTTCCCCTTCATGAACCTCGGCCGCATCTACCTCCGCCAGGGCCGCTGGTGGGACGCGCTGCGCGAGTTCGAGGCCGCCGTGCGCCTGGCGCCGGACGACGCGGAGCTCCGCCGCGCGCTCCACTCGCTGCGCGCTCGGCTGAACTGAGCCGACGTCAGCCGGCTGACTCGCCCGTTCCGAAGCGTGACACTTCCGAGGCGCCACGCGTCGCGCTCGTCCAGTCGTTTCTGCCGAAAATCGCCCGAATGGCCTGTTGGCGAGTGCGTTGCAAGCCGGACCCGCGGGACCTCGCTATCGTTGCGTCGATCCCAAAGGAGGAGGCCAATGCGACGAATGGTGACGGGCGCGATCCTGCTGCCGGCCGCGGCGCTGCTCGCGACCTCTTGTGCCAGCAAGGATTGGGTGCAGGATCTGGTGGGCAAGAAAGAGGTCGAGTTCGACCAGCGCCTCGGCGAGCAGGCCCAGCGCGTCGATGGCCGGTTCAAGAGCGTCGAGACCGGGCTCGGCGAGACGGGCGAGGTCGCCCGGGGGGCGCGCGCGCGGGCCGACGACGTGGACCAGCGGCTCTCCCGGCTCTGGTCGAATCGCACCAAGCGCGACCTGGTTGAGACCCTCGAGGTGCGGTTCGGCTTCGACAAGTGGAGCCTGACCGACGCCGCGCAGACCTCGCTCGCGTCGCTCGTGAAGGAGCTCCAGGCGAACGAGCGGCTCACCGTGGACCTCCAGGGCTACGCGGACCCCAGGGGGACCTACGACTACAACGTCGGCCTCAGCCAGCGGCGCGTGGAGGCGGTCCGCCGCTTCCTCATCGAGCAGGGCGTCGAGCTGCCCCGGATCAACCTGGTCGGCCTGGGGCCGATCATGGAGCGGGGCCAGGCCGACGCGCAGAAGCGCCGGGTGACCGTCCGGTTGATGGTCGCCAAGGACTAAACGACGCGCGCGCCGATCCGCCGGACGAACGCCGCGACCGCGCGGCCGATCGCGTCAGGTGAGTCCTCCTGGACGAAGTGCGCGCCCGTGACCGTCACCTCCTCCTGGTTCGGGAAGGTCCGGCAGAACTCGCGGAGCGCACCCGTCGTGAGGAACCCCGGGTCGCCGTTCACGAAGAGCTTCGGCAGCGGGGTCGCGGCGAGCCAGGCGGCGTACGCGCCCGCGACCGCGACGACGTCGGCCGGCTCGCCATCGAGGGGGATCTGGCGCGGCCAGGTCAGCGTCGGGCGGCGCGACTCGCCCGGCTCGCGGTACGGCGTACGGTAGCGCTCCATCTCCTCCGGCGTGAGCGCGCGGAGCACGCTCCCCGGCAGGAGCCGCTCGACGAAGACGTTCTTCACCAGCACGATCTCCTCGCCCGCGGGCGAGCGCATCGCCTGGAAGATTTTACGCGCCGGCTCCGGCCACTCCGCCCACGTCATCGGGCGGACGAGCGCCTCCATGTACGCAATACCCCGCACACGCTCGGGATGGCGGCGGGCCCAGTCGAAGCCGAGTGCCGAGCCCCAGTCGTGGACGACGAGCGTGACGTTCCGCGCGAGCCCGAGGGCGTCGAACCAGGCGTCGAGGTAGCGCACGTGGTCGGCGAAGCGGTAGGTGCCGCCCGGGGCCTTCCCCGACTCGCCCATGCCTACGAGGTCGGGGGCGAGGCAGCGGGCCACGGGGACGACGTGAGGGATCACGTTGCGCCAGAGGT
>QHSZ01000031.1 GCA_003220595.1 Candidatus Rokuibacteriota bacterium | reverse complement strand
CTCTGCATCCCCGGCGCGACGAGGAGGCGGGAGCGTGAAGCCCCCACTGCCCGAGCCTCTCCCCGCGAGCCCGCTCGAGCTGCTCGAGAGCTGGATGCAGGAAGCGTTCGCGTCCATCCGGAACGCTCACGCGATGACGCTCGCGACCGTCGAGCCCGACGGCCGGCCGTCGGCGCGCATGGTGCTCTGCCGCGGCTTCGACCGGCAGGCGGGGTGGCTCGTCTTCTACACGGATCGCGAGAGCGCGAAGGGCCGGGCGCTCGCCACGACGCCGCGCGCGGCGCTCGTCTTCCACTGGGACGCGGTCGAGCGCCAGGTCCGCATCGAGGGGCTGGTGACGCGAGCACCAGACGCCGACTCCGACGCCTACTGGCTCTCGCGCCCCATCGAGGCGCGCCATGCGGCGGCCGCCAGCGAGCAGAGCCGGCCCATCGCCTCGCGCGCCGACTTCCTCCGGAAGATCGAGGAGACGGCCACGCGGTTCGCCGGCGGCACGCCGCGCCCGCAGCGCTGGGGCGGTTACCGCGTCTGGGCCGAGCGTGTCGAGCTCTGGGTGGGCCAGCCCGCGCGCGCCCACGATCGGGCGCTGTGGACGCGGGCGCTCACCCGGCTGGGCGACAGCTACGCGGGCGGCCCCTGGACCGTGACGCGGCTTCAGCCGTGAGCCTGTTGTAGAGTCGTACGCGTGAGCTCCTATCTCCCGGCTACCGACATGCCGCGGTTCATCCGGGAGCTGATGGAGTTCGTCGGGCTCGGCGAGGCGGACGTCGCCGTGATCCGCCGTACCGCGCCGATCGTCCTCACCTGCGAGGCCGCGGTCACCGACGCACTCTACGCGCACTTCCTCCAGTTCCCCGCGACGGCGCAGTTCTTCCTCGGCGAGGATGGCGAGCCCGACGCGGCCCGGCTCGCACGGCGCAAGCATACCCTCGGGCGCTGGCTCCGCGAGACGGCGGCGGTCGCGACGACACACGAGTTCTCCTATTACCTCCTCGCCGTCGGCCTCTCGCACAGCCACCGCGCGCACGGTCCGGGCGGCGCGGTGCCGCCGCACTTCGTGGTGGGGGCCATGAGCCTCGCCCAGACCGCGCTCGCCCGCCTCTTCGGCGCCGAGCTCGGCGACCCGCAGGCCGCCCTCGAGGCGAGCCTCGCCTGGAACAAGCTCCTGCACGTCCACCTGGCCGTGCTGCTCCTCGGCTATCTCCCGGTGGCGCGAGCGTGACACCCCGGGAGCGCGTTCCGCTGGCGCCGCGCACCACGCTGGCCGTCGGCGGCCCCGCGCGCTGGTTCGTCGAGGCGCACGACGAGGAGGCGGTGCTCGAGGCCCACACCTGGGCGAAGGCGCGCGGGATCCCGCTCCGCGTCCTCGGCGGCGGCTCGAACCTCGTGATCGCCGACGAGGGCGTGGACGCCCTCGTCGTGAAGGTGGACCTCCGCGGCGTCCACCCGCGCGAGGTCGACGGCACCGTCGAGCTGACCGCGGCGGCGGGCGAGCCCTGGGACGATCTCGTGCGCCGCGCGGTCGAGCAGGGCTGGGCGGGCCTCGAGTGCCTCTCGGGCATCCCGGGCCTCGTCGGCGCCACGCCCATCCAGAACGTCGGCGCCTACGGCCAGGAGGTGAGCGACACCGTCAGCGAGGTGCGCGCGCTCGACACGCGCGAGGGCCGCATCGTCTCCCTCGCCGGCGGCGACTGCGGCTTCGCCTATCGCGACAGCCGGTTCAAGAGCGGCGAGCCGCGACGCTGGGTCGTCCTCTCCGTGCGCTACCGGCTGCGCCCCGGGGGCCCCCCGACCCTGCGCTACGCCGACGTCGAGAAGCACCTCGAGGACCGGCGGCTCGCCGCGCCCACGCTCGCCGACGTGCGCGCGAGCGTGCTCGCGATCCGCCGCGCCAAGTCCATGGTGCTCGACGACCCGCGCGATCCGAACCGGCGGAGCTGCGGCTCCTTCTTCACGAATCCGATCGTCACGACGGCGGAACTCGCCGAGATCGACCGCCGCGTGGGCGAGCGGGCGATGCCGCGCTGGCCGCAGCCCGACGGGCGCGTGAAGCTCTCGGCCGCCTGGCTCATCGAGCGCGCCGGTTTCACGCGCGGCCACCGCCACGGCGTGGTCGGGCTCTCGACCCGCCACGCCCTCGCGATCGTCTGCCACGAGGGCGCCCGCGCCCGCGACGTCCTCGACTTCGCGCGCCACCTGCAGGCGGCGGTCGTGGACCGCTGCGGCGCGCGCCTGTCGCTCGAGCCCGTGGTCTGGGATCAGGCGAGCCGGTAGATCTCGAGCTCGACGGTGCTCCCCTTCACGCGGACGGCGGGCAAGGGGCTGAGGACGAACCGCCCGTCGAGGAGCGTGCGCGTCGTGCCGCTCACCAGGATGTCCGAGCCGAACTGCTTGTTGAGGTCCTGGATGCGCGAGGCGAGGTTCACGGGGTCGCCCACGAGCGCGTAGGAGAGGCGCTCGGCGCTCCCGATGTTGCCGGCCAGCACGCGCCCCGTGTGGATCCCGATGCCGTGGCGGAGCGGGGGCTTGGCGGCGCGCTGCCGCTCCGCGTTCAGCCGGGAGAGCCGCTCGCGCATCTCGAGCGCGGCCCGCAGCGCCATCTCGGCGTGTGTCGGGTCGGCGACCGGCGCGCCGAAGACCGCCTCGATCTCGTCGCCGATGAATTGCAGCACGAGGCCGCGGTGCCGCCGGATCGCCTCGTTCATCTCGGTGAAGTAGCCGTTGAGCTCGCGCACGACGTCCCGAGGGTCCGTCGCCTCCACCCACGGCGTGAAGTCTCGCAGGTCGGCGAAGAGGATCGTGACCTCCCGCGCCTGGCCCTCGAGCGAGAGACGGCCCGAGAGGATCTCGTCGCGTACCTCGGGGCTCACGTACTTGCCGAAGGTCTCCCTGAGGAACTCGCGCTCGCGCAAGCCCACCACCATCCGGTTGAAGCCCTCGGCCACGGTGCCGAGCTCGTCGTTGCCGACGACGGGGCAGCGCGCCTGGAGGTCGCCCTGCTCCACGCGGCCCATCGCCGTCTGGAGGTCGCGGAGCGGGGCGGCGACGCTATGCGCGACGAAGACCGCGAGGCCGATCGCGGAGACGACGCCGACGGCCACGATGAAGACGATGGTCACGAGCATGTTGTCGACGAGGCGCGCGGCCGCCGCCGGGTCCGACTCGAGGAGCCTGAGCGCCCGGCGGTACGCCATGACGCCGAGGAGCGAGAGCGGCACCGTCCCGAGCATCAGGAAGATCACGAGGAGCCGCGCCCTGACCCTGAGCTTGACGACGCCCGTGACCGTGCTGACGTCGCCCTCGGGAAAGAACGTTGGCAGCTCCTTGCGCCAGAGGCGTTCGGTGCCGAAGAAGACGAACGCCGTCGAGACCGGCCCCGCGACGAACGTGATGCCGAAGATCTGCCGGAGCGCCTGTGTCGGCACGAACCGGCCCTGGGCGAGCGGCTCGAACACACCCCAGATGAGGCCGGCCATCGCCCAGCCGCAGGCGGTGATCAGCGTCATCATGTACGGCAGCTGCACGGCGCGCCGACGGGCTTCGCGCCAGTCGTCTGCGTCCTTCGAGCCCGCCCGGACACGCACGAGCGGGCGCGCCCAGTGAGTCGCCCAGGCCGCGCCGATCACCAGCAACGTGAGGAGGCCGGCCAAGAAGAACGTGATCGTCCCGTGCTCACCGCCTGGCCGCCCGAGGGCCATGTCGTCGATGAACCTGAAATACGAGAAGGCGAGCAGGGCGCCGATGAGGTTCGCCAGCATCGAGACGAAGAGCCGCCACTCGACCCGCGCTGCCCGCATCAGAGGACCCGCGTCGCGGCCTCTGCACCGCGCTCGACCAGGCGGAAGCTGCCGTCCTCGACGTCCACGATCGTCACCGAGCAGTTGTCGGGCGCGAAGCCGACGACGCGGTCGTCGCCGGTCGCCTCGCCCACTGCGACGTTGATCGCGATGTAGTGGCTGACGACGACGCTCGTCTCGGCGATCGCGGAGAGCGCGTCCACCACGCCTCGACGCCAGCGCCGGAGGTCGGACGAGACCTCGGACCAGCGCCGCGCCATGACGGCCCGCAGCCACTCGCCGCGCTCCGTGAGGCCGGGCTCGGGAGACGCGATCTCGGCCACCGCCGGCTCGATCCGGGCCACCCGGTGCCAGTGACGCTCGAGCGGCACCGCGGTTTCGCGCGTGCGGCGGAGCGGGCTCGCCACGATCGCGAGCGGCCCGAGCGGCGCCAGGCGCGCGGCCATCGCCTCGGCCTGCGCCGTCCCCGCCGGGTCGAGACCCGGGTCGCGCGCCTCGGCGAACGTCGCCGCCGCGCGACCGTGGCGCACGAGATAGAGCCTGACCATGTACACTCTCCTCGCCATGATAGGCGCCTCGCCCCTCCGGAAGGAAGACCGTCGGCTCCTCACCGGCGCCGGCCGGTACCTCGACGACCTCCGGCGCGAGGGCATGCTCCACCTGGGCGTCCTGCGGAGCGTGGAGGCCCACGCGCGCATCGTGAAGATCGAGGCGTCCCGGGCGCGCGCGCTCGCCGGCGTGGTCGCGGTGTGGAGCGCGGCCGACCTTCCCGAGATCACCAAGCCCATCGGGACGGCGAGCACCGGCCGCCCGTTCGCCCAGCCGGTGCTCGTCCCGGACATCGCGCGCTACGCGGGCGAGCCCGTGGCCGTCGTGATCGCGGAGACCGCCTACCGGGTGGCCGACGCCCTCGAGCTGATCGAAGTCGAGTACGACCCGCTCCCGCCGATCGCGACGCTCGAGGAGGCCGCGCGCGGCAGGATGCCCCTGCACGAGGGCTGGCCCGACAACGCGGCGCTGAGCGTGCGCGGCGCCGTCGGCGAGACCGAGGGCGCGCTCGGCGGGGCCGCCGTCGTCGTGCACGCGAAGCTCAGGCACCCGCGGCTCGCCGCGGTGCCCATCGAGCCGCGGGGCGCCCTCGCCTACCGCGACGCCGAGACCGGCGCGCTCGTCGTCTGGTCCTCCCACCAGAACCCCTACCGCGTGCGCGACGCGGTCGCGACGGTCCTCGGGCTTCCCGCCGAGGGCGTGCGCGTGACGCTGCCCGACGTCGGCGGCGCCTTCGGGCCGAAGGGCTCGATCTATGGGGAGGAGGTGCTGGTCGCCACGGCGACGCTGCGGCTCGGACGCGCCGTCAAGTGGGTGGAGACGCGACGCGAGGACTTCCTGAGCCTGGGTCACGACCGGGAGCAGGAGCACGACGCGCGGATCGGCTTCGCGCAGGACGGGACGATCGTCGCCCTGGAGGACACGTTCCTCGCCGACGTCGGTGCCTACCCGGCCGAGGGCGCGGGGCTCACCGCGAACACCGTGAACCACCTGCCCGGCCCGTACCGCGTGCCCAACTACAGGGCGCTCGGCACGAGCCTCGTCACGACGAAGACGGTCAACGCGGCCTACCGCGGCGCCGGCCGGCCCGAGGCGGTGTTCGTGATGGAGCGCCTGCTGGACCTCGGCGCGCGCCGCCTCGGCCTCGATCCCGCCGAGCTACGCCGCCGGAACCTCGTGCGCCCCGAGGAGATGCCCTACCGGCCGGGGCTCACCTATAAGGACGGTGTCCCAGTCGCCTACGACCCGGGCGACTTCCCGCACGCCTTCGAGCGCGCGCTCGGGCTGCTCTGTTACGACGACTGGCGGAAGCGGCAGAAGGCCCAGGCGCTCACGCCACGCCGGATCGGCGTCGGCCTCGCCTGCTACGTCCAGGGCACCGGGCTCGGCCCGTTCGAGGGCGCGCTGGTGCGGGTGGATCCGAGCGGGAAGGTCTACGTCCTCGTCGGCGTCACGGCCCAGGGGCAGGGCCACGCGACGACGCTTGCCCAGATCGCCGCGGCCGAGCTGGGCGCCGCGTTCGAGGACGTGAGCGTGAGCGCGGGTGACACGACGCTCTTCCCGTTCGGCATGGGCACGGGCGGGAGCCGCGTCACCGCGAACGCCGGGCCCGCGGTGGCGCGCACGGCGCGCGCGGTGCGCGAGCGCGCCGCCCGCGTCGCGGCGGAGCTGCTCGAGTGCGCGCCCGAGGACGTCAGGATCGAGCGGAGTCGCGCGCACGTCGCGGGCGTCCCCGACCGCTTCGTCACGCTCGGCCGCCTGGCGCAGGCGGCGGTGAAGTCGAAGGCGCTCAAGCCCACGGGCGAGCCGGGGCTCAACGCCTGCACCTATTTCTATCCCGACACCGTCACGTGGGCCTTCGGCACCCAGGCCGCGGCGGTCGAGGTGGACCTCGAGACGTGCGGGGTGCGCCTGCTCGCCTACGCGATCGTCCACGACAGCGGGCGCGCGATCAATCCGACAATCGTCGAGGGCCAGCTCCAGGGCGGCGCCGCCCAGGGGATCGGCGCGGGCCTCGGCGAGGAGCTCGTCTACGACGCGGGCGCGCAGCTGCTCACGGCAAGCCTCATGGACTACGCGATCCCGAAGGCCGACCAGCTGCCGCCGCTACCGGTGGCGCTCGAGGAGCACCCCTCGGTCATCAACCCGCTCGGCGTGAAGGGCGTGGGCGAGAGCGGCGCCATTCCGGGCGCCGCCGCGATCGTCAACGCGGTCGAGGACGCCGTGGCCGATCTCGGCGTGACGATCGCCGAGGCGCCGGTGACGAGCGCGCGGCTGTTCGCGCTGCTCCGCGGCGCCCGGCGCGCCTGAGGCGACGGCCGTGCGCGTGCTGATCGTCGAGGACGAGGAAGCCGTCCGCGAGGTCTACCGCGACTTCGTCGCGGCGCTCGGCCACGAGCCCGTTCCGGTCGAGAGCGCCGAGCGCGGCCTCGCAAAGCTCAAGGGGCGGCAGGCCGACGCGGTCCTGCTCGACGTGCGGCTCCCCGGCATGAGCGGTCTCGAGTTCCTCGTCGACCCCGCCGTCCGCGCCTCGGAGGTGCCCGTCGTCGTCGTCTCGGGTCTGGCGACCGAGAACGAGGCGCGCGCGTGCCTGCAGCTGGGCGCCCTCGACTACCTCCAGAAACCGGTCACGCTCGAGCGGCTCGGCGCCGTGCTCGAGCTCCTCGAGCCCTTCGCCCACGCGCGCCGGCGCGTCCAGACACCCCCCCGCGAGGAGCGCCGGCCGGCGCCGCGCGCGCCCGCGAAGCTGCCCGTGCGCCTCGTGTCCGAGAGGGGCTCCGCGGCGCGGGGCACGTGCACGCAGATCTCCGCCTCGGGCATGAAGGTCCGGACGACGACGCGCTTCAAGCCCGGGAGCTCGGTGCGCGTCAGCTTCACGCCGCCCGACGGCGCAGGGCCGCTGGAGGCCGTCGCGCTCGTCATCCGCGTCGACAAGGACGGCATCGCCCTCTGGTTCCTGGACCTCGTGCCCTCGGAGACCCGGCGGCTCTCGTCGCTCGTGGAGCGCTTGCTTCTCGTCTGAGCTGAACCCTAGGCGGAGAGATCGAAGCCGAGGAGCGCGCCGAGCTCGCGGAGCGCCGCATCGGGATCGACGACCTTGATCGTCGCCATCCCGAGGGCGCGCGCGGATTTCAGGTTCGCGCCGATGTCGTCGAGGAACGCGGTGCGCGCCGGCTCGACGCCGAGCTCGCGGCACACGAGCCGATAGATGCGCGGGTCGGGCTTGCGCATCCCGACCGCGCGCGACTCGACGAACACGTCGAACAGCTCGCGGAGCGGGCTCGGTGGCTGAGGCTGCTCCGTCGCCCAGTTGTTGGTGAGGGCGCCGACACGCAGGCCCCGCTCGCGGACGCGGCGGATCGCGCGCACCATCGGCGGGCGCGCCACGCCTGCTCGGGCGATGTAGGCCATGAGCCGCTCGCCGCTGACCTCGACCCCGTGGGCGCGGCAGTCCGCCTCGAAGGGCGCGAAAAACCGCTCGAGCGTCAGCTCGCCCCGCTCGAGCCGCGACCAGGCGCCGCGCTCGCCCGTCGCGACGACGGCGCGATTGATCGCGTGCGGCGCCAGGCCGTGGTCCGCCTCGTAGCGGGCGATCGCGTGGAGCGGGGACTCCTGGACGACGCCCCCGATGTCGAAGACGACCGCGGCGATCGCGGCCCCGGCGGTCACGCCTTGCGGAAGCGGTGGACGCCGTCCTTGCCGACCGCGCGCGCGACGCGGCCGTCGGACTCGAGGAGCCGCAGGTGCGCCAGCGACTCGCCCAGCGCGAAGACGAGCTGGTGGTCGTCCAGCTCACGCCGGAAGAGCGTGGGTACGAGCTCGGCGGCGCTGAGCGGCTCGACGAGCGCGTCGAGGGCCTCGGCGAGCCGCGCGTCGTGGTGGTCGCGGAGCGCGCCGAGCCGCGCGTGGAGGCCGCGGAACGGGAGCCCGTGCGACGGGAGCACGAGCGTCTCCGGCGGCATCGGGCGGAAACGCTCGAGGGAGTCGAGGTAGAGGCGGAGCGGGTTGGCCTGGGGCTCCTCGGGCCACACGCTCACGTTGGTCGTGATCTTCGGGAGCACCTGGTCGCCCGAGATCAGCACGCCGAGCTCGCGGCACCAGAGGCACGCGTGCTCGGGCGCGTGGCCCAGAACGGTCAGCACCTCCCAGCGGCGCCCGCCGAGCGCGAGCGCGTCGGCGTCCCGGATGCGCCGGTACGCCGGCGCGACGGTCGGCACCAGAGTCGGGTAGGGGTTCCCCCGCCGCGCCATGAGCGCGAGCGCCTCCTCGGCGCACCCGTGGCGTCGGTATAGAGCCACTCGGCCTGCGTGCACCAGAGGTCGGTTCGCCAACGCTCGGTGAGCCAGCCCGCGTTGCCCATGTGATCCGGATGGAAGTGCGTGGCCAGGACGCGCGTGATCGGCCGGCCGCGGAGCGGCCCCGCGAAGACGCGCTCCCAGAGCGCCCGCGTGTCGTCGAGCCCGACGCCCGTGTCCACGACGGTGACGCCGCGCCCGTCCTCGAGGAGCCAGAGGTTGATGTGGTTCAGCTGGAAGGGAAGCGGCATGCGGAGCCACGCGATGCCCGGCGCGACGTCGACGACCGCGCCGGGCGCCGGCGGCTCCACCCACGGATGCTCGAGGCTCACCGACGCAGTGTACCATCCGGTTCGAGGTCGTGAGCCGCCGCGGGCTCTGTTACCATCGCGCCCATGACGGAGGGCCTGCTCGCCGGGATCCGCGTGGTGGAGGCGGCCTCGATGGTGCTCGTGCCCTCGGCAGCCGCCATGCTCGCCGACTTCGGCGCCGAGGTCATCAAGGTGGAGCCGCCCGAGGGCGACTACAACCGGCGCATGCACGAGCTGCCCACGCTCCCCGCCTCGGCGACGCCGTACTGCTTCCTCATGGACAACCGCTCGAAGAGGGGCGTCGCGCTCGATCTTAAAGATCTGGACGGCGTCGCGGTGCTCCACCGGCTGGCCGGCTCCGCCGACGTCTTCCTGACGAACTTCCGCCCCGCGGCCCTCGAGAAGCTCAAGCTCCGCTGGGAGGACCTCGCGCCGCTCAACCCGCGCCTTGTCTACGCGAGCGCCTCGGGGTTCGGCGAGGCGGGGCCGGAGGCGGAGAAGCCCGGCTACGACACGGTGGTCTACTGGTCGCGCTCGGGGCTCGAGACGAGCCTCCTCACGCCAGAGGGCACGCTCGGGCAGCTCGCCGGCGGCGCCGGCGATCATCCGACCGCCCTCGCCCTCTTCGGCGCGGTCATGCTCGCCCTCTTCGCGCGCGAGCGCACCGGCCGCGGCCTCAAGGTCGGCACCTCGCTCCTCGCCGCGGGCGCCTGGGCGAACTCGTGGAACATCCAGGCCCAGCTCTGCGGCGCGACGTTCCCGCCCAAGCTCCCGCGCGAGCGCGCCCGGAGCTTCGGCGCCGTGTACTACCGGACGCGCGACGGCCGCATGCTGAAGCTCGCCCTCGTGAATCCGGAGAAGCTCTGGCCCCGCTTCTGCCGGGTCGTCGGCCGTCCCGAGTTCGTGACCGATCCGCGCTTCGCCGAACCCGCCCGGCGGCGCGCGCACGTCCAGGAGCTCATCGCGACCCTCGACGTGATCTTCGCCTCCGAGGACGCGGCGCACTGGCGGGCGCGTCTCGAGGCGCACGACATCCCGTTCGCGATCCTCCCGACCTATGCGGAGATCGCGAGCGATCCGCAGCTGCGCGCCAACGGCCTCCTGCCCGAGTTCGAGCACCCCCGCTTCGGCCGCCTCGCCACCGTGGACAGCCCGATCAGCGTCGCCGGCGTGCCCAAGACGCCGCCCGCCGCGGCGCCGGAGCTCGGCGAGCACACTCGCGAGGTCCTGCGCACCCTCGCGTACTCGGAGGCTCAGATCCAGCAGCTCATCGAGCGCGGCGTGGCCATCCAGGCGCCGCCGGGCTGAGTCGCCGGCGCTCAGCGGGCGCGGGTCGCGAACCTCGGCATGACCTCTTTGCCGAACCACCGCAGCTGCTCCTGCATGACGGCCTTCGGCGTGCCCATGCTGATGCTCATGTTGACGTGCTGCAGCCCGGGGAAGCGGGACTCGAGGTCCTCGAGGTAGGCCACCAGCTCCTCGGGCGGGCCCGCGAACCAGGCGCCCGTCTTCATGTAGTGCTCCACGGTCGGGACGCCGGCGGCGCCCCAGCCGCCGCGACGGGCGGCTGCCTCGACCTGGGCGGACGTGATCCCCGGGACGAAGCCGAGCGGCGCGAACATCTTCACGTGCTCCTCGTAGAAGGGCGTGATCTCGCGGACGGCCTTCTCGCGGGTCTCGGCGAGGTGAAAGAAGATGCCGAGGCAAAGATCCTCGCCGAGGGCGAGCTGACGGCCAGCGCGCGCCGCGGCCTCGCGGTAGCCGTGGATCGGCCCCTCGGCCATGGTGGCGGCGCCGCCGCCGATGACGCCCTTGATGCCGTGGCGAACCATGAAGTCGAGTCCGCGCGCGCTCGCGCTCACGATGGGCTGCCAGCACTCCACGGGCCGGTGGATCGGGCGCGGGACCAGCGTGAGCTCGCGCAGCTCGTAGCCCCGGTACGGGACGACCGGCGGCAGGGTGTAGTGCTTCCCCTGGTGGGAGAACGATTCCTCCCTGAACGCCTTCAGCACGATCTCGACCTGCTCTTCGAACAGCTCGCGATTGGCCTCGGCGTCGAGCATCGGGGCGCCGAAGGTCTCGACCTCACGCGTGTGATAGCCGCGGCCCACGCCGAAGATCACCCGGCCGCGGGTGAGAATGTCGGCGGTGGCGAAGTCCTCGGCCAAGCGCAGCGGGTGCCACATCGGCGCGATGTTGAAGCCACACCCGATGCGAATCCGCGGCGTCACGTGGGCCAGGTGGACGGCCAGCATGAGGATGTTCGGCAGGCACTCGTAACCCTCGTGCTGGAAGTGGTGCTCCGCGAGCCAGATCGCGTGATAGTCCAGCTCGTCCATGGTGCGCGCGATGGCCTCGGTCTTCTCGAAGACCGTCGCCAGGTGCTCGTTGGAAAAGCGCCGCTCGTTGGCCGGCGTGGAGCGCTGCCCCATGTCGGGCAAGTCCACGTGGCCCGGGTACACCGTGGCGAACTTCGTGATCATGGCTGCCGCCATCATACGGCCGGACGGCGCCGAGCACGAGATCCGCCCGAGGTCGAGTACAATAGGCACTCCATGAAGACCCGCGACCTGCACGTCGAGAGCATCCGGCCTCTGCTGCCGCCGGCGATCCTCCTCGAGGAGCTGCCGCTGAGCGACAAGGGCTCGCAGGTCGTCGCCCGCGCGCGCAAGGAAGTCGCCCGCATCCTGAGCGGCGAGGGCGACCGCCTGATCGTCATCGTGGGCCCCTGCTCGATCCACGATCCGGAGGCGGGGCTCGAGTACGCGCGCCGCCTCGAGGCGGTCGCCGACGAGCTGTCGGAGGACCTCCGCATCGTCATGCGCGTCTACTTCGAGAAGCCGCGCACCACCGTGGGCTGGAAGGGCCTCATCAACGACCCGATCCTCGACGGCTCCTTCGCGATCAACGAGGGGCTGCGGCTGGCGCGCCGCCTCCTGCTCGACCTCGCCGAGCTGGGCCTTCCGTCGGGCTGCGAGTTCCTCGATCCGATCACGCCGCAATTCATCTCGGACCTCGTGACGTGGGGCGCGATCGGCGCACGCACCACGGAGAGCCAGGTGCACCGCGAGCTCGCCTCGGGCCTCTCGATGCCGGTCGGCTTCAAGAACGGCACCGACGGCGGCGTGCAGATCGCGATCGACGCCGTGCGCGCCGCCGCGCACCATCACCGCTTCCTCGGCGTCACCGAGCAGGGCCTGGCGGGCATCGTCTCGACGCGCGGCAACCCCGACTGCCACGTCATCCTGCGCGGAGGTCAGGAGGGCCCCAACTACGACCCGAGCCACGTGCAGAAGACGCTCGCCGCGCTCCGGGACGCGAAGCTGCCGGCGCGCCTCATGGTGGATGCGAGCCACGGCAACAGCGACAAGGACTTCCGGCGCCAGCCCGTCGTGGCCCGCGACGTGGCGTCGCAGGTCGCCCAGGGCGAGGCCGGGATCATCGGCGTGATGCTCGAGTCCTTCCTCGTGGAGGGCCGTCAGGACCTGAAGGACCGGAGAAACCTCGTGTACGGCCAGTCCATCACCGACGCCTGTCTTTCCTGGGAGACGACGGTGCCGGTGCTGCGGGAGCTCGCCGCCGCGGTCCGGGCGCGGCGCAAGGCGCGCCGCTAGAGCAGGACGCAGCGGTCCCGGCGAGACGGCCGTGCGCTGACGCGTCATGGACCAGACACAGCCCTTCGCCGGCATCGAGGTGGTGGAGTTCGGTCAGTTCATCGCCGTCCCCTTCTGCGCCCAGGTGCTCGCGGAGGGCGGCGCCCACGTCATCAAGGTCGAGGCGCTCGAGGGCGACCCCGTGCGGCAGCTGGCGCAGCTCGCACCCGGCGAGACGCGCCACTTCGTTTCGCGCAACCGCGGCAAGCACGCGCTGCCGCTCGACCTCCGTCATCCGAAGGCCGCACGGGTCATCGAGCGGCTCCTCGGGCGCGCCGACGTGGTCCTGACGAACTTCCGCCCTGGGCTCGCCGAGGAGTTCGGCCTCGACGGGGCGAGTCTCGAGGCGCGCTACCCGCGGCTCGTCGTCGGCAACGTGAGCGCGTTCGGCCGGCGGGGGCCCGACGCGCGGCTCGCGGGCATGGACCTGGTCGTGCAGGCGCGGACGGGACTCATGGCCGGCCTGGGCAAGGTCCAGGACGGGCTGCCCGCGTCGGGCGACGCGCCCGTCGCCGACTACATGTGCGCGATGACACTCGCCTTCGGCGTCGCCTCCGCACTGCTGCGCCGTGAGCGGACGGGCCGCGGCGGCCAGGTCGACGTGGCGCTCATGATGGCGGCGCTGGTGCTCCAGAACAACTCGATGGTCCGCGTGGAGTCGGTGGACGGCCCGACGCACGCGGCGGCGCGGGCGAAGCTCGCCGAGCTCCGCGCGGTGGGGCGGTCCTTCGAAGAGCAGGTGGCGCTCACGCCCCAGGTGCGAACCCCCGGCATGGTCAACGTCTACTTCCGGACGTATGCGACGAAGGACGGCGTGCTCGGTGTCGCCTGCGTGAGCCCGGGGCTCCAGCGGGCCTTCATGAAGGCGGTCGGGCTCGGCGACGAGGCGCACGAGAAGGCGATCGCGGACCGCGAGGCGCTGGCGCGCCACTACGGAGCGCTGCGCCCGCGCGTGGAGACGGTGCTGGCGGGGCGCACCACCGACGAGTGGCGAAAGATCTTCGACGCCCATGGCCTGCCCGCGTCGGACGTGAAGCTCGCGTTCGAGCTGCTGGACGACGCGCAGGCGCTCGCCAACGGCCTGCTCCACGATCTCCCCCACCCGGCGCTCGGTCCGGTGCGCGTGCTGGCGCCGCCGCTCACGCTCGACGGCCCGGGCTTCCGGCCCGGCGCGGCCACGCGGTCACTCGGCGCGGAGACGCGCGCGATCCTCGGCGAGCTCGGGTTCTCGGCGGAGGAGGTCGCGGCCCTCCTGGCGGACCGCGTGACGCGGGCTCTGCCCGGCTAGACGTCCATCCAGACGGCGCCGCAGCCGGTCAGCCAGTCGGGCACCGGCTCGTAGGCGAGGACCTCGCCCTTGCGGCCGTGGAAGGCGCCGAGCACGGCGATCCAGTTCCTGATCTCCTGGCCCCCGTTGCCGCCCGCCGTCTCGATCTCGTCGTGGGTGAGCTGCGCGAGCGACTCGCCGCGCCCCTGACGGATCGCGTCGAGGACGCGCTGGTCGAACTCCGGGTTGATCCGGCCGTGTCCAGGCACCCCGATCCAGTGGGAGATCCCGCCGGTCCCGAGGAGCGCGACGCGCTCGGCGCCGGGGCGCGCGTCGTCGACGAACGCCTCGACGAAGGCGCCCAGCTCGTAGCTCCGGTGCGGCCGCGGCAGCGGCGGCGCCACGCAGTTCGTCAGGATCGGCACGATGGGGATGGAGGCGTCGGGCAGCAGGAAGTGGAGCGGCACCGACACGTCATCCCAGAACTCGAGCTCGTGCGCGTAGGCGAGGTCGAAGCCCCGCTCGAGCCCGGCCTGCACGAACGCCTTCGCCCAGTCGCGGGCGCCGGGGATCTGCCGCGCGGGGACTCTGAGGAACTCCGCACCGCCCTTCGAGGGCGCCCAGTAGCTCGTCGCCAGGCCCACGCACACGGCGGGCATATTGTCGTAGAAGAAGTTCTGGAGGTGGTCGTTCGCGAAGACGACGAGCACGTCCGGCTTGGCCGCGAGAAGGCGCCGCCGCATCGTCTCGAGCCCCGCCACGAAGCGCGCCCGCTGCTGCGGATCGGCGATCGCCGGCTTCGCGGTGATGTTCGGCGCGTGCGAGGTCAGGCAGCCGGCGACGATCGTTCCCACGCGGGCCTCCTCAGATCGCGAACCGCGGGCGGAAGACGCGGCGGATCAGGTACGGGTTGGCGCCAAGCTCGTAGAGCCGCGTGAGGTCGCCCGTGCGGAGCGCCTCCCGCTCCGCCGGGCTCAGGTCGTAGGCCGCGAGCTCCCGCTCGTCACTGATGGACTCGACCATCTGGTGGCGGCCGGCGGTGTCGAATAGAAGCTTGTTCAGGTGGTATTCGCTCACTAAGGCCCTATGTTATCGTACTCGGGCTCACAATCCAGTGGAGGGCCCATGCACTATCGAACGCTCGGCAACAGCACGCTCAAGGTGTCGGCCGTCGGGCTCGGCTGCATGTCCATGTCGGGCGCCTACGGCAAGGGCGACGACGCGGCGTCCGTCGCCGTCGTCCACCGCGCGATCGACCTCGGCGTGAACTTCCTCGACTCCTCGGACATGTACGGCTGGGGCCACAACGAGGAGCTGCTAGGGCGGGCGCTCAAGGGGCGCCGCGACAAGGTCGTCCTCGCGACCAAGTTCGGCAATCTCAGAAAGCCCGACGGGACGCCCGGCGTCAACGGCAAGCCCGAGTACGTGCCGCAGGCATGCGACGCGAGCCTCCGGCGGCTCGGCGTCGACACGATCGATCTCTATTATCAGCATCGCGTGGACCCGGGCGTGCCGATCGAGGACACCGTGGGGGCGATGGCGAAGCTCGTCCAGCAGGGCAAGGTGCGCTTCCTCGGCCTCTCGGAGGCGGCGCCGGCGACCGTGCGCCGCGCCCACAAGGTGCACCCGCTCAGCGCGCTCCAGAGCGAGTACTCGCTCCTCTACCGGACGGAGGCCGAGGCCACGCTCCCCACGCTGCGCGAGCTCGGCATCTCGTTCGTCGCCTACTCGCCGCTCGGCCGGAGCCTGCTGACGGGCAGCGTCCACGGTGCCGCCGACCTCCCGCCTGACGACCGCCGTCGCGTCCACCCGCGCTTCCACGACGACAATCTGGAGAAGAACCTCGAGCTGGTCTCCCGGATCGAGGTGATCGCCAGGGAGAACGGCTGCCCGCCCGCCCAGCTCGTGCTCGCGTGGCTCCTGGCGCAGGGACCGGACGTGATCCCGATCCCGGGGACGAAGCGCACGGAGCGTCTCGAGGAGAACGTCGGCGCGGTGGACGTGAAGCTCGGCGCGGAGGACGTCAGGCGGATAGGGGCGGCCGTGCCTGCCGGCGCCGCCGCGGGGCTGCGCTACCCCGAGCCGCTCATGAAGGCGGTCTACCTCTAGAGCGCGGCTAGAGCGCGGCGCGGACCGGCGCGGCCATCGTCAGGTCCCGCGCCGATGCCGCGCGCTCGATTCGAGGGTTCTTGAGATCGACGGTCACGCGGAGCGCGCGGAGCCCGTGAACGCCCTGCAGCTCCTCGAGCTCGACGTCCTCGACCTCGCCCGTCAGGTAGCCCAGGTGCTGGAGGTACTCGATGTAGCCGCGGTACTCCTGCGCCTCGCCGAGCTGGGCGTAGACGATCGCGATCTTGCCGGGCTGGGTGACGCGATCGCTCGAGCCCTTGATCAGCGCCTTGTCGATCCGCTTCTTCACGATCTCGTACCGGATGTCGTAGGCGCCGTCCACGTCGAAGCGCTTCTCGTCGAAGCGGAAGCGGATCGAGAGCGGCGCGTGCTGGACGAGCACCAGGTGCGTCGCCTCGAGCGGCACCGCGAGCCGGTCGCGGAGCTGGTGGGTCCGGAGCGCCACGCCGCACGTGACCATGAGCTGCCAGAGCCGGAGGGATTTCAGATAGAGCGGATCGAACCGTCCGTCCTCCACGAGCGATGCCCCGACGTAGATCTGGTAGTCGACGCCGTCGGTCTTCTGCTTCTCGAAGTAGTGCGGGTACATCGCCTGGGCGGCCTGCTCCTCGAGGTCGAGGTAGGCCGAGATCGCCTCGGCGATGCGGGTCACGCTCTCCTCGAAGAGCCGCCGCCGCGCGTAGACCGTGCCGAGCTTCGGGTCGAGCGCGGCGCGGTAGGCCGCCACCCGCTCGCGCACCGCCACGCCGAACTCCTGGAGGGTGTCGAACTGACGCTCGACGTCGGAGCGGAGGAAACTGATGATCCCGACCTCGTCACCCGATCGCAGGTTCTTCTCGATCCTGGCGATGTGCTTGTCCAGACGGTAGCGCAGCTCGTCGAGCGCGGGGAGGTGGCGGGCCTGGTGCGCGGCCTGCACCACGTCCTTCGCGAGGTGGAGCTGGGCCAGGAGGTCGGTCTGGATGGCGAGGCTCCGCTGCGTCGAGGAGCCGCGGATGTCCGAGAGCGCATAGAGCGGATACACGCGCTCGAAGACGATCGGCTCGAGCTCGACGCCGCTCTCCGCGCCGGCCTCGGCCTGCTGCTCGATGCCCTGGAGCACGGCCTTGCGGAACCGCCACTCCACCACCGGGTGGATCGCCGTGCACTTTTCCTTGATGACCGCCTGGATACGGTTGTTCAGCTCCTCCATGCTCCGCTGCACCGCCATCGAGAAGAGCGGTAACACCTCGTCGAGGAGCGGAAGATGCGTGGCGTCGAGGTCCCCCGGGCGCGGCGAGCCGAGCTCGAGCGTGCCGATGACCTCGTCCTGGTAGTGCAGGGGCGCGACGATGATGTTGCGGAGCCCGCTGCCGATGATGTCGTCCTCGACCGCGGTCCGGCCGGGCCAGGCGGTGAGGTCCTCGATGATCAGGGGCTTGCCCTCGACGACCGCACGCTCGTAGATGGAGCCGGTGAAGGCCGAGGTCGACAGGTGCCGCGAGTCGGCGAAGATGCACGAGTGCTCGCATTCGGCGCCGTAGTTGAGAATGAGCACCTGGTCGCCCTCGAGCGCGGCCAGGCCGAAGCGCAGCTCGGGCCGCCGGAACAGCGTCCGGAGCTTCTGCTGGAGGGCCTCGAAGCGGACGTTCGAGACGATCGATTCTTTGTCGATCAGGTCCCGCTTCAGCGACGAGAGCACCTCGCGCTCGGTCACCTCGACGGCGCGGAAGACCGTGAACCCGCGGAGCACGAAGCTCTCCGGCGGGATGACCTGGCGGAGGAACTCGGGGTCCAGGAAGGCCCCGCGCAGGCGCCGCAGCACGTCGTCGGTGAGCGGCGGCACCGGACCCACCGTCTCCACCTCGATGAACCGCGGGTCGAACTCGACCCTGAAGTGGCGCTCGAGCCCGGTGTCCGGATCGGCCACCGTCAGGGTCAGCGGGTAGTGCACGCCCAGCTCGACCGCGTGGACGCGCGCCAGCACCAGCGCGTAGGCCTTCAGGCTGCGCATCGCGTCCAGCGTCGCCGGATCCAGATTCACCTTGAGACGGACGGCACCATCTTCGCCCCCGAACAGGCGTTCGAAGGCCGGCGTGGCGTAGAAGCTCCTCAGCTGGAACGGGACCAGCGCCGCGCCGAACTCCTTCTCGAAGGAGGCCGGCGGGAAGACGGCCGCCATCAGGACGTCGACGAGCTCACGATACCGGGCGATGACCGAGAGATCCGTGATCGGGCCGAACAGCTCCGGCGCCTTCTCGGCCTCCTCCTGGACGATCCCGGCGAAGCGTCCCTTGGGAGACAGCACGTT